>NC_014958.1:2828750-3175000 GCF_000186385.1 Deinococcus maricopensis DSM 21211
CCGCAACACCAATAGGACGAAGGGGGCCGCTCAGGGTCCCCTCCGTCCTATGTAGGGTTTCAGAAGAAGCGGGTGAGGTCGCGGAGCACCACGAACACGGTCAGGAGCATCACGAACGCGAACCCGGCCAGGGTGATGCCGCCTTCCTGCCGCGCGCTGAGCGGCCGGCCGCGCAGCACGCCCACCAGGATCAGCAGGATGCGGCCGCCGTCCAGACCGGGAATCGGCAGCAGGTTGAAGAAACCGACACTGAGGTTGATGGCGGCGGCGATGCCGACCAACACCCACGGGCCGAGGCGCGCCGCCTCGCCGACGACCTGCACCGTTCCCACCGGGCCGACCACGCCGCCGTCCGTGGCGAGGTCCAGGGTGAAGAAGCTGCGGAACAGCCGCGCGAACGCGTCCAGCACCGCCGGGACGGCGCTGATGACCGTGCGGCCCGCTTCCGTGAAGGCCTGCGGGAGGGTCACGGCGCGCGTCGTCTGCTGCGGGCCGTAGCGGATGCCGAACGTCTGACGCGCGCCGTCCCGGAACGCCACCCACTGGAAGGCGATGGTGCGTTCGGCCGCGCCGCGCCGCACGGTCAGGGTGTGCCGGCCGTCGCTGGACAGCGTGTCGCGGACCTTCAGGTACCCGGGGCGGTCCTCGTTGTCCACGCGGTACGAGTTGGGCAGCGGCTGCCCGTCCAGACGCACGATCACGTCGCCGGTGCGCACGCCGGCCCGCTCGGCGGCGGACCCGGCAATGACCTGCCCAACGACGGCGCGGTCCGTGCGGACGTCCGTGAGGCCCTGACCGGTATTCACGGCGGTGAGCAGCAGCAGCGCGAGCAGCAGGTTCGCGAGTGGCCCGGCGAGCAGGATGGCGATCTTGCCCCACGCGGGCAGCAGGGTGTACCCGCGCTGCGGCGGCTCGTCCTCGCCGGGGTCGGGGGCCATGCCGTCAATCTGGACGTACGCGCCGATGGGCAGCAGGCTGACGCGCCAGTCGGTGCCGCGCCACGTGCGGCGGAGCAGCACCGGCCCCCAGCCGATGCTGAACGCCGTGACCTGCACGCCCTGCGCGCGCGCCGCCCAGTAGTGCGCGAACTCATGCAGGATCATCACGGCGCCGATGATCAGCGCGGCCCACAGCAGCCCCGCGCCGCTGAGCGCCCCGACGAGTTCCTGCAGGTTCATGCAGGCACCCGGCACAGTTCGCGCGCGCGCGCGCGCGCCCAGGCGTCCGCGTCGGGAATGGCGTCCCAGCTGAGCGGCCCGCCCGGCGTCTCGTCGAGGACGCGCTCAATGACGCGCGGAATGTCCAGGAAGCCGATGTGGCCGTCCAGGAAGGCGTCCACGGCGATCTCGTCGGCGGCGTTCAGGGCGCACGGGGCGAGGCCGCCCACATTGCCCGCGCGGTACGCGAGCGCGAGGCACGGGAAGCGCGCCAGGTCCGGGTCGCTGAAGCTGAGGTTCCCGGTGAGGTGGTAGCCGAGGTGCCCGTGCACTTCCGCGCCGCGCCGCGCGCCGCTCACGTCACCCGGGCGGGTCATGCCGGTGGGCGCGGCGTCCATGGCGTACGCGATGGCGAGGCGCATGTCGGTCGGGCCCAGCTGCGCCTTGAGGTTCCCGTCGCGGTACCGCACGAGGGCGTGCACGACGCTCTGTGGGTGCACGAGCACGCCCACGCGGCTGAGCGGCAGGCCGTACAGGCCGGCGCACTCCATGACTTCCAGGCCTTTGTTCATCAGGGTGGCGCTGTCGAGGGTGACCTTGCGGCCCATGCTCCAGTTCGGGTGTCGGAGGGCCTGCTCGGGCGTCACGCGGCTGAGGTCCTCGGGGCCTTCGCGGAACGGTCCGCCGCTCGCAGTGAGGATCACCTCGGCGACGTCGTCGAGGTGTTCGCCGGTGAGCGCCTGGTACACGCCGGTGTGTTCGCTGTCCACAGGCACGATGCGGCCCCCGCCCTCACCCGCGGCGTCCCAGATCAGGTGTCCGGCGACGACCATGGCCTCCTTGGTGGCGAGCGCGACGGCGCGGCCCGCCTGCAGCGCGGCGCGGGTGGGCTCCAGGCCGTGCAGGCCACTCATGGCGCCCACGAGGACGTCCGCGTCGGCGGTGGCGATCTCGCGGTTGTCGCTGATGACGCGCACGCCACCCAGGCGGGCACGCGCTGCACCCAGGGCCTCCGGGGCGACGCTGACGACGCCCGGGCTGAATTCGCGGACCTGCTGTTCGAGCAGGTCGAGGTTCCGTCCGGCGGCGAGGGCCGTGACCGTCCAGCCGCGCTCGCGCGCCACGTCGAGCGCCTGCGTGCCGATGGACCCGGTGCTGCCCAGAATGGAGATTCGCATTGCGCTCACTCTGCCGCATGCAGCGCGCACGGTCTAGGACAAACGTGACAGGTGGTCAGGTGCGGGCCGCGCGCGATAGACTCAGAGGCGCTGCCGGCACAAGCAGGAACCATCAGGCGGGCGCTCCGCCGGGCGCGTGCGGGCACCTCCCGGGTGAGGTGGCCCTCGCGGCACGTCTGCCCGCTGCGGCGCCTTCCTCGCGTGCGCTCAGAAGGGGCCGTAGTGCAGGAAGAGGTACGTGATGGGCACGGCGAACAGCAGGCTGTCGAGGCGGTCGAGCAGGCCGCCGTGGCCGGGCAGGCTGGTGCCGCTGTCTTTGGCGTTCAGGGCGCGTTTCAGCAGGCTTTCGCTGAGGTCGCCGAGCTGCGCGGCGCTGGACACCATGAGGCTGTACAGCAGCGCGTCCGGGAGCATGCTCATGCCGCGAATCTCGAACAGGCGCGTGAACGTGAACACCACCACGAAGCTCACGATCAGGCCGCCGATGGCGCCCTCGACGGTCTTGGCGGGGCTGACTTCCGGCGCGAGCTTGCGCCGGCCGAAGAAGTACCCGATGAAGTACGCGCCGATGTCCGTGGCGAACGTGGCGAGCAGCGGCAGCGCGAAGTACAGGAGCCCGAGGGTGGCGTCGCCGTCGTTGTAGCGCAGCAGCAGGAAGTACCCCAGCAGGAACGGGATGTACAGCAGCCCGAACAGCGTGTACACGATGCGCTCCAGCGGGCGCTCGCCCGGGCGGATGACCTCCAGCACCAGGAAGTACCCGACGCCGAACGCGAGGACCGCCTCGCGCAGCGTGCCGCTGTGGTGCCCGAGCCACGCGGGGATTTCCGCGGCGGGGTACGCGGCGAGGACCATCAGCACGCCGAAGAAGTACAGGCTTTTGCGGCGCACGTCGAGGTCGTTGCGGTCGAGCATGCGGATGTACTCGCGCAGGCCCAGCAGGCTCAGCAGGATCAGGGCGAGCAGCATGGCGCGCCAGCCGATCCACACGACCGCCGCGACGATGCTCACGCCGATCAGGGACGTGAGGACGCGGGTGCTCAGGGTTTCCACGCGGCACTCCGGGCGGCGTGGAAGGGCGCAGGCCGCCTCCCGGGGCGGCCTGCGCGTTCGGGGTGGGTGTCGCGCGTGGCGCTCACCCGAGGATGTCCTGCTCCTTGCGGTCCAGCACGTCATCGACCTTCTTGATGTATTCGTCGGTGATCTTCTGGATTTCCGCTTCGCCGCGTTTGATTTCGTCGTCGCCGACGCCTTCGACCTTCTTGATTTCGTCGAGGGCGCTCTTGCGGACGTTGCGGATCGCGACGCGGCCTTCCTCGGCGTAGCCTTTGGCGTTCTTGATCAGGTCCTTGCGGCGCTCCTCGGTGAGCGCGGGAATGCTGATGAAGATGCTGTCCCCCTTGTTGTTGGGGTTCAGGCCGAGGTCGCTGTCGCGGATGGCCTTCTCGATGGGGTTGATGGCGCCGCGGTCCCAGGGCTGAATCACGAGGGTGCGCGCGTCGGGCGCGGTGATGCTGGCGACCTGGTCGATGGGCATGGTGCTGCCGTAGTACTCCACCTGGATTTTCTTGAGGATCCCGGGGTTGGCGCGGCCGGTGCGCAGGACGCTCATGCTGTTTTCCAGCGCTTCGATGGCTTTGGTCATGCGCGCGCGCGTGTCAGCGAAGATTTCTTTCATGCTCTTCTCCTTCGGGGCTGAGTGGGCCGGGATCGCGGCGGCGTCCGCGGGGACGCCGGGTGCGCGGCTCACTTCACATGCGGTGATTCTACTGGACGGGCCGCGCGCACACGCGGTCTTCGCGCGTTCACGCGAACTTCACGGCGACGTTCAGGCGCTGGTGATGAGCGTGCCGACGCGTTCGCCGGCGAGCAGGCGCTGGAGGTTGCTGGGCTCGAAGATGTCGAACACCACGAGCGGCAGGTGCTTGTCCATGCACAGCGTGATGGCCGTCATGTCCATGACTTCCAGGCCGCGGTCCACGACGTCGCGGTGCGTGAGCGTGTCGAAGCGCGTCGCGTCGGGGTTCTTGCGGGGGTCACTGTCGTACACGCCGTCCACGTGGCTCTTGGCCATCAGCACGACCTGCGCGCCGATTTCGAGGGCGCGGAGGGTGGCGGTCGTGTCGGTCGTGAAGAAGGGGTTGCCGGTGCCCCCGCCGAAGATGACGATGCGGCCTTTTTCGAGGTGCCGGACGGCGCGGCGGCGGATGTACGGTTCGGCCACCTGACTCATCTGAATGGCGGTCATGACGCGCGTGGGGCAGCCCTGGCGTTCCAGGGCGTCTTGCAGGGCCATGGCGTTCATGACGGTGGCGAGCATGCCCATGTAGTCGGCGGTGGTGGCGTCCATGCTGGCGCCGTTGCGGGTGCCGCGCCAGAGGTTGCCGGCGCCGATCACGATGGAGAGTTCCACGCCGCTCGCTTCGCGCGCCGCTTTGATTTCACGGGCGAGGTTTTCGGTGGCTTCGGGCGCGATGCCGGTGCCGCCTTCGCCTGCGAGGAACTCGCCGGACAGTTTCAGTAGCACGCGTTGGTACATGTTCCCTCCTGGGGGTGCGCGTCGGGGTGGGTGGTCAGCAGGGCGCCCCGTGGCCTGGGTGGCCTCCGGGGCGTCCTGTTCGGGGCCGTGGCCGCCAAAAAAGAAGCGGCGCTGGGCCGCTTCCGGGTGGGTTCAGGCGCCGATCTCGAAGCGCACGTAGCGTTTGACGCTGGCGTCGCCGAGCATCTTGCCCACGGTGACGCTGTTGTCCTTCACGAACTTCTGCTCGGGCAGGACCTTTTCTTCGTAGAACTTGCCGATCTGGCCGTTCACGATTTTCGCGGCGAGGTCGGCGTTCTTGCCTTCGTTGATCGCCTTGTTGGTGAGGATTTCGCGCTCTTTCTCGATGTCCTCGGCGTTGACTTCCTCGCGGGTGAGGTACTGGGGGCGCTCGGCAGCGACGTGCAGGGCGACGTCCTTGGCCTGCGCTTCGGTGCCGCCTTCGAGGCTGACGAGCACGCCGATCTTGCCGTTGCTGTGGACGTACCCGGCGACGTTGCTGCCTTCGATGAAGGCGACGCGGTTCAGGACGAGGTTCTCGCCGATGCGGCCGGCAGCGGCGGCGACTTCCTCGGCGACGGTGCTGCCGCTGTCAAGCTGCACGTTCTTGAACGCTTCGAGGTCGTCGGTGCCGGCCTGGAGGGCGGCCTGCGCGAGCTTCTCGACGAGCGCCTGGAAGTCGCTGTTGCGGGCCACGAAGTCGGTTTCGCTGTTCACTTCGACGATGGCGGCTTTGTTGCCGTCCACGACGAACTTCACGACGCCTTCCTTGGCTTCGCGGTCGGCCTTTTTGGCGGCCTTCACGATGCCGCGTTCACGGAGCAGCGCGACGGCTTTGTCTTCGTCGTTGCCGGCGTCCGCGAGGGCTTTCTTGACGTCCATCATGCCGGCGCCGGTGAGTTCGCGCAGCTTCTTGATTGACTCCATCATGTTTGTGTCCTCCTGTGCTGGGGTGGGGTTCGTGAAACGCCCTGACCGGTGTCGGCCTGCGCCCGCACCGATCAGGGCGTCCGGGAAAGCTTAGGCCTGGGCGGTTTCGGCGGCGTCAGCTTCGGTGCTGCCGTCCGCGTCAGCGGTTTCTTCGGTGCTGAGTTCGCTGCTGACGTCTTCGGCGCCGCCGCGCGCTTCGACGATCAGGTCGCCGATGCGGTGCGTGATCAGCTGGATGCTGCGGATCGCGTCGTCGTTGCCGGGGACGATGTAGTCGATGACGTCCGGGTCACTGTCGGTGTCGGCGAGCGCGATGACGGGAATGCCGAGCTTGTTGGCTTCCTGCACCGCGATGACTTCCTTGGTGGGGTCGACGACGAAGATCGCGTCGGGCATGCGGGTCATCTTGCGGATGCCACCGACATAGCGGAGCAGGCGCTCGCGCTCGTTGCCGAGCTGGATGCGTTCGGCTTTGGGGCGGTCGTTGATGCGGCCGCTCTCGAACATGTCGTCGAGTTCGTTGAGGCGGTCGATGCGGGTGCGCATGGTGCGGAAGTTGGTGAGCATCCCGCCGAGCCAGCGGCTCGTGACGTAGGGCATGCCGCTGCGGCGCGCTTCGAGTTCGACGATTTCCTGGGCCTGCTTCTTGGTGCCGACGAACAGGATGGTGCCGCCGCGCTCGCTGAGGTCCTTGATGTAGTCGAAGCTGCGGTCGATCTGCTTCAGGGTCTTCTGCAGGTCGATGATGAAGATGCCGTTGCGTTCCGCGAAGATGAAGCGCTTGAATTTGGGGTTCCAGCGCTTGGTTTCGTGGCCGAAGTGCACGCCCGCTTCGAGCAGTTGTTTCATGCCGATGTACATGGTGATCCTCCGAGCGTTAAGCATTGAGATGGCCGTCCCCGCGCCAGCGACACGTCGTCTCTGTGGCCGCCGCGACGCTCGAGCACGGCAGAGGGAGACACGGGGGGCACCCAAACGAAGACTCTAGCATGCCTGGGCAGCGCACTCAACGGCGGCGGCCACGCTACAGGGCGCGGCCCCCTCACGGTGCGTGAGGGGGCCGCGCGCCTGCAGGATTTACTTGGTGCGGTTCAGGCCGTCCTGCGCGAGTTTGTAGCCGGGCTGCAGCTGCAGCGCGCGGGTGTAGGCGTCGCGGGCTTTGAGGCGGTCGGCGGGGAGGCCGCCGGCGCTGCGCTCGAACGCCTGACCGAGGTACGCGAAGTACTCGGCGTTGGTGCTGCCGAGCGCGGTGGCCTTGGTGAAGTTCGCGCGGGCCTCGGCGAGCTGGTTGCTGTCGAGGCTCAGGCGCCCGAGGTAGTAGTAGAACTCCGGGTAGCGCAGCGGGTCGAGTTTGATGGCGGCGTTCAGCTGCGCGCGGGCGGTGGCGCCGTCCTTGGCGAGGTACGACACGACGCCGTACTGCCCGACGGCGTACGCGCTGTTCGGGGACAGGCGCGCGGCCTGCGCCGCTTCGGCCTTCGCGGCGGTGGCGTTGCCGCTCAGCGCGAGGAGCTTGGCGTAGTACGCGCGGCTGTACGCGTCGCTGGGGTTGGCGATGACGGCGCGCTGCAGGCTGTCGATGGCGGCGGTGAGGTTGCCACTGTCGAAGTACAGCCCGCCGAGGTTGAAGAGGATGGTGGCGTTTTCGGGGTCGTACCCGAGGGCCTTGTTGGCGGCCTCGATGGCGCGGCTCGGTTCGCCGCGCAGGCGGTACACGTACGCGCGCTGGTTCCAGACCTTGGCGAGGTTCAGGTCCTTGTCGGTGCTGGCCTGCGCGACGGTTTCGGCGTTGCTGAGGACCTGCAGGGCCTGGTCGAGGTTGGTCTTGACGATGGTGCGGTCGGTGCTGCCGACGTACTGTTCGACGTAAGCGTCGCTGAGGGCGATGTAGCCGCTGACGTTGCTCTTGTCGGTGGTGGTGAGGCGGCGGAGCGTGTCGATGCCGGGGCCGTAGAGGCGCAGTTTAACCTGCGTGCGGCCGAGGCCGAGCAGGGCGTCGGGGTTGGTGCCCTCAGCTTCGACGGCGGCGCGGAACGCGATGTACGCGGCGTCGTAGTTCTGCTGGCCGTAGTAGTAGCGTCCGAGGGCGATGTAGCTGCTGGTGGCCACGCCGGTGCGGGGTGGGGTGGTGCTGGGCGTGGCGGCCGGGGCGGGGGCTGCGGCCGGGGTCTGTTGCGCCTGGGCCTGGCTCAGGCTCAACGTGGCGAGCAGGCCCAGCATGATCGTTCGCTTCACTCGGAAACCTCCGTGAGGGGCAAGGCGGCGGGCGCCACGGTCGTGGCGGGCAGCGTTGCTCCGGGTCATCCTGCGCATCATAGCGGCTGGCAGGCGGTGCCACGGTGAAGTCAACGTGAGAAAACTGACTTTCTCATGGTCTGTCCTCATTTTCTGTGGTTTGTCAGGCGCCAAAAAACCTCATCAGTCCACAGAAATGATGAGAGTGACCTGACGCCACTCTTCATGTATGAGTCCAGCATGAGGCAGCGCACGTTCTTCTGGCACAGCAGCTACACTGCCCCCATGACGCCCCGACGACTGGGCCTGACCGGCAGCATCGGCAGCGGCAAGAGCACCGTCGCGCACCTGCTGCGCGCCCGCGGCCTGCCCGTCCTCGACGCCGACGCCGCCGCGCACGCCGTCAGCAGCCACCCCGCCACCCTCGCCGAGGTGGCCGCGCAGCTCGGCCCGCAGTACGTCCAGCCGGGCGGGCTGCACCGCCCCGCCCTCGCCGAACTCGTGTTCCGCGACCCGGACGCACGCGCCACCCTGAACGGCATCATCCACCCACGCGTCCGCGCGCACCTCGCCGCGCAGGAAGCGCAAGCTGCCCAGGCAGGCGCCGCGTGGGTCGTGCAGGACGTCCCCCTGCTGTTCGAGGGTGGCCTGGACGCCAGCATGGACGCCACCCTCCTCGTGGACGCCCCACTCGACGTGCGCGTGGCGCGCGTGACCGCCCGCGACGGCCTGCGCGCCGAACAGGTCCTCGCCCGCGACGCCGCGCAGATGCCCGGCGCCGAGAAGCGCCGCCGCGCCACCATCACGCTCGAGAACGACGGCGACCTCGCACACCTCGAACGTCAGCTGGACGCCGCGCTCACGGCGCTGGGCGTCCCGACCACGCCACCGTCCTCCGCAAAGTAGTCGAGCTGCATGGCCGCGCGCACCGCGCCCATGGTGCAGGCCGCCACGGCGCGGCCCCGCTGCGTACCCGCCTGCACGACGCCGCGTACGTACCCCAGGTCCCGGGCGTACTCCGCGCGGCGCGCGCGAATCGGAGCGAGCGTCCCGTCCAGCACCTCCAGCAGACGCCGCTTCACCTTCACGTCACCCAAGCCGCCACGGCGGTAGTGCGCCTTCAACGCGTCCACGCCCGCGCGGTCCGGGTCGAACGCATCGAGGTACGCGAACACCGGGTTGCCCTCCACCGTGCCAGCGTCGTCGGCGCGCAGGTGGTTCGGGTCGGTGTACATGCCGCGCACCTTGCGGGCCACCTCGTCCACGCTGTCCGACAGGAAGATGGCGTTGCCGAGGCTCTTGCTCATCTTCGCGCGGCCGTCCGTGCCAGGCAGACGGGCCGTCTCCCCCACCAGCGCCTTCGTCTCGGTGAGCACCGGGGCGTACAGGCGGTTGAAGCGCCGCACGATCTCGTTCGTCTGCTCGATCATGGGCAACTGATCATCGCCGACGGGGACGAGGTGCGCGCCGAACGCCGTGATGTCCGCCGCCTGCGACACCGGGTACACGAAAAAGCCCGCCGGGACGTTCTCACCAAAGCCCTTCTGCGCGATCTCGTGTTTGACGGTCGGGTTCTGCCGCAGGTGCGACACCGTCACGAGGTTCAGGTACAGCACCGTGAGCTCCGCGATTTCCGGCACCATCGACTGCACCACGAACGTGCACGCCTGCGGGTCCAGGCCCACCGCGAGGTAGTCGAGGGCGACTTGCAGGACGTTCGCGCGGACCCGTTCGGGATGCTCGAAGGTGTCCGTGAGGGCCTGCACGTCCGCAATCAGGATGAAGGTGTCGTACTCGCGCTGCAGGCGCACGCGGCTTTGCAGCGAGCCGACGTAGTGGCCGATGTGCAGCGGGGCGGTGGGACGGTCTCCGGTCAGGATGCGTTGGCGCATACGGTCCTCCTCAGGACAGGCAAAAACAGGCGCGCCCGGAAGACATTCCGGGCGCGCCAGGACAGGCGAAGGTTCCCGGACTCAGCCGGGCCACCACATCGCCGTCACGCGTTGCATACGAGGAGCGTACCAGATCACGCGCGGCGCGCCGTCCGCCATCTGCGCAGGCGGGGGTGCAGGGCCGCGCCTCACCCCCGAGGGGCGTCAGGTGTTCTTGAGGGCCGCCGCGATGAACCCTGCGAACGGCGGGCTGGCGCGCATGGGGCGGCTCTTGAATTCCGGGTGTGCCTGCAGCGCCACAAAGAACGGGTGGCCGGGCAGCTCGATGCTTTCCACCAGGCCCGCGCCGCGCCCCGCCATGCCGGGCGTTACGCCGCTGATGGTCAGGCCAGCGTCCTGCAGCGCCTCCACGTACGCGGGGTTCACCTCGTAGCGGTGACGGTGGCGTTCCATGACGACGCCGCCCTGCGGCACGCCGTACAGCTCCGCGATGCGCGTGTCCGCGCGGAGTTCCATGGGCCAGTCGCCGAGGCGCATGGTGCCGCCCATGCCCGCGACCTCCAGCTGCTCCGGCATCAGGTCAATGACCTTGTGCGGCGCGTACGGGTCGAACTCGGCGCTGTTCGCGCCGGTCAGGCCCGCTTTGTGGCGGGCGTACTCGATCACGGCGATCTGCATGCCGAGGCAGATGCCGAGGTACGGCACGCCGCGCTCGCGCGCGTACTGCGCCGCGCACACCTTGCCTTCGATCCCGCGGATGCCGAAGCCGCCGGGCACGAGGATGCCGTGCGCGCCCTCGAACTGCCCTTCGATGTCGCCCTCGATTTCCTCGGCGTTCACCCACTTCACGTTCACGCGCGCGCCGTTCGCGACGCCCGCGTGCGTGAGGCTTTCGAGCAGGCTCAGGTACGCGTCCGGCATGGCCGTGTACTTCCCGGCGATGGCGATGGTCACTTCCCGCTCGGGCTTCTTGATGACGTTCACGGCGTTCTGCCACACGCCCAGGTTCGGGTGCGTGCGCTCCAGGCGCAGTAGGTCCTCCACGGCCTTGCCGAGCCCCTGCTCCTCGAGCGCGAGCGGCACCTCGTAGATGTGCGGCACGTCGAAGCTGCTGAACACGCGCTCGCCGCGGACGCTGGTGAACAGCGCGATCTTGCGGGTGATGTCCTGCGGGAGTTTCTCCTTGCTGCGGACCATCACGATGTCCGGGCTGATGCCGTACGAGCGCAGGGCCGCCACGGAGTGCTGCGTGGGCTTCGTCTTGAACTCGTTGCTGGTGCCGAGGTACGGCACGAGCGTGAGGTGCAGGTACAGGGTGTTCTCGTCGCCCTCGTCGAAGCGGAACTGGCGGATGGCCTCCAGGAACGGCAGGCTTTCCATGTCGCCGACGGTGCCGCCGACCTCCACGATCACGACTTCCGCGCCGGCGCGTTCCCCGGCCACGCGGATGCGGCGCTTGATCTCGTCGGTGACGTGCGGGATGACCTGCACGGTCTGCGACAGGTAATCGCCGGCGCGCTCGCGGCGGATGACTTCCTGGTACACCTGTCCGGTGGTGATGTTGCTGCCTTCGGGCACATCGAGGTCGAGGAAGCGTTCGTAGTTGCCGAGGTCGAGGTCGGTTTCCGCGCCGGACGCGGTCACGAACACCTCGCCGTGCTCGTACGGGCGCATGGTGCCCGCGTCGATGTTGATGTACGGGTCGATTTTGACGGCGGTGACTTTCAGGCCGCGGGCGCGCAGCAGCGCTCCGAGGCTCGCGGTTGCCACGCCCTTGCCGAGGCTGCTGACGACGCCGCCGGTCACGAAGATGTATTTCATGCGTTTCCGAGCGCCGCCCCCACTGGCCGGGAGCAAAAAACGAAAAATCGGAAGCGCTCGGCCTCCGGGATTCCAGTATACATGGATCAGCGCTCCGCAACGAAACGCGGCCTTCCGGCCGGTGGGTTCGCGGTACAACCGGGTGATGCCCCTCCCCTTTTTCCTCTCGACGCTGCTGCTGCCGGCGCTGGCGAGCGCGCCCCTGCCGCTCGCGGCGCAGACGCCCGAAATCACCCTGACGACCCTGACGTGCGGGACCGGCCCGGACGTGCCCGAGCCCACGCAGCCCCTGCCGGACCTCGTGACGGGCCGCGTGGCGTTCTACGCAGAACGCTTCGACGCCAGGACGCTCGCGCCCGTCGCGGCCGTGGGCCTCGACGCGGACCGCGTGGTGCCGCTCGCCAGCGCGTACAAGACGCTGGTGGCGTGGAGCGTCCTGCGGGACGTGGACGCCGGCCGCCTGAACCTCAGCACCCGGGTCACGAGCACGCCGGCGAACCGCAGCATCGAAGGGTACTCGCGCGGCACGAACGCGCTCGGGACGCTGCTGGAACGCTCCATCGTGAACAGCGAGAACACCGCCGCGGACATCCTGCACCGCGCGACGGGCGTGCGGGCCGTCGCGGACCTCGCCGTGCGCGCGGGCGGCCCGTGCGTGCGCGTGGAAACGCCGAACAAGGCGTACTGGGCCGCGCAGGCCGGGCAGCTGCCGCAGCTGTTCCCGGCGCTGACCCGCACGGAGTTGCGCGCCAGCGCGGAAGCGCAGTACGCCCTCCCGCGCGACGCGCGCCTGGAACGCTCGCGCGCGCTCACCACCGCGGCCCTGAATGTCGACCCGGACGCGCTGCGCCGCGAGGTGGACGCGTACTTCAAGAGCGACCGGTACGACCCGCAGGTGGACACGCTGCTGTTCAACAACGCCACGCCGCGCAGCTTCACGGACGCGCTGAAGGTCGCGTTCACGCGCAACGACCTGAAGGTCACGACGAACCGGACGTTCCGGAACGTGATGGCGCAGGGCTGCTGCCGCCCGAAAGCGCCCACCCTGAAGTTCACGTACTGGGGCGCGAAAGCGGGCAGCGGGTGGCGCCTGCTGACGCTCAGCGGGTACGTGGAACTGCCGGACGGCGGGCGCGTGGCGTACCTGTACGCGAACACGGACAGTGACGCCAGCGAGGACGCGGAGATCGAGGCGCAGATCCGCCCGGTGGTGCAGTGGATCGACGGGGTCCTCGCGGACCTCGTGCGCGCCAAATGAAGCGCAGGTAGCAATTGCCAAGTATGGGGGCCTGCGCGATTGGCAGGCTCCCGCTTCCACGCCGCCCGCGCTGTGCGCTTCGGCCTTCCCGCGCGCGGGCAGCGCGTGCTCTAGTGAGGACCGTGAACAAGGAGTTCGAGTCCGCGCTCGCCGCGCTGGACGGCCTTCAGGACGGCATGACCATCATGGTCGGCGGGTTCGGGCTGGTCGGCGCGCCCCTCACGCTCATCGACGCGCTGTGCGAACACGGCGCGAGCGACCTCACCATTATCAGCAACAACCTCGGCGAACCCGGCGGGAAGGGCCTGTCGCGCCTGCTCGGCCTGGGGCGCATCCGCCGCGCCATCGGCAGCTACTTCACCAGCAACCCGGAAGTCGTCGCGGCCGTGGAGCGCGGCGAACTGAGCGTCACGCTGCTCCCGCAGGGCACCCTCGCGGAAGCGATCCGCGCGGGCGGCGCGGGCCTGGGCGGATTCTTCACGCCGGTCGGCGCGGGCACCCTGCTCGCCGAAGGCAAGGAGCAGCGCGAGATCGGCGGGCGACTGCACGTCCTCGAAGCGCCGCTCACGGCGGACTTCGCGCTCGTGCGCGCCCGCACCGCCGACGCGTACGGGAACCTGCACTACGCGCGCACGCAGCAGAACTTTAACCCCGCCATGGCGAGCGCCGCGCGCGTCACCGTAGCGGAAGTGGACGACGTCGTCCCCGTGGGCGCCCTTGACCCGGAAGCGGTGCACACCCCGCACGTGTTCGTGTCACGCCTCACGCGCGCGCGCACGCTCATCACGGACGTGAAGAGCGTGCAGGAGATGCTCAAGTAGGTCTTCTGGCGGGGGTGCCTCCCGGCGACGGTGGCCCCGGCGGTATACTGGTGTTTCGCTTATGACCCGAGAAAAAATCACCATGACCCGCAAGGGCTACGACAAGCTCCGCGAAACCCTCGAATACCTTCAGACCACCCGCCGCGAACAGATCAGCGAGTACATGGGCAGCGCCCTCGCGGACGGCGACATCCGCGAAAGCGCCGCGTACGACGAGGCGCGCATGCAGCAGTCCGAGAACGAGGCGCGCATCCTCGAACTCGAAGACCAGCTGTCCCGCGCGCAGATCGTCGAGGAAGGCAGCCAAACCGGCATCGGCCTCGGCGCGAAGGTCCGCGTGAAAGACGCCAAAGGCAACGAGCGCGACATCGAGATCGTCGGCACGTACGAAGCGGACGCCCTCAAAGGCAAAATCAGCGACCACAGCCCGCTCGGCCAGGCCCTCGCCGGACACGGCACCGGCGACATGGTCGTCGTGAACCTGCCCAAAGGGCAGCAGAAGTTCACGGTCATCAGCGTCAAGTACGACTGACGCCCGGGTGAGGTGAACCTCACCCCGAGCGCAGCGGGTCGTCCGCGCGCCACCAACTGAACGCGCGCGACCCACTCACCTCAGGAGGCAGGAACATGACTCAGGCAACGGCACAGGCCAGCACCACGGCGCCCACCATGGGCACGCGCGACGTCATCGCGGCACGCGCCGCGCGGGAATTGCGCGAGCATGACATCGTGAACCTCGGGATCGGCATTCCCGCGCTCGTGCCCCGCTACCTGAACGGCCTGAACGTGTTCCTGCACAGCGAGAACGGCGTGCTCGGCTTCGGCGAGACGCCCACCCCGGACGAGGTCGACCCGGACCTCGTGAACGCCGGGAAGCAGCCCGTGAGCATGCGTGATGGGTGCGCGTTCTTCGACAGCAGCGCGAGCTTCGGCATGATCCGCGGCGGGCACGTGGACGCCTGCGTCATCGGCGCGCTGCAGGTGAGCGCCAGCGGCGACATCGCCAACTGGGCGGTACCCGGCAAGGCCGTGCTGGGCGTGGGCGGCGCAATGGACCTGTGCGCGGGCGCGCGGCGCGTGATCGTCACGATGACGCACACCGAACGGGACGGCACGCCGAAAATCGTGCCCGCGCTGACGCTGCCCGCCACGGCGTTCGGCGTGGTGGAACGCATCGTCACGGAACTCGCCGTGTTCCGCGTGGAAGCGGGCGCGCTCGTGCTGGTGGAACTCCAGCCGGGCGCGACCCTGGAGCAGGTGCAGGCCCGCACGGGCGCGCCGTTCACCGTCCGCCCCGACTGAGGCAGACCAAGAAAGGAGGCCCAGGCATTCGCCTGGGCCTCCTTTCTTGGTGTTACGGCGCCGCCACCGCGACGGGCCGACGCTTTGGCAGGCGCACGGCGGGCAGGTCCCGCACGTGATCCTCGATCAGGCCGCCGCCGAGCAGGCGCGTGCCGTCGTACAGCACGGCGCTCTGCCCGGGCGTCACCGCGAACTGCGCCTCCGCGAACGCCAGCTCGAACCCGTCCTCGTCAGCGCGCAGCACCCGCGCGCGCACGGGCTTCGTGCGGTAGCGGACCTGCACGTCCACTTCCTGCGGCAAGTCCGCGACGTCCAGCAGGTAGTTCGCGCCGCGCGCCCGTACGCCCGTCCACTGGCAGTCCACCTGATCGCCGACCCACACGATGTTCGTGTCCGGGTCGAGGTGCACCACGAAGCGCACCTCGTGCGTCTTGTACAGCCCCAGGCCCTTCTTCTGCCCGAGCGTGTAGAACTGCGTGCCCAGGTGCTCGCCGACCACGTCGCCCGTGTGGATGTCCACGATGTACCCGGTGCGCTGCGGCACGAACTCCGCCACGAAGTCCTTCACGGCGCCCGGCACGAAGCAGATGTTCTGACTTTCCGGCTTCTGCGCCGTGAGCAGGCCGTGCTCCTCGGCGATCTCGCGCACGCGGGGCTTCTCCATCTGCCCGACCGGGAACAGGATGTACTTCAGCGCGTCGCGGGGCGTGCCCCACAGGAAGTACGTCTGGTCCTTGCGGGGGTCGTCGCCGCGGTGGAACTGCACCTCCACGCCGCCGTCCGCGGTGGGCACGTCCTCGCGGCGCACATAATGGCCGGTCGCGACGTACTCGCAGCCGAGCATGCGGGCCTTCTTGACGAGCGCGTCGAACTTCACCTTGGTGTTGCAGTTCACGCAGGGGTTCGGCGTGCGGCCCCGCGCATAATCCTCAAGGAACGGGTCCATGATGTTGCGCTTGAACTCGTCACGGTAATCCAGCAGATAGAACGGCACGCCCACCTGGTCCGCCACGCGGCGCGCCTCGTACGCGGCGTCGGGCGAGCAGCAGGAATCGAAGGTGTCCGTGCGTTTGTTGTCGGGCCAGAAGCGCATCATGGCGCCAATCACGTCATAGCCCTGGTCTTTGAGCAGCTGGGCGCTCACGCTGGAGTCCACGCCGCCAGACATGGCGCACAACACTCGTTTTCCGGTTCCTCCGCTCATGTCGGTCATCGCAACTGCCGAGAGTAGCAGCCGCGGGGCGCGTCAAGGGTGGGGCGGGTCACGAGCGGTGTTCCCTCCTGCGTCACGTGGCGGATCCAGCGGGGTGCGCGGGCCGCCACGTTAACGGGCGTCATGCGCCGACGAACGCTGGTGCCGTACAGCGCCCAGGAAGCGTCCGGCGACGCCTGCGTGGACCGCGAGCTGGTCGCGCTGCTCGGGCGGGGTTCGTGCTGAGCAGCGGCGACCCGGACCGCGCGTGGCGCCGCGCGAAGCGGAGGGACCACGCGCGCTGCGTGGGCGGGACACCTCGCGTGCGACGCCATTCACTTCGCCGGCGGGAACATGGGCTGACACGCCCTGCGCGCGCATGGGCGGACGTCAGCGGGGTGTTCGTCGGCGTGAGCGCCGGTTCGGTGTTGAGCACGCCAACCATCGGCACGGCGTTCCTGGGCGCATACAGCGACACTCCCGGGGCCAGCGACCTCACCAGGCTGGAGCTGGTGGCGTGCGCGCACTTCGACGGCAGGCCCGAACTGCACGTACGGCCTGCCGGTGTACGCCTGCACGGGCGGGTCGGGCTCCTGGTGCAGGGGACGAGGGGCGCCCCATCGGGGAGGGCACGCCCATCCGACCCTGACGGTTCGCGCGCACGCGGAGCCTGAAGTGTGCGCTTCTCGCTTCCGCTGGCCCTGCCGTCGCCGGCACTCGCGGCGTCCCCGTGAGGGGCCGTCCTGAACGCCCGACTTTGGGCTCCGGGTGGACGTCCCCACGCACCTTGTCCGCGCGGCACCGGAGCCGGACAACGGCGATGGTCGCCGCTGGCGCACGCCGGACGGGGAGGTGGAAGTGCGCGCGTTCGCGGCGTACGCACCGTTCGTGCTGGACCGCCTCACCGTCAACGCGAACCTCGCTGACAGTTCGAGGAGACCGGCGGGTTGCACGTCACGTCCGTGCGCAGCGACGCGTCTTCATGCTGTCCGGGTTCCTGCCGGGGGACCGCATCGTGTACCGGAGGACGTTCATAGAGTGCGCATCGCGCGGAGCCTCACGCCCGCCGTACGATAGGGCGGTGATCGCCTCCGACCTGCTGCTCGACGCCGCCGAGCGTTTTGGAACGCCCCTCTACGTGTACGACGCTGCTGAACTCGACGCGGCCGTGGGGCGGGTGCGCGCGGCGTTCGGGCACGCGCGCGTCTCGTACGCGATGAAAGCCAACTCGAATCTCACCGTCCTGCGGCGCCTGCAGGCGCGCGGCATCGGGTTCGAGTGTGTGAGCCTGGGGGAACTGCACCGCGCGCGCGAGGTGGGCGCGCGCGGCGACGACGTTCTCGTGAACGGCCCGGCGAAAAGCGCGGAAGAGTACACGCTCGGCGCGGCGCTCGGCGCGACGTTCATCGTGGACCGCGAGGAGGAGGTGGCGCTCCTCCCGCCGCGCTCCAGGGCGCTGGTGCGCGTGAACCCGGCGCTGGACGTGAGCACGCACGACCACCTCGCGACGGGCGCGGCCATCAGCAAGTTCGGCGTGCGCCTCGACGTGGCCGCGGACGTGCTGGCGGCGCTGCGCGCGGCGGGGCATGACGCGCGCGGCCTGCACGTGCACATTGGGAGTGCCATCCGGGATGCGGCGGATTTCGAGCGGGCGTTCGCGCGCCTCGCGGACCTCGCGCCGCTCACGGGGCCGCTGGAGGTGCTGGACGTGGGCGGCGGCTGGAGCCTCGACGCGGACCTGCACGGCATCGCCGCGCGGGCGCGTGAGGCAGCGTCGGCGTTTGGCGCGCAGGTGTGGGTGGAGCCGGGCCGGTACCTCGTGGCGGGCGCGGGCGCGCTGCTCACGCGCGTGGTCGGCCTGAAACGCACCGGGCGGTCCTTCGCACTCATCGACGCGGGCATGACGGAACTGCTGCGGCCCATGCTGTACGGCGCGCAGCATCCCGTGCAGGCGCTGTGGAGCGGCGCGGACGTGCAGACGTACGACCTGGCTGGCCCGGCGTGTGAGAGCGGCGACCTGCTCGCGCGGGATGTGCGCCTCCCGGAGCCGCACGTGGGCGCGGTCATCGCGGTCGGGGAGGCGGGCGCGTACGGCGCGAGCATGAGCAGCACGTACCTCACGCGCTCGCGCCCCATGGAGGTCCTCTGGGACGGCGAATGGAGCGTCATTCGCCGCCGGGAAACGCCGCAGGACCTCTGGGCGACCGAGGTGTAACCGTCCAGGGCCGAGGCGCGCCCGGTACCTCGGCCGGGCTGCTCAACCAACCTGTCGGCGGCACGGCCGTGTCCCGCTCCTCTAGCGCAAGGCGGCGACGCGGCCCAGAGGGGCGGCCTCGACCGAGGAGGCTCAGGGGCGTGAGATCGAGGTGCCCGCGCAGCAGCTTCGAGCGCCTCGGGTGCGGGCTTCCGGTGGTGCGGCTGGGAGCAGGGTGACGGTGGCCAGCACCGCTCGGAGCGCCAGCCATGCCAACTCGACCAGCACAGAGTCCGGCGATGCTTCCGGCACGTTCAGGCCTCTGTACCCGCCGGGTCTGCCCTGGTTACTTCGCCAGGCCCACGTAATCGGGCTCGGTGAACACGCCTCCCTGCGTCCGCTCGCTGATCGCGTCCTCCGGCCCGTGCAGGGGCTCGACCTCACTCGCGTACGCCTCCGCGTCGTCCTGCGGCACGTACCCCAGGGCGTCCCACCCGTCCGGCGTCATCCACGCGCGCGTGTTCCCGCTGATGCCCGCCACCGTCAGGTACGTGATGCCCGGCGCCGTCAGCCCCCGGTACACCAGTTGCGCCGCGTCACGCGGGCTCAGCCACGTGCTGAGGTGCCGACGGTCCCGCGGCCGCTCCTGGAACGAGCAGATGCGGACGTTCACGACCTCCAGGCCGTGCTTCTCCACGTACATCCGCCCGAGCGCCTCGCCGAACACCTTGCTCACGCCGTAGAACGTGTCTGGGCGCACCGGCACGTCCGGCGTGATGGGTGTGCGCGGGTGGTACCCGACCGTGTGGATGCTCGACGCGAACACCACGCGGCGCGCGCCTGCCTGACGCGCCGCCTCGTACACGTGCTGCGTGCCGTCCATGTTCACGCGGCGGATCATGTCGTACGTGTGCTCGTTCGGGATGCCGCCCAGGTGCACCACGCCGTCCACGCCCCGCAGCACCTCCAGCATCTGCGCGGCGTCCGTCAGGTCCGCCTGCATGACCTCCTCCCCTGCCCCGGCCTCGCCGAGTGGCGCGATGTCCGTGAGGCGCAGGGTGGGGCGCTCGGTGTCGGGAAACAGCGCGGGCAGCTGGGCGCGCAGCGCGCGCCCGATCTCGCCGGCCGCGCCGGTGATCAGGATGCGGTTCATGCGCGCATCATCGCACGGCGGCGTCCCTCATCAGACGGGCGGGGGCGTTCTGCTACCCTGTGGGTGCCCGCTGTTCTGCATGGATAACCAGGGGGCCGCCCGCGTTCCTCATGGAACGACTCGCGCTGAACCATGCGCCGCCCCGCCACGCGCGGGCTCGCGCACGTCAGGCCGGCGGCTTTTGGAGTTCACATGACCAGCACGCACATGCAGGAGGCCGCGCGCCTCGCCCTCGAGAACGTTACCAGCGGCCACGGCGGCCCGTTCGGCGCCGTCATCGTCAAGGACGGTGAAATCATCGCGCGCGGCGCGAACAACGTCACGGCCTCGAATGATCCGACCGCGCACGCGGAAGTCACCGCGATTCGCGCGGCCGCCGCGAAGCTCGGGCGGTTCGACCTGTCCGACTGCGAGATCTACACCAGCTGCGAGCCGTGCCCGATGTGCCTGGGCGCGATCTACTGGGCGCGGCTGCAGCGCGTGCACTACGGATGCACGCAGGCCGACGCGGACGCCATCGGGTTCAGCGACCAGTTTATTTATCAGGAGCTCGACAAACCCAAAGCGGAGCGCGCGCTGCCCATGCTGCCCGAGGGCCGCGAGGAAAGCCTCGAAGCCTTCAGGGCGTGGACGCACAGCACCGAGAAGATCGAGTACTGATCGGGGGTGCGGTCGGGGCGTAACGCCGCGCGGCGTCACGCCCCGACCGCGCTGTTCAGGCGTGAGAAGCCGGGTCGTCGCTCGCGCTGGCCGGCTCGTCCGGCGTGGCGGGCAGGGGCGGGACGGTCCAGCGGACGCTCAGGCCCAGGCCCACGACGATGAGCACCAGCCCGATCACGCCGCCCACCACGCCGGCCGTCATGATGGTCTGCCCGAGGTGCGCGCCGTCAGGATCGCCGTTGTCATTGAAGCCCATCAGGAACAGGCTGGCGCCGAGCACGTACCCTGCGCCGCACACCAGCGCCACGCCCAGCAGGGCCGTGAGACATCCGCCCAGGCGAAACGACGCGCGGGGACCATCAGCGTCTGTCATGCGGCCATTGTGCACGCTGGCCGTGACGCGGCCACGCAGATGTGCCCACCCGCGGGGAGCGCTGTCCCGGCACGCTTATGCTGGGCGCATGACGCAACTGGACGTGGGCGCGGTGTTCCTGGCGGAAACGATCACGCGGATGCAGGCCGTGCGGGACCTGGGCGCGGGGGCACTCGCGCAGCTCCGCGCGGAACAGTGGCACGCGGCCCTCGGCCCGGACGAGAACAGCGCCGCGGTCATCGTGCAGCACCTCGCGGGGAACATGCAGTCCCGCTGGGCGGGCTTCCCGGACGCAGACGGTGAGAGCGCCGCCCGGGACCGCGACGCCGAGTTCGACGATCAGGGCCTGGACGTGTCGGCGCTGCTGGCCCGCTGGGACGCGGGGTGGGCGGTGTTCCTGGCGGCTTTGGAGCGCCTGACGCCCGAGGACCTGACGCGTACGGTCACGATTCGGGGGGAGGCGCACACGGTGCTCGCGGCGGTGCAGCGGCAGGTGGCGCATTACAGCGGGCACGTGTACCAGCTGGTGTTCCTCGCGCGGCACCTGCGCGGCGCGGACTGGCGGACGCTCAGCATTCCGCGCGGCGGCAGCGCCGCGTTCAACGCGCGGATGGCCGAGCGCCACCCCGGGCGTTAGGTCGGGGTTTGCGGGGCCTCCTCGTGCGCTGCGGGGAGGCGCAGGACGCGCGTGGCGACGTTCTGGATGAGGCGGCGGTCGTGCGTGGCGAGCACGACCGTGCCGGGAAAGGCGCGCAGGGTCGCTTCGAGGGCGTCGGTGGCGCGCGCGTCGAGGTGGTTGGTGGGTTCGTCGAGCAGCAGCAGGTGCGCGCGGGTGACGCTGAGGCGCGCGAGGATCAGGCGGGTGCGCTGCCCGCCGGACAGGGCGCTCAGGGGGCGGTCCGGCTGGCCGGGCAGGCCGAGGTGCGCGGCGACCTCGTGCAGTTGGTGGCGGGTGAGGGCGGGGTTCGCGGCGAGGAGCGCGTCGGCGATGGTGGCGTGCCGTTCGAGTTCGTCGGCGTGCTGCCCGAGCGTGGCGACGCGCAGGCCCGCGCCGCGCGTGACGCTGCCCGCGTCGGGCGTGAGGTTGCCCGTGAGGAGGTGCAGCAGGGTGGTTTTGCCGCTGCCGTTCGGGCCGACCAGCGCGAGGCGGTCGCCGCGGCGGACGTGCAGGGTGAGGTCGTGCAGGACGATTTGGTCGGCGCGCGCGAACGTGACACCGCTCAGGGTGGCCACCTCGCTCGGACCGGGCGGCATGGGCGGCAGGTCCAGACGGAGCTCGCGGTGGTCCTCGTAGGGTTTCTCGACGACGTCCATGCGTTCCAGGCGGCGCTCCAGCGTGCGCGCGCGGCTGGCGAGGGTGTTGCTGACGCTCTCGGCCTTGTTCTTGGCGAGGATTTTCGCCTGGTTGCCGGCGCGGGCGGGGTTGAACCGTCCGGCGCTCTCGCCGGCGGAGTGCAGCCGGGACGCTTCCTGCGTGAGCGCGGCGCGTTTGCGTTGGGCGGCGGCGTGGTCGCGGGCCTGAGCGGCGCGCAGCGTGGCTTTGACCTGCATCGCTTCGGTGTACGGGCCGGGGTACGCGGTGAGGGTGCCGCGTTCCAGTTCGAGGGTGCGCGTGCACGTCTCGTCGAGGAACGCGCGGTCGTGGGAGGCGATGAGGCACGCGGCGGGCGTGGCGCGCAGGTACGCGGCGAGCCACGCCTGCGCGGCCGCGTCGAGGTGGTTGGTGGGTTCGTCGAGCAGCAGCAGGTCAGCGTCCGTGAGCAGCAGGCGCGCGAGCAGGGCGCGGCGGGTCTGCCCGCCGGACAGGGCGTGCGCGGGCGCGTCCGGGTCGAGGTGCAGGCCCGTGAGGACGGCACGGGCGCGCGTTTCGGCGTCGTACCCGCCGGCGGCCTGGTACGCGGCCTCAGCGTCGGCGAAGCGCGCGAGGGCGTCCGGGGTGGGGTCGGTGAGGGCCTGCGCGGCGGCGTCGAAGGTGGCGCGCGCGTCGCGGATGGCGCCGGGCAGCGCGGCGTCCAGCAGGGTGGCGCCGCTGAGGTGCTCGGCCTGTTCGAGGTACGCGGCGCGGCCGGTGACGTGCACGGTGCCCGCGTCGGGCGCGTGCAGGCCCGCGATGACGCGCAGCAGCGTGGTCTTGCCGCTGCCGTTCTCGCCGATCAATGCGGCGCGTTCCCCGGCGGGCAGGGTGAAGGTGACGTTCTGGAAGACCGGGTGGTCGCCGTGGCGTGCGGCGACACCCACAAGGTGCAGGGACATGACGGACCTCTCGGACGCGCCCGCCGCGTGCGCGGCGGTCAGAAGGGGGGTTCTGGGGGCAGTCAGAGGGTCAGGTCGGTCACGTCGGGCGGGCTCCTTGAGTGGGGCGACAGGCAACTCCCGGCACTCCGGGCAGTGTCGCCATGGTGCCACCCACGCGGCGGGCGGTCATCGGCCAGATGGCGGAGGTCAGCGGAGGCTGAGCAGCCCGGCACCCACCAGGAGCGGCCCGGCGAGCGCCGTGAGGCCGGCGGCGCTGCAGGCCATGGCGATGCCGGCGGGGAGCAGGGCGCACGCGAGGCGCACGGTGAGGTCCGGCGCGGCCATGCCCGCCCAGTCGGCCGCCCGTAGGGTCAGGGGCACCGCCGCGAGCGGCAGGGCGAGGGCCACCAGCGCGAGCGGCGTGGGCAGCAGCGCGGCGCCGCCCACCCCGGCCAGGAGGGCGCCCATCAGGGCGGCAGGCAGGGCCCGTCCGAGTCGCCCCGCGCGGGCGGGCACCGGGAGCAGCGACGGGGCGGGCCGAGGCGAGCGGCGAGGCCCGCGAGCGGCAGCGCAAGTGGGAAGACCGCCGTGAGCGGGTCGAGGTGCGGCGCGATCATCAGGGCCACCGGGATGAGTGGCGCCCACAGCAGCGGGTGCGGGGCGCGGAGGAGGTGCAAGGTGGCGCGCCACAAGGGCGCCCGCAGCGGGCCCCACTGTGCGGGCGGGGCAGGGGGCGTCCAGGCAAGGCGTGAACGTTGGCCAGGGCGGCGGCGCGGTGGGGCCCGCCGCCCGGTCTACCGGGCGGCCCATTGGGCGGCGCGGTGCGCGCCGAGCGTGAGGGCGCGCGGCACGAGCGTCCATGGCGGGTCCGCCCAGTGGGGGTGGAAGGGGAGCGCCCACGCGATGAGCATGACCGCGCTGGCGGCGACGGCGGGCGGGAGGGCCAGCGTGCCCATCAGGAACACGAGCGCCCCGAGCAGGCCCGGGCGGGCCTGGCCGGGACGTCCGGCGAGCAGGGTCAGGGCCGGTCGGGTGGCGGCCAGGGCGGGCAGGGCCAGGATGGTCCCGGCGAGGGCCGGAAACAGCGCCGCGAGGGCGACCGCGCCAGTCAGGGCGAGCAGCGTGGCGGGCGCGGCGGCCCGCAGGCGCGGCCACAGCAGCGCGGGCGTCCACGGGTGCGGTCAGCAGGTGCGCGGCGTCGCGCTCGTCGAGGTGCAGGGGCGGCCAGGGCGAGGCGGGGGTCGTGGCGAGCCAGGGTGTACCGATCACGACGCCGACCAGCGTGGGGAGGGTCGCCGGCCAGGGCAGCGCAGGTGTGAGCTGCACGGCGCTCACCAGCCCGATCAGCGCGGCCACAGCCAGGCTCAGGCCCGCGCTGACCAGGCCGGTTTCGCGGGCCCAGCGCTACCACGCGCTCGCGCACGCCGGAGGGTCATGGTCCGCACGAACCGCGCGGCGTTCACCGGGCGGCCTCACGCACTCGGCCGTCCTGCAGGTCGAGGGCGCGCACGGGCAGGCCGGTCAGGTCGTCCGTGTGCGTGGTGAGCAGCGCGGCGCGGCCCTCGGCGATCAGCGTGGCGAGGGCGGCGCGCAGGGCGTCACGGGCGGCGTCGAGAGCGTTGAAGGGTTCGTCGAGCAGCGTGACCGGCCGGGCGAGGCCGACGGTGAGTGCCAGCGCCACCTTCTGCCGCTGCCCGCGGGACAGGGCCGCCGGGCAGCGGCAGAAGGTGGTCGTGCAGGCCGAACCGCGCGAGCGCGTCCAGCAGGGGGCCTTCGGGGACGCCGTACGCGAGGGCAGTGAACCGGACGTGTTCCTGGACGGTCAGGTCGTCGTACAGGGGGGCGTCGTCGGGGACGTATGCGAAGCGCGCGCGGGCGGCGAGGGTGTGCGGGGCGTGCCGGTCGAGGGTGATGTCGCCGGCACGTTCGGTCAGGCCGGCGAGGGCGCGCAGCAGCGTGCTTTTGCCAGCGCCGTTCGGCCCGCGCAGGTGTACGAGGTCGCCGCGCTGCACGCTAAAGCTGAGGTCGTCGAGGACCGCGTATCCGTCGAGGGTGACGTGCAGGTGTTGAGCCTGGAGGAGCGCGCCCATGGAGTGCGGTCTGCCTGCTCAGGTGGGGCGGACCGCAACTTTGCCTCCACCTGAGCAGGCAGACCGCTGGAGCCTGAACCGCAGGAACCGGGGTGCCGAACGGCACCCCGGTTCCTGCGGTCGGCTGCTTACGCGCCGGTGTCGCCGAGGTCGACGTCCGCGAGGCCCACGCGGTTCAGGGCGTCCACGAACGCTTCGGGGGTCACGTGCCCGTGCGCGAGCCCGCCGGTCAGCTGGAACGGCTCGAATCGGTCGGTGCCGCGTTCCAGGGTGATCGCCTCGCCGGGCAGGGCGTGCACGTGGAAGCCGGCGCGCACGCCCGCGTCCGCGAGGGCAGCGCCGATGGCCGCCCAGGCGCTCGCCTGCGTTTGGTTGTCGTCCATGCCACGCTCCGCGAGGCGTTGG
This sequence comes from Deinococcus maricopensis DSM 21211, assembly GCF_000186385.1. NCBI lineage: Bacteria > Thermotogati > Deinococcota > Deinococci > Deinococcales > Deinococcaceae > Deinococcus > Deinococcus maricopensis. The sequence goes on from NC_014958.1 coordinate 2,854,186, forward strand.
CGGCGGGCCGTCCAGGTGTGGGGGTTGCGGGCGAGCTCCGGCAGGTCGCGGGCGGTGAGGCCGCGCAGGTGCTCACGGAGGTGCTCGCGCCGCTCACGCCACTGCGGCGCCCACACCTGCGTGCCGATGTCCGCCCATTCGACGGGTTGCAGTTCCTGCCGGTGCTCCATCAGGAACTGCAGGAGCGCGTGCTCGGCGCTTTCGGTGTCCTGCAGGAGCGTGTCAGCGGGCGGGTCGGTGTCGGGCGCGCTGCGTTTCGGGAGGCGAGCGGCGGCGCGCAGGCGCTCGGTGAGGGTCGGGTGCGTGTCGAACGGGTCGCTGCTGGCGGCCTGGGCGCGCTCCTGGTGCGTTTCGAGCCACTGCGCCACGTCCGGCGTCTGCAGGTAGTGCATGAAGCCCAGGCCGAGCGGCGCGCGGTAGCCGCTGCGCAGCACCGGCACCGTTTCGGTCTGCCAGTAGTGCGCGAAGGCGGGTCCGCCGCTGTGGACGCGCTGCAGGCCGTCCATGAGGGCCTGTGGGCTGGTGACGCGCGCGGCGACGCGGTCCGCTTCGAATTCCTGCGCGCGGCTGATGGCGTACGTGAGTTTCAGGAACCCGAGGGTGTACCAGCGGAACGGGTGGCGGAGGATGTGCCCGAATTCGTTGAGTTCGTGCACGGTGCGGGCCATGCTTTTGCGCACGCGGTAGATCCACGCGCCGAGGCGGGTGTCGCCGCCGCTGTAGTGCCCGAATTCGTGCGCGAGGACTGCGCGGAACTGCGAGACCGTGAGGAGGTGCATGAGCGGCAGGCCGATGGCGAGGATGCGGCGGCGGCCGTAGTCGGCGACCCAGGCGTTCACGTCGGGCAGGAGGTACACCTCGTCGGGCATGCGCTGCCCGGTGGCGCTGGCGACGCGGCGCAGCTCCCGGAACAGTTGCGGTTGCGTGGCGGGCGTGACCTGCGGGCCGGGCGCCTGGAAGGTTTCGCGGCGCGGAATGATGCTGTAGAGGACGACGCCGCCGCCGAGCAGGCCGAACAGGGCGAGCTTCAGGTCGACGCGGTGCAGGGTCGTCCATTCCCAGTACGGGATGGACAGCAGCGCGGCGGCAATGCCGAGGGCGAGCAGGTAGAAGAGCACCATCAGCAGCAGCGCGAGGGCAATGCGGAGGCGCAGGGCGGCCGGTCGGGGGGACGAGTTCATCTTCATGCAGGGTAGGGCGTTTCCTCATGCGTCGTGCGCAGATCTGCGGACGCGCTGCAGGGCAGCGGCGCGTCGGGCGCTCACATGTGCACGTGAAAGGTGGACAGGTGACGGAGGTGCTGCGCGAGCCGCGCAGGGGTGGCGTGCGCGAACGCCCGGAACTCCCGCGTGAAGTGCGCCTGGTCCGCGAACCCCAGGTCCACGGCGAGCGCGGCGAGCGGCACGTCCGGCTGCTGCCACAGGCGGTTGTGCGCCTCCTCGAAGCGGATGAGCCGCGCGAGGACCTTGGGCGTCACGCCGACTTCCGCGCGGAACTGCCGTTCCAGGTGGCGGACGCTGACGTTCGCCGTGTCCGCCAGGTCAGTGATGCGCGCGGCGCCGAGCGAGGCGTACAGGTGCGTGGCGGCCTGCACGCCGATGCCGGGCGCGCGGGCGTTCGTGCGGGCGCGCGCGAGCAGCCACGTTTCGACGTGCCCGCGCGCGTCCTCCCACGCGCCGAGCGTGAGGAGCGCGCGGACCTGCGCGCCGAGGCGCGTGAGGGTGGGGTCGCGCGCGGGAGCGAGGGTGGGGTCGTCGCCGTCGGTCCAGCCGAGCAGCTGCTGCGCGCCCCACGGGTAGAGCTCCACGCCCAGCGCGCGCATGAAGCCCACGGACACCACGCGCAGCGGCGTGCGGTGCAGGCCCAGCACGTACGTGGGCGGGAGGCGCGTCAGGTCGTCCGCGCCGGGCGTGCCGACGTGCGCGTCGCCGCTGTAGAACGTGAGGCGCACCGTGCGTTCCGGCATGAAGTGGTGGTCCTGCGTGTGGGGCGTGTGCTGCTCCTCGACCGACCAGTACGTGCGGACGAGCCCGCGCAGGGCGGGGTGGGGCGGCGTCTCGCGGTACGGCATCCCGTTCAGCATGACGGGGGCGCCCGCCGGGCGCATCCGCCAATCCGCCCACCTCGCCCCTGCCGCGCGCTCAGCGGGCGGTGACGGTCCAGATGCCCGCGAACGCCACGAGCTGGTCGTTGCGGTTGAGTTTCGGGGCGTCCATGGCGCTGATGCTGCCGTCGAGGTACAGCGCGTCCGGGCAGCGCAGGCGGTCACGGAAGAACACCGCGAACGCGTAGAAGTTCACGGGCGCGTCGCTGATGACGAACTTCACGGTGCCGTCCGTGCACACGCCGACGCCGCTGCGCACCTTGAAGCTGGTGCTGCGCGCGTTGAATTCGGGGTGCAGGCGTCCGCCCTGCACGAGCAGCGGCCCGGACTGCGTGGCGTACGTCGGTTGCAGGTTCGCACGTTTGAACGCGCCCGTTTCGGTTACGCCCGCGCGGGCGCCCTTGAGCCAAAACACGCCGTTCGGGAGGAGCGCGAAATTCCCGCCGGACCGGGCGTTGTTGATGGGCACGAGCGTCCGGCCGTTCTCGACGTGCAGCCCCAGGGGGCGCAGGCCGGGCGCGTAGATGCCGCTGTTCGTGGCGAACAGCAGCCGTTCCCCGCGGGCCTTCAGGGCGTCACGTACGGCGCCGAAGGTGCCGTACACCTCGCCGTTCGGGCCGCGCCAGTGCAGTTGCAGCCGGTCGCGGCGGGGGTCCACGCCGACGACGGTGTACGGCGTGCCGCGGTAGGTGAGGCTCGTGAAGGTGAGGGCGTCGGCGCGGGGGGCGCAGGCGCTGAGGAGCAGCAGGGCGGGGAGGGCGGCGCGCTTCACGCGCGCATGATGGCGTGCGGGGCGGCATGAAGCGTGAGGGCCGCCCCGCGTGGGCGTTCAGGGCGTGTGGTTCTGCCCGACGGTGGCGGCGAGGAACGCGAGGATGTCCGCCTGCTCCTCGATTTTCAGGTGCGTGGGTTTCCCGGCCCCGTGCCCGGCCTGCCGGCCGACGCGCAGCAGGATGGGCGCGTGGCCCGCCTGCGCGTGCTGGAGGGCCGCCGCGAACTTGTACGAGTGCGCGGGAACGACGCGGTCGTCGTGGTCGCCGGTTGTGATGAGTGTCGGCGGGTACGCGGTGCCCGGCTGGACGTTGTGCAGGGGACTGTAGCGCCGCAGCGTCCGGTAGCCGTCGGGGTCGTCGCTGGTGCCGTAGTCGGACGCCCACGCCCACCCGATGGTGAACTGGTGGTAGCGGAGCATGTCGAGGACGCCCACCATGGGGATGGCCGCGCCGAACAGGTCCGGGCGTTGCGTGAGGCACGCGCCGACCAGCAGGCCGCCGTTGCTGCCGCCGTTGATGGCGAGGCGCGCGGGGGTGGTGACGCCGCGCTCGATCAGGTCCTCGGCGACGGCGATGAAGTCGTTGAAGACGTTCTGTTTGCGTTCGCGGGTGCCCGCCTGATGCCACGCGCGGCCGTACTCGCTGCCGCCGCGCAGGTTCGCGCTCACGTACACGCCGCCGCGTTCCACCCACGCGACGGTCTGCAGGGAGAAGCTGGGGAGCAGGCTGTGGTTGAAGCCGCCGTAGCCGTACAGGAGCGTGGGGTGCGGCGTGCCGGGCGTGAGGTCGCGGCGGCGCACCGTGAAGTACGGGACGCGGGTGCCGTCGCGGCTGCGCGCGAAGTCCTGCCGCACCTCGAACGCGGCCGGGTCGAACGCGAGCGGGATGTCCGCGAGGCCTTCCAGGGCGCCGTCTGGGACGCGCAGGTGGTGCGGGGTGGGCGGCGAGATGAAGCTGGTGAGGGTCAGGAACACGTCCGGGTCGTCGGCGGTGGCGTTGACCTCCAGCACGGACGCGAGGTCCGGGAGGTGCACTTCGCGCAGGGGCGTGCCGCGGCGGTCGTGGATGACGAGGCGGTCGCGCGCGTCGCGCAGGCTCACGGTGACGAGCGCGTCGCGGGCGACGGCGACGGTGTGGAGGGTGTCGGCGCTGGCGGCGATCACGTCGCGCCGCTCGCCGGTGCTGAGGTCCCAGGCGATCAGCCGCCCGGTGGGGGCGTCCTCGTCAGTGAGGACGTACAGCGTGGAGCCGTCCATGCCGACGACGTCGTAGCTCGCGTGGAAGTCCCCGACGAGTTCGTGGAACGCGCCGTCCGCGCCGAGGTCCCGCCACCACAGCAGGTTCTGGCGCAGCGTTCCCTTCCAGACGGACACGATCAGGCGCCCGGTGTCGCGCATGATGCGCGCCTCAAAGCCCCATTCGGGCTGGTCGGGCCGCGCGAGGAGCAGTTCGTCGTCCGCCTGGGGCGTGCCGAGGCGGTGCAGGTACAGCTTCTGGTGGAGGTTCACGCTCACGTACGCCTCGCCGCTCGCGGGCGCGTCGTAAGCGCTGTACAGGAAGCCGCTGCCGTCTGGCAGCCACGCGGCGCCGCTGAACTTGCTCCACTGCACGACGTCCGGGAGGTCCTCGCCGGTGTCGACGTCGCGGACGCGCCAGGTGAGCCAGTCGCTGCCGCCCTGCTGCGTGGCGTACGCGAGGCGCGCGCCGTCGTGGTGCACGTGCACCTGCATGAGCGCGACGGTGCCGTCGTCGCTGAGGGTATTGGCGTCCAGCACAGTGCGCCACGGCCCGCGGGGCGCGTCCGCGACCTGCAGTTCCGGCTGGTTGCGCAGCCCGTCGTTGTGCGTGCGGAAGTACCGCGCGCCGCGCCGCCAGGGCGTGCCGGGCTTCGGGAAGTCCCACAGGTCCGCGAGCCGCTCGCGGAACGCCTCGCGGTCGGGGCTGGCCGACAGGAACGCTTCGGTGTGCGCGTTCTGCGCGTCCACCCACGCGCTGATTTCTGCGTTCTCGGCGTCCTCCAGCCAGCGGTACGGGTCCGGGACGCGCTCTCCGTGGTACTCGTCGACGTGTTCGGTGCGGCGCGCGGCGGGGGCCGCGCCCGTCAGTTCCTGGTTGTTCACGCGCGCAGCATAACAGTCGGGCGCGCGCGGCCAGGGCGCGCATGGTGCCGCAGGGCCCGTTCGGGGCGCGCGGGGGCGGTAGGCTGTGGGCGTGAACAAACTGCTGATGCTGGCCCTTCTGGCCGCCGACGGCGCCCACGCCGCCTGGGTGCCCGTCAAGCCGCTGTCGGACACGCCCGTGCGCACGTTCAAGGCGCCCGCGTGGGTGATCGACCCGGCCCGTAACTACCGCGCGGTTCTGAACACCACGCGCGGGAACGTCACCCTGCAGTTCACGCCGCAGGCCGCGCCGAAGGCCGTGAACAACTTCGTGTTCCTCGCGCTGAACCACTTCTACGACGGCACGCGCTTCCACCGCGTGATCGACGGGTTCATGGCGCAGGGCGGCGACCCGAACAGCGCGGACGCCGCGAAGAAGACCGCGTGGGGTCAGGGCGGCCCGGGGTACGGGTTCTTCGTGGAGCTCGACCCGGCGCTGCGGTTCGACGCGGCGGGCGTGCTGGGCATGGCGCGTTCGCAGAGCTACTTCTCGCAGGGCAGCCAGTTCTTCATCACGCTGGCGCCCGCGACGTTCCTGAACGACCAGTACACGGTGTTCGGCCGCGTCGTGGAGGGCATGGACGTCCTTCAGAAGCTCACGCGTACCGCCACGAGCGGGCAGGGCGGTGAGACGGCCATTCAGGACGCCGTGCCGGACACGCTGAGCGGCGTGACCATCCTGGTTGAGGAGGCGGACAAGTGATCGTCGACCTGCGCAGCGATACGGTCACGACGCCCACGCCGGAGATGCGGCGCGCCATGAGCGAGGCGGTCGTCGGCGACGACGTGTACGGCGAGGACCCGACCGTCAACGAGCTGCAGGCGGAAGCGGCGCGCACCCTGGGGTTCGAGGCGGCGCTGTTCATGCCGAGCGGCAGCATGACGAACCAGGTGGCAATCGCGGTGCACACCGGGCGCGGCGAGGAGGTCATCTGCGCGGAGGGCAGCCACATCTACGAGTGGGAACTCGGGATGATGGCGGCGTTCAGCGGCGTGGTGCCGCGCTTCGTGCCGGCGCCGCTCGGCGTGCCGGACCCGGACGACGTGCGCCTCGCGGTGCGGCACAGCGTGCACCAGTCCCCGTCGGGCCTGATCAGCCTGGAGAACACGCACAACAAGGCGGGCGGGACGGTCATTCCGCTGAACGTGATGCACGCCATTCGCGGCGTTGCGGACGCGGAGGGGCTGCCGCTGCACCTGGACGGCGCGCGCGTGTTCAACGCGGCGGCGGCGCTGAACGTGGACATCGCGGAGGTCGTGCGGCCGTTCCATTCGGTGAGCGTGTGCCTCAGCAAGGGGCTGGGCGCGCCGGTGGGGAGCGTGCTGCTGGGCACGCGCGACTTCATTCGCCGCGCGCACCGTTACCGCAAGATGCTGGGCGGCGGCATGCGCCAGGCGGGGATTCTCGCGGCGGCGGGCCTGATCGCGCTGCGTGAAGGGCCGGCGCGGCTCGCGGAGGACCACCGCCGCACGCGCGAACTGGCGGTGGCGCTGCTGGACGCCGGGTACGACGTGAACCTCGCGGCGGTGCAGACGAACATCATTTACGTGAACATGCCTGAAGCGCAGCTGCAGGTGGGCGCGTGGGAGCAGCAGGGCGTGCGGGCGAGCGCGCTCGGGCCGACGAGCGTGCGGTTCGTGCTGCACCACCAGATTACGGATGAGCACCTCGCGCGCGCGATTGAGGTGCTGACGAAGCAGGTGCCGGTCGCGTGAGTGCGGAGCGTACGCCCGAGGGGTACCTGGTGCCGGACGTGCTCGCGCCGGGCCTGACGCTGGTGCTGGTGGGGACGGCGCCCAGCCAGATCAGCGCCCGGGCGCGCGCGTACTACGCGAATCCCAGCAACAAGTTCTGGGCGTCGCTGTTCCAGGCGGGCATCACGCCGCGGCAGTTCCAGCCGCGTGAGTACCCGGAGCTGCTGGCGCTGGGGGTGGGCCTCACGGACGTCGCGAAGCGGCATTCGGGTGTGGACGCGGCCCTGCCGGACGAGGCGTGGGCACCCACGGAGCTTCAGGAGAAGATCCGGACGTACGCGCCGCGGCTGGTGGCGTTCACCAGCAAGCGCGCGGCGAGCGAGGCGACGGGCGTGCCCACAGGACGCATTCCATACGGCCTGCAGGCAGGGTCGTTCGAGGGGGCGGAGCCGTGGGTGCTGCCTTCCCCCAGTCCGCTGGGGCACAATCACTTCCAGATCGGGCCGTGGGTGGCGCTCGGGGAGCGGTACCGGGCGCTCAGGGGTTCGTGAAGTACAGCTGACGGTGCCCGGCGCGGCAGTGCGCCAGGAAGCGCGCGCCGTCCCGTTCGAGTTTCGCGTCCGCGCCGCAGGCGGGGCAGCGGACCTTGAGCGGGGCGCTGCCGTGGCAGGCGCGGCAGTGCAGGGCGTAGGCGTACTTTCCGGGGGTGATCTCGACGTCCGGGCTGTCGCAGTGGCGGCAGCGGAGCGGCGTGGCGGCGGGGTGCGCCTGCGCGCGCTGCTCCTGTGAGCGGCGGACCACGCCGGTGGTGGGGGCCTCGCCGGGGGGCTGGTCGGGCATGCGTTCAGGCTAGCGCCCCCGGGCCGGGAGGGTCAGTTGTTGGCGCGTGGGCCGCTGCTCTGGGTGCCGGGCGTGAACGGGTCGGCGTCGAAGAAGGGCGCGCCGACGCTGCGGACGATGTCGAAGTAGCTCAGGGCGCCCCAGGAGGTCAGGCCGAAGCCGCGGTTCAGGCATTTCTCGCGGGCGACGCCCTGCGTGCCCGGCTGGTACCACTTGTAGCTGGGGGTGGGGACCTGCTGGCGGCACAGGGTCTGGAGGTCGTTGCGGAATTTCTCGTCGACCTGCAGGCGGCTCCAGCTGCGGAAGTCGATGACGCCGCCGTTGATGCGGTCGTAGACGATGCCGCCGGCGTACCCGGCGTCGTGGAGGTCGCAGGCGGGGCGGAAGTTCACGCCGCGCGTGGGGGCGAGGGCGTTCGTCCAGGAGTCGACGTAGCTCTGGGTGTCGGCGAAGTAGTTGACGAGGCTGCTGATGGCGCCGATGCCGGTGTCGCCGCCGCAGCCGTTGGAGTAGGCGGTGGCTTCGAAGGGGGTGTCGGGGGTGTTGTTGGGGTTGAGGTCGGCGTGGGCGAGGCCGCTGAGGGCGAGGGTGGTGAGCAGGGTGCGTCGTGTGTGCATGGGTTCCCTCCAGGAAGCATGAAGCAATTCACCTTAAACGGCCCTGTCTCCTCAGGCAACACTCATTTGACATGGTTCAGTGCGCGTCTGCCTAACGGGCGTTAGGGTCTGAAACGGGTAGACTGAAGCCGTGACGCTCACCGCCCTCGCCGTACTGCTCGCCTACCTGCTCGGCTCGCTGCCTGTCGGCGCCCTCGTCGCCCGCACGCGCGGCATCGACATCCAGAAGGTCGGCAGCGGCAACCCCGGCGCCACCAACGTCCTGCGCGCCCTCGGGTGGGGCCCCGGCCTGCTCGTCGCCGCGTTCGACATCTTCAAGGGCGCCCTCGCCGTGTACCTCGCCCACGCGCTCGGCCTCAGCGCCCTCACCGCCGCGCTGTGCGGCGTCGCCGCCGTCATCGGGCACAACTACAGCGTGTTCCTGCGCTTCCGCGGCGGCAAGGGCGTCGCCACCAGCTTCGGCACGCTCGCCGTGATCGTCCCGGTCGTCGGCCTGGGCGCGTTCGTCATCGCGATCTTCACCATGTGGCTCACCCGCTACGTCTCCGCCGGCAGCATGGTCGGCGCGGCCAGCGCCATCGTGCTCGCGTGGATCCTGCCGTTCCCGCTGTGGCTGCGCGGCATCGTCACGTTCCTCGCGCTCCTGCTGATCTGGCAGCACCGCCAGAACGTCTCGCGGCTGCACGCCGGCACCGAAAGCCGGCTCGGGCAGCGCGTCGCGTCTCCGCCCGCCGAGAAGGTCCTCCATTAAGCCAACGTCCGTAAGACAGGCCCGTTGACCCCCCACGGCACCGCGGGTAAGGTGGGGGTATGACGCTCGTCTTCACGACCACGTCCTGAGCGGGCCAGCCGACGCTGGACCCGCGCCCGCACTGTAGAGCGCGGGACTTTTTTTTGGAGGTTACACATGCGCGTAGCGATTGTCGGCGCGACCGGCGCGGTCGGCCACGAACTCCTCAGCGTCCTCGAACGCAGCCCCCTGCAGTTCACCGAGCTGCAGCTGTACGCCAGCCCCCGCAGCGCCGGCACCACCCTGCCGTTCCGCGGGCAGGACCTCACGGTGCAGGTCACGCCCGAAGGCGCCATTCCTGCCGACGTGATCCTCGCGTCCGCCGGGGCGAGCATCAGCAAGGCGCTCGCGCCCGCGTGGGTGGCGGGCGGCGCCGTCGTCATCGACAACAGCAGCGCCTTCCGTTACGACGACCACGTCCCGCTGGTCGTACCCGAAGTGAACGGCGAGGCGGCCCTCCAGCACCAGGGCATCATCGCCAACCCGAACTGCACGACCGCCATCGCGGCCGTCGCCGTGTACCCGCTGCACCGGCAGTACGGCGTGCGCCGCATGATCGTCAGCACGTACCAGGCGACGAGCGGCGCCGGCGCCAAAGGCATGGATGAACTGCTCGAAGGTACGCGCGCCGTGCTGGACGGCGCCGAGGCGACCGCGCAGGTGTTTGCGCACCCGATTCCGTTCAACGTGATTCCGCACATCGACGCGTTCCAGGCGAACGGGTACACCAAAGAGGAAATGAAGGTCGTGTGGGAGACCCGCAAGATCTTCGGCGAGCCGGACCTCGTGGTGAGCTGCACCGCGGTGCGCATCCCGACGCTGCGGACGCACAGCGAGGCGATCACGCTGGAACTGGAGCGCCCGGCCACGCCCGACGAGGCCCGCGACCTACTGCGCGGCGCGCCCGGCGTGGAAGTCCGCGACAACCCTGGCGACAAGCTCTACCCCATGCCGCTCACCGCGAGCGGGAAGTACGCCGTGGAAGTCGGCCGCATCCGCGAGAGCCTCGTGTTCCCGGGCGGGCTGGAACTGTTCGTCGCGGGCGACCAGCTGCTCAAGGGCGCAGCCCTGAACGCGGTGCAGATCGCCGAATACCTGCAGCAGCACGGCGCGCTGCCGCAGTAACCGGCCATGAGGCAGGGGGACGGGCACGCGTGCCCGTCCCCCTGCCTCATGGCTGTGCGGGTTTGCCTCGCACCGGGTTCTTCGCTCGTCCGGGTGGGCCACGGGGTACGCCGCTGCGCGTATGCCCGCGCGGGCAGGGGCGTGGTACGCTGCGCGGCATGACCGGGCAGACCTTCCTCCTCGCGCGCCCCCTCGTGCTGCGCCTGCCCGCGGCGGCCCCGCTGCCCTTCGGGGTGTAACAACCTGCGTTGGCTCCGTGCGGCGTGCGTTCACGCGGCCGTTCGTCGTTGTGCCTGAGCTGCGTGCGCGCAGTCGGGCGGGGTTCATGGTGTCACGCGGAGGCCGTACGGGTCGGCCGCCGGGGGTGGATATGCGTTGGAGTGCGTTGTGGGCGTTCACGTCGCGGGCGATGCCGAGTGAGGCGGACGTGGCCAGCCATCAGTGGTTGGTGCGCGCCGGGTTCGTGGAGCGGGTGGGCGCGGGGCTGTACGCGAGCCTGCCGCTGATGAGCCGCGTGGAGGCGCGCCTGGAAGCGCTCGTGCACGCGGAGATGCGGGCGGTGGGCGCGCAGGAGGTGCGGCTGCCGATGTTGCAGCCGGCCGCGTTGTGGGCGGCGAGTGGCCGCTGGGACGCGTACCGCGCCGAGGGGCTGATGTTCTCGCTCGCGGACCGTGCGGGCCGGGCCCTGACGCTCGCGCCGACGCATGAGGAGGCGGTGGCCTTCCTGGCGCGCGGCCTGCGGCGTGAAGCGGACCTGCCGAAGGTGGTGTATCAGGTGGGCCGGAAGTTCCGCGATGAGTTGCGTCCGCGCGGGGGGCTGCTGCGCGCGCGGGAGTTCACGATGAAGGACGCGTACAGCGTGCACGCGGACGAGGTGAGCCTGGCGGGGACGTTCGAGGCGATGAGCGGCGCGTACGCGCGGCTGCTGGGCGCGCTGGGCGTGCCGTGGCGAGCGGTGGAGGCCGACTCGGGCAGCATCGGGGGGGCGGTCAGCCGGGAATTCATGGTGCTGTCGGACATCGGGGAGGACACGGTGCTCACCGCGCCGGACGGCGTGGCGGTGAACGTGGAGCGCGCGGTGAGCCTGCCGGATGCGGCGCCGGGTGTGGGCGCGCGGGTGGACGCGTGGACGGTCACGTTCGCGGATGGGGCCGTGGTGGGCGTGCGCGTGCGCGTGCGGGCGGACCACGCGGTGAACGGCGTGAAGCTCGCGCGCGTGGTGGCGGGCCTGAGCGGGCAGGCCGTGGTGGACGCCCGCGAGGGGATCGCGGCGGTGCAGTTCGAGGTGACGGACGGGGCCTGCCCGGGCGTGGGGGTTGGCGCGGTGGCGGACGTGCGGGTCGCGCGGGCGGGCGAGCGGACAGCGCACGCGCCGCAGCAGCGGTGGGTGGCGGCGCGCGGTATCGAGGTGGGGCACGCGTTTCAGCTGGGCGCGCGGTACACGGAGGCGCTGGGGGCGCGCTTCGTGGGCGCGGACGGGTCGTCGCGGGCGCCGTTGATGGGGTGTTATGGGATCGGCGTGTCGCGGCTGGCGCAGGCGGTGGCGGAGGTGACGTGCGACGGGTGGGGCCTGAACTGGCCGGCCGTTATCGCGCCGTTCGGGGTGGTGGTGACGGTCACGAACAGTGCGGACGCGGCGCAGCGCGAGGCGGGCGAGCGGGTGTACGGGGCGTTGGTGGCGGCGGGCGTGGACGCACTGCTGGATGACCGTGCGGAGCGGGCTGGCGTGAAGTTGCGAGATGCGGAGATGATCGGCGTGCCGCTGCGGGTGACGGTGGGGCGCGACCTAGCGGCAGGAAACGTGGAGTTGTTCACACGACGCTCAAGGAGCTGTGAGGTTTTCCACGTGGACGCGGTGGTGGGGGCCGTGCAACGCTCGCTGTGATGAGCGCCGTGCTGCGGGGGTCAGGGGAGGACCGTTGGCCCGCCCCGGCCCTCCTGGCGGCCCCCGCCACCGCCGAGGCGTACGACGTGATCGGGGACGTACACGGGTGCCTGCCGGAACTGCTCGCGCTCCTGAACCAGCTCGGTTACCGCGTGGACGAGGCGCTGCGGGTGCGCGCGCCGCGCGGGCGACATCTGGTGTTCGCTGGGGACCTGGTGGACCGGGGCGTGAACACGCCCGGCGTGCTGCGGCTGGTGATGGGCGCCGTGCAGGACGGCGTGGCGTCGTGCGTACTCGGCAACCATGACGATCAGCTGCGGCGCGCGCTGGACGGCGAGACGCTGCCGAGCACGCGTGGGCGCGCGGCGGCGCTGGATCAGCTGGCGCGGGAGACCCCAGCGTTTCGGGCGCAGGTGCGCGCGTTCCTGGGTGGGTTGCCGCCGCGCCTGAGGCTGGCGGGCGGTCGATTGCTGGTGGCGCACGCGGGGGACCGCGACACGTTAGGGGAGGAGGCGCGGTCGCGGTCGAACGTGTACGGCCTGAGCCTGCCGGAACGGGACGCGTTCGGGCGGCGCCTGCGGGATGACTGGGTGGCGGCGTACCGGGGGTCGGCGTTGGTGGCGTACGGGCACACGCCGGTGCGGACGCCGCAGTGGCGGGGTCGGACGGTGAACCTGGATACCGGGTGCGCGTTCGGCGGGGCCCTGTCGGCGCTGCGCTTCCCGGAGGGGTTGACGGCCAGCGTGGCGGCGCGTTCCGGCGTGCGGTACGGGCGGCCCTGAGGCGGTGGCCTGCCCTTTGAGCGCGCGTGGCCACAGCTTCAGCCATAGGCTGGAGCCGTGGTTGCCCCTGTTCGGCTGGGCTGCCGGGGTGCGCTCGCCTGTGGTGTGGTCTTCATGCGCACCACCTGTCTAGACCGTGTGTTTGGTTTCCTGGGCGGCTTTTCCTGGTCTGTCCACTGCGGAGCGTCCTTCATCATCAGGGCTCCTCATGGAACGCTCAGCTTTCGTCTCGTAAGCTGGGGCGTCCGTCCAAGAACCTGAAGCTGCGCGTGTCTCACGCGCCGCCGCGTGTTGCCGCGCCCTGGTTCCAGTTCATCGCCCACCCTGGCGCGCGAGCGCCGGGCGGACCGGTCACGCCGCAGTGCGCGACGTGACACACCGGGTGGGTTCCCGGGGGGGAGATATGCACCAGAAAAAAGCCATCCTGTTAAGCCTCTCACTGGTCCTCGCGGCCTGCGGACAGGGCACACCCACCGCCCGCGTGCCCGAGCAGCAGAGCGGCACTGACCAGACCACGGCGAGTGGCGTCGCCACCGCCAGCGAGTGCAACACCTTCAAGCACGCGCCCATGGTCATCACGCGCATCGACTACACCCGCGAACGCGACGCCATCGACATCCTCAAGAGCTTCGAGTCGCTCGCGTTCGACCGGCAGGCGAAATACCTGCTGCTGGACGTCAGCCTCGCGGACTTCGAGCGGCTGCGGCAGACCGGTCAGGAACGCGGCTTCACCGTCCGCATCGACGAGGCGCGCACCGCCGAGCAGACCCGCGCCGCACTCGGGATGAACATGCAGGCGATCAGCAGCCAGTACCCTTGCTACCGCACCGTCGAGGAGACGTACGCAGCGGCACGCCAGATGACCGTCGACTACCCGAACCTCGCGTCGTGGACGGCCATCGGGTCCTCATGGCTCAAAACGCGCGGGCAGGGCGGGTACGACATGTACGTCCTGAAGCTCACCAACAAGAACATCACCGGCACGAAACCGAAAATGGTCGTCACCAGCGCCATCCACGCGCGCGAGTACACCACCGCCGAACTCATGACGCGTTTCGCGGAGAAACTCGTGCAGGGCTACGGCAAAGACCCGGACATCACCTGGATGCTCGACCACCAGGAGGTGCACCTGATCCTGCAGACGAACCCGGACGGCCGCAAGAAGGCCGAGGCGGGCACCCTGTGGCGCAAGAACGTGAACACCACGGCGTGCCCCACCAGCAGCACCAAGCAGGGCGTGGACCTGAACCGCAACTTCGCGTTCGGGTGGGGCGGCCCGGGGGCCGGCACGACCGCGTGCGACGAAACGTACCGCGGCCCGAGCGCCGCCAGCGAACCCGAAGTGCAGGCCGTGCAGAACTACCTCAAGGCGGTGTTCCCGGACCAGAAGGGCCCGAACCGCTCCGACGCGGCGCCCAGCACGACCAGCGGCATCTACATGGACATCCACAGCTACAGCCAGCTGGTGCTGTGGCCGTGGGGGGACACGAGCACCCTGCCGCCCAACGCCACGGCGCTGCAGACGCTCGGGCGCAAGTTCGCGTACTACAACGGCTACACGCCTGAGCAGGCGGTCGGCCTGTACCCCACGAGCGGCACCACCGACGATTACGCGTACGGGGAGCTGGGCGTCGCGGCGTACACCATCGAGCTGGGCAACGCGTTCTTCGAGTCGTGCACGTCGTTCGTGAACGACGTAATCCCGAAGAACATGCCGGCGCTGATGTTCGCGCTGAAGGCGGCGCGCGCGCCGTACCAGCTGGGGGCGGGCCCGGAGCCGCTCAAGGCGACGGCCCCGGCGAACGTGACGGCAGGTTCGTCGTTCACGCTGACGGCGACGCTGAACAACACGCAGTACAACAACAGCAACGGTGCGGAGCCGACGCGGACGGTGTCGGGCGCGTCGTACTTCATCGACACGCCGCCGTGGGCGGGCGGGACGGCGCGCGCCATGACGGCGGCGGACGGGTCGTTCAACAGCGGCGTGGAGGGCGTGACGGCGCAGGTCAGCACGGCGGGGCTCAGCAAGGGTCGGCACACGGTCTTTATTCAGGGCCGCAACACCTCCGGGTATAACGGCGTGGTGAGTGCCGTGTTCGTGAACGTGCAGTAACCGAGCAGCGCGTGGGCGGGGCGACGGGTGGCCGTCGCCCCGCGCGCTTGTGCTGTAGTGGATAGTTTCCCATTGGGGAACGACGGGTGTGCGCGTTGATGCCGGGGCGACACGAGCTACCTCCTGTATACCCTTCGCAAAATCATGCAAATCTATGTATAATTCCTCCCTATGACGCGCGCCAAGAAGGCCAAAGCCCCCGCCACCCCTGCCCTCCTCACGGACGCCACCCTCCCCGCCCCCGCCATGGCCGGACGCGACTTCCTGAGCAACCTCGACATGACCCCGCAGGAACTGCGCGCCGTTCTCGACACCGCCCACAGCATGAAACGCGGCCAGTGGCGCCAGGTGAAACCCCTCGCGGGCCTCACGCTCGCGCTGATCTTCGAGAAGGCCTCCCTGCGCACCCGCACCACCTTCGACGTCGGCATGTACCAGCTCGGCGGGCACGCCATCACCCTCACCAACCAGGAAATCGGCCTCGGCACCCGCGAACGCATCAGCGACGTCGCCCGCAACCTCGAACGCTGGGTGGACGGCGTCATGGGCCGCGTATACCTCCAGCAGACCCTGCAGGAACTCGCGCAGCACGCCCGCATTCCCGTCATCAACGGCCTGAGCGACATGCTCCACCCCGTGCAGCTCCTCGCCGACTACCAGACCATCGAGGAGCACCTCGGCGAGGTGCGCGGCAAACGCATCGTGTACATCGGCGACGGCAACAACCTCGCCAACAGCCACATCCACATGGGCGTCCTGACCGGCGCGGACGTCACCATCGTCACGCCCGTCGGGTACGAACCGAACGGCGCCGTCCTCATGGACGCCGTGAAGCAGGGCGCGCGCATCACCCTCACGAACGACCTCGCCGCCGTCGACGGCGCCGACGTGCTCTACACCGACGTGTGGATCAGCATGGGGCAGGAAGCCGAAGCAGAGCACCGCCGCCGCGCCTTCCGCGGCTACCAGGTGAACGCCGCCATGCTGGACCGCATCGCGCCGAACGGCATCTTCCTGCACTGCCTGCCCGCGCACTACGGCGAGGAGGTCGTCGAGGAAGCCACCGACCACCCCAAGAGCTGCGTGTTCAACCAGGCCGAAAACCGCCTGCACGCGCAAAAAGCGCTGCTCTACCACATCCTCGGCGGCACGCAGCCCCGCTGGTGAAGCGCAACCCTGCGCGCACCCGCGCGGCGCTCGGCGTACACTGCGGACATGCCGAGCGCCGCACGCCAGGGGGATATGCACACCTGCCCGATGGTCACCGGGAACGTCCCGCACGTCGGCGGGCCCATCAACGCCGGAAGTCCTACCGTCATGATCGAACGCCGCCCCGCCGCGCGCGTGGGGGACATGTGCGTGTGCTCCGGCCCGCCGGACACGATCATGCGCGGGAGCGCCACGGTGCGCATCAACGGTCAGCCGGCCGCGCGCATGGGCGACATGACGGCGCACGGCGGCACCATCACCATCGGGGCCGCCACCGTGATGATCGGCGGTTAACTCCGCGCAGCGCGGCGCACGACCAGCAGCGGCGCGCGCCCTGGACCGCAACCCGTGCGCCCGGCTGTGGCCCGAGCGCGTCCGCCTTGCCGCCCCGCTCAGGTTGGGAAGTCGTGCGTGTCCCGGCAATCTGGAACCGGCAATGTCTCTGGTGCCTCAGCCGGACGAGCACGCCCCTTTTTCCGCGGCCTCCCCTTCTGGTGCAGGCTGCGCAGCGCATTACGCCGCGCCCTGAGCCCCGAACAGGCGCCTGCCTCCCAACCAGCTTCCAGAGGCTTGAGCCGCTGGCCCCTACGGACAGTCACGCGCTCTTCAGCGCACACCCCCGCAGCAACCACCGCACCCCCGGGCATCGGGCGACCCCTTCACGAGGAACCATGACCATACCCAACGTTTTTATTGATGGCGAGGCCGGCACGACCGGCCTGCAGATCCGCGCGCGCCTGGAGGGCCGCACGGACCTGAACCTGCTGCGTATCGACCCGGCGCGGCGCAAGGACCCGGACGCGCGGCGCGAGCTCCTGAACGCCGCGGACCTGGCGATCCTGTGCCTGCATGACGACGTGGCCCGCGAGGCCGTGGCGGTGATCGAGAACCCGCGCACGAAGGTGCTGGATGCCAGCACGGCGCACCGCGTGGCGGACGGCTGGGTGTTCGGCTTTCCGGAGCTGACGCCCGGGCAGGCGGACGCGGTGCGCGCCGCGCCGCGCGTGAGCAACCCCGGCTGCTACAGCACGGGCGCGATCGCGCTGCTGCGGCCCCTGACGGACGCGGGGCTGCTGCCAGCGGACCACCCAGTGAGCGTGCAGGGGTTCAGCGGGTACTCCGGGGGCGGGCGGGCACTTGTGGACGCGCACGAGCTGGGCGCCGAGCACCCCATGGCGGGGCCGTTCCGGAGTTATGCGCTGGGGCTGCAGCACAAGCACCTGCCGGAAATGCAGGCGTACGCGAACCTTGCGGAGGCGCCGCTGTTCACGCCGCACGTGGGCGGGTGGCGGCAGGGCATGCTGGTGCAGGTGCCGCTGCATCTGCGGCGGCTGGGGGGCGCGACGGGCGCGGACCTGCATGGGGCGCTGAGCGCGCATTACGCGGGGCAGGCGTATGTGCGGGTCATGCCGTTCGCGGAGGGGGAACCGCCCATCCTGGATCCGGAGGCGCTGAACGACACGAACGACCTGGAGGTGTTCGTGTTCGAGAATGCGCGGCTGGGGCAGGCGCTGCTGGTGGCGCGGCTCGACAACCTGGGGAAGGGCGCGTCGGGCGCGGCGGTGCAGAATCTGGAGTTGATGCTCGGGCTCGCCTGATGCGGGCATGCGTGGGGGATGGCACAGTTGAATGTGAGCCTGAGTGGGCTTCTCAAGGTTCGTTCGACGTTGAGTAAAGGGGCGTGATGGGTCACGGTGTGGGTGCGCGCTGCCCGCACCGTAGCGTGACGGCAGTTGCGACACCTGCCGGCCATGACCGCGTCCGGCGGGTTCCGTCTGCACAGAAGGAGCTCCCTATGCGTCCCCTGAAACCCCTGATGCTCACTGCCGCCCTCCTGACCACGCCCGCCCTCGCGGGCAGCGCGGGCGCCTCGCCCCAACAGGGCCTGCTCGACGTGAACGGCGCGCAGATCCACTACGTCAGCGTCGGGAGTGGCACGCCCATGCTCCTGCTGCACGGCTACCCGCTGAGCGGGGAACTGTTCGCCCGTAACCGCGACGCCCTCGCGAACGCCGGGTACCGCGTGATCACCATCGATCACCGCGGGTACGGGCAGAGCACCGCGCCCGCCAGCGACCCCGGCAGCCTCGCGACGTACGCGCAGGACGCCCTGGCCGTGATGGACCAGCTCAACGTCCAGAAGGCCATTATCGGCGGCATGAGCATGGGCGGGCCCATCGCGTTCGAGATGTACCGCCGCGCGCCCGAGCGCTTCATGGGCCTGATCCTGATGGACACCATCGCCAACCCGGCGAGCGTCGTGGAGCAGCACCTCTGGAAGGGCATGGCGCAGAAGGCCAGCATGTACGGCTCGCAGTCGCTCGCGCCGGAACTGCTGAAGGACATGCTGACCGGCGCGACGCGCATGAACCGCCCGGCGGACGCCGCGTTCCTGACCACCATCGTGAAGGGCGCGTCCGTGGCGGCGGACGTGGCGGGCGCGAACGTGCTCGCCACGCGCCCCGACAGCCTCCCCACGCTCAGGACCATCGCGGTGCCGACGCTGATCATTGAGGGCGTGGAGGACACCGTGTACCCGCCGGAGTTCAGCATGAAGATGCAGCAGAACATCGCGGGCAGCCGCCTCGTGCTGATTCCCGGCGCGGCGCACGCCGCGAACTTCGAGAAGGCGAGCGCCACGAACGCCGCCATCATCAACTGGGCGAAGACCATCCGCTGAACCGAAGTGAGGCGCGCAGGCCCCCACCCGAGGGTGGGGGCCTGCCTGCGGTTCGGGGGTGGGGTCAGCCTTCGTAGTCGAGCGCGGCCGTGCGGTCGGTCGCGTCGAAGCGTCCGGCGGCGCGCAGCGCGAGCGTAACCACGACCGCCACGAGCAGGTTCAGCAGCAGCGCGTACACGGCGGCGTACCCGGGGACGACCGTGCCGAACACCTGCAGCGGGAAAGTGCTGGTCTTGAACCCGAGCGACGCGGCCATCCACGTGCCGCTGATCATCCCGACGGCCCAGCCGGCCAGCAGGGCGCGCGGGTCGAAGAAGCGCGTGAACGCGCCGAACACCACGGCTGGGAGGATCTGGATGATCCACACGCCGCCGAGCAGCTGCAGCTGAATGGCAAAGGTGCTGGGCAGCAGCAGGATGAACAGCAGCGCGCCGAACTTCACGACGAGACTGACGATCTTGGCGACGTTCGTTTCCTGGTGCGGCGTGCAGTTCGGGCGGATGAACTCGCGGTAGATGTTGCGCGTGAACAGGTTGCTCGCGGCGATGCTCATGATCGCGGCGGGCACGAGCGCGCCGATGCCGATGGCGGCGAACGCGACGCCCACGAACCAGTCCGGGAAGTACTGCAGGAACAGCGCGGGCACGCTGAAGTTATTCCCGTACTGCGCGAAGTACTCCGTGAAGCGCGGGTTCGCGGCGACGCCCGCCTTGATGGCCATGAAGCCGAGCAGCGCGAGGAACCCCAGCACGAGGCTGTACGCAGGTAGCAGCGCCATGTTGCGGCGCACGGTGTTGCTGCTGCTGCTGCTCAGCAGCGCCGTAACGCTGTGCGGGTACAGGAACAGCGCGAGGGCGCTGCCGATGGCGAGGGTGAGGTACGCGCTGATGCCGCCGGTGTTGCCGGGCTGCGCGGGCGCGAGCAGCAGGTTCTTGTCGGGCACGGCGTCGAAGATGGCGCCGAACCCGCCGAGTTTCGTGGGGATCACGATGACGGCCACGATGATCGTGAGGTAGATCAGGACGTCCTTGACCACGGCGATCATGGCGGGCGCGCGCAGACCGCTGCTGTACGTGTACGCCGCCAGGATGATGAACGCGATGATCAGCGGCAGTTCCCCGATGAAGCCCTTGGTTTCGAAGCCGAGCGCGCCGATGACCACCTGAATGCCCACGAGTTGCAGCGCGATGTACGGCATGGTCGCGAGGATGCCGGTCAGGGCGATGGCGAGGACCAGCCAGCGGTTCCCGTAGCGGACCTTCGCGAAGTCCGCGAGGGTGACGCTGCCGTGCCGGTGCGCGACGGCCCACAGGCGCGCGAACACCACGAACGCGAACGGGTAGATCAGGATGGTGTAGGGCACGGCGAAGAAGCCGGTGGCGCCTGCACCGAACATCAGGGCGGGCACGGCCACGAAGGTGTAGGCGGTGTACAGGTCGCCGCCCAGCAGGAACCACGTGATGAGCGTGCCGAAGCGGCGTCCGCCGAGGCCCCACTCGTCGAGGTGCGCGAGGTTCCCCCGGCGCCAGTTCGCGGCGAGGAACCCCATGATGGTGACGAGGCCGAACAGCACCAGGAAGACGATGGTGGCGGGCCAGTTCACGCGTGCCCTCCGGGCGCGTCGGTGTACGCGGCGTGGGCGTCGCCGAGGTCGCGGGTGGCGGGCGGTGTGGTGTCGAGCGGGCGGGTCTTCACGTACACGATCCAGGTGATCAGGGACGCGAGCGGCACCCAGAGCAGCTGGTACCAGTAGAAGAACGGGAAGCCGAGCAGGCGCGGCGCGTCCTGGTTGTACAGCGGGACGGGCAGCAGCGCGATCCAGGGCAGGGCGAGCAGCCACAGCCAGGCGCGATGGCGAAGGTGACGGGACGAGGACGGTTGACTCATGACTCTCCCCTTTCATGAGGTGTGGTGCGCGTGGGCGCGCCGGTGAGATTGTGAAGCGCTTTCATCTGAACCGCTGCACGGGCGGAAGTCAAGCGGGCGTGCTCGCCCGCATGCAGCGCGCCGCAAGAAGATGCAAGCGGCGTCTGTTCATCCTCGGACCAGACGCAGAGGGAACGGCGGCGCTTTACACTGCTGTGCATGAAGTTTCCTTCTGGTTTTCGCGCGGCGGCCCGCGCGGCGGGCATCAAACCGAGCGGCAAACCCGACCTGTCCTGCGTCGTGAGCGACCATGACTGCGCGTGGGCGTTCGCGGGCACCCGCAGCACCACCGCCGCCGCGTGCGTGGAACGCAACCGCGCCCGCTACGCGGACACGCAGCCGATCCGCGCGCTGCTGGTGAACGCCGGGAACGCCAACGCCGCCACCGGCGCGCAGGGCGCGCGGGACAACGCCGCCCTCGCCGACGCCCTCGGGGACATCCTGCACGTGCCCGCCGGGTCGGTGCTGACCGCCAGCACCGGCATCATCGGGCACCTGCTACCCATGCCGCGCGTGCTGAGCGGCCTGGAGCACCTGCCGGACGAGCTCAGCGACGACGTGGACGCGTTCGCGAACGCCATCATGACCACCGACACGCATCCGAAGACGGCCGAGGTGACGCTCAGCACGGGCGCGCGCATCGTCGGCTGCGCGAAGGGCAGCGGCATGATCCACCCGGACATGGCGACCATGTTCGCGTTCGCGTTCACGGACGCCCGCGTGGACCAGGGGGCGCTGCGCGCCGCGTTCCCCGCCATCGTCGCGCGGACCTTCAACGCCGTGACGGTGGACGGCGACACCAGCACGAACGACATGGCGGTCGTCCTCGCGGGCGGCGCGGCCGGCGACGTGGACACGGCGGAGTTCCTGACAGCGCTGGAAGGCGTCATGCGGACGCTCGCGCGCATGATCGCCGCGGACGGCGAGGGCGCCACGAAGCTCCTGACGGTGCGCGTGACGGGCGCGCGCACCGAAGCGGAGGCCCTCACCGCGGCGCGGACGTGCTGCGTGTCGCCGCTGCTCAAGAGCGCCGTGCACGGCAACGACCCGAACTGGGGGCGCGTCATCATGGCGGTGGGCCGCAGCGGCGCGGGCGTGGACATCGAGCGCCTCAGCGTCCACGTGCAGGGTGTGCCGGTGTTCCGTGGCGGCCCCCTCGCGTACGACGCGGCGAGTGTGTCCGCGAGCATGCGCGCCGAGGAGGTCGTGTTCGACGTGGACCTCGGCGTGGGGGACGCGCGCGGGGAAGCGTGGGGCTGCGACCTGAGCGCCGAGTACGTCAGCATCAACGCCGACTACACGACCTGAGCACCGACGCGACCCTTCACGGGCCGCTCACGGTGCAGGCGGACGGGGCGGGTACGGTGGGGCATGACGCCCTCTCGCCCCGCCTCGGCCCTCCCGCGTCCCCTGGACCTCACGTTGCCCTCGAACCGCTTCGCGCTGCTGGGCGCGGGCGCGGCGGTGCTCGCGGCGCGCACGCTTGGGCGGCCCTGGGGGCACGCGCTGCGTGCGGGGGCGGGCGCGTTCTGCGCGTGGGCGATCGCGCGGGAACTCGACCCGGACCACCCGGGCAGCGCGGGGGCAGCGCTCACCCTGGCGCTCGCGTCGGGCGTCCGTCAGCCGCCGGACGTCCTGGGGGCGTTCACGCTGCTGAGTGCGCTGCGGTTGACGGTCTGCACCGTCGGGGAGCGCGTCACCGTCGCGGACTCCGTGGCGGTGAGCGCGCAGGGCGCCCTGGCGGGAGCATTCGCGCCCGTCGGCGCGGCCCTCGCCCCCACGCTGGCCCTCGCGGGGAGTGCGGGCGCCCGTGACGCCCTGTCGCCGCCCGCATGGACAGCTGCGGCGGCGCTGGCAGGCGCGGCCCTCGGCAGGGCGGCCCGCCGCTCCCCCCAACCCGCCGGGGTGCTCGCACCGGCCCTGCTGGGCGGGGTCACGCTCGCTGCGGCGCTGCTGCCACCAGAGCAGCCCGCGTGCCGCACCGACAATGAGCAGCACCCTGTGGACGGAGGGCGTCTGCGCCTCACGCGCGCTGTTGCCGTTACCTGCGCCACGCTGGACGTCGCCTCCGGCGGTGCGCGGCGCACTGCGCCGCTGCTCGCGGCCCTGCTGGCGGTGGCGGCGCGCCGCACGGCGTCCCGGTCCTGAGGGGTACCGGAACCGCAGCATCGCGTACGGCTCGCGTGCCTCAGGCCGCCTACCGTGCGGGCATGAGCGGACTGCTGCGTCAATGGACCCTGCTGGCCTCGGCAGTGGCCACCATCGTCATGAACGCCCTCGCGAATGCCCTGCCGCTGTTTGGCCGGAACACCGGGGAGATCAGCGACGACCTGCCGAACGCGTTCACGCCCACGGGCGCGACGTTCGCCGTGTGGGGCGTGATCTTCCTGGGGCTGCTGGTGTTCGCGGTGTACCAGGCGCTTCCCGCGCAGCGTGGCGCGCGGTACGACCAGTTGTGCTGGCCGTTCCTGCTGGGGTGCGCGCTGAACGTCACGTGGCTGTTGGCGTGGCACAGCCTGCACCTGGGGTGGAGCGTCGTGGTCATGCTGGCGTTGCTGGCCGACCTGGTGTGGCTGTACGTGACGCTCGACCGTCTCGCGCTGCGGGGTGCGGAGCGGTGGGCGCTGGGTGTGCCCGGGAGCCTGTACCTCGCGTGGATCACCGTGGCGACCGTCGCGAACATCACGGCGTATCTCGTGAGCGTGGACGCGCCCGCGGCGCTGCTGGGGTGGAGTGCGCCCACATGGTCCGCGGCGCTGGTGGTGGTCGCGTCGCTGGTGGGGGCCTGGCTGCTGGCCCGGCGGCGGGACGTTCCGTTCGCGCTGGTGCTGCTGTGGGCGTTTTACGGCGTGTACGCGGCGCGGCCGGAGGTGACGACCGTACTGATTGGCGTGATCGTCGCGGTGGGCGTGCTCGGGGTGGGGGCCGTGGCGGGCGCGCGCCGCCCCCGGGCCGCGCGGTGAGGCGCGGGGGCGGTCAGTTGGCGAGGTAGCGGACGAAGTCGTTCATGCGGCCCACGCAGTCGCTGGCTTCCAGGGCGGCGGTGCTGCCGGTGATGGTGCGCAGCTTGCCGCTGTTGGACAGGTACAGCTGCATGATGCGGTACTCGCTGCCGCTGGATTTGTGTTCGTAGGCGGCGAGGACACCCCAGGTGCCGGCGCGGTCGATGGGCTGCGCGGTCACGTGGGCCATGCCCTGCGCGCTGAGGCTGTTCTGGAGTTTCACGGCGAACGCCTGCGCGTCGGTGACGTTCGTGAACAGCGGGAAGGCCTGCGTGAGCTGCGATTCCTGCAGCACGCAGGCTTCGTTGGGAGCGAGCCAGGTCTTGCCGTCGGCGCTGGACGTCCAGCCGGCGTACGGGACGAGCAGTGCGTGCGCGGGCGTGCCGAGCAGTGCCGCGAGCAGCAGGGAGCGGGTGAGGCGCATCCTCCTGACCTTAACGGCCAGAACGTGAAGAGTCTATAAAGTCCATGAGAATACCCTAAGAACCCGGGCACAAGCTTTCGGCGGCAAGGTCAGGGGTTCAGCAGGAACCGCACCAGCAGTACGCCGGCCCCCACCCCCAACGCCAGCGCGAACCACTTCAGTGGTCCGGCACTACGTCCGGTCGCGCGCTCCATCCGAAACACCCAGGCGGCCAACACCCCCATCAGCACCATCCCGCCCGCGTACCCCCACGGGGGCGGCAGCAGCAGCGTCAGGATCACCAGGGCGAGATACGCGCCCACGATCAGGGCGGGCCAGACATTCTTCATGCCGCCCACTGTAGCGTCCCTCAGGAGTTCCCCTCGACCGCCACGCGCGCCTGGGCCAGGTGGTGCCGCGCGTGCCAGTCGTGCTTCGCGATCAGCTGCCACAGGTCCTGGCGGCCCTCGGTCGGGTGCGTCAGCTCACGGGTCAGCGTTTGTGGGTTCACGGCGCGCAGCAGCGCCAGCCAGCGGACGTTCGCGACGTGCAGCAGCGCCAGGGCGTCGCGGACTGGCAGGTGCATGTCCGGCAGGGCCATCCACGCTTCCGGATCGAACGGTTGAATCTGGTACTCCTCCTGCGTCAGGCCGTACTTCAGGCGGTTCAGGCCGTGCGCGTGCGCGTCGGCGGTGTGGTGCACCAGCTGCCGGGCGTTCCAGCCGCCCTCACGGTAGGGGCGGTCCAGGCTCGCGTCTGGTGCGCCCTCGATCAGGGCGTGCCACGCCGCTTCGGTGTGCTCGAAGGCGGCAATGAACTGCCGGAGTTGCTGTGGCGTGCGCGCCTCGGCGGGCAGGGTCGGGCGCGGACCGATGGGGTAGCGGACATCCGGCAGTTCAGGCATGCCGCAGCGTACTGCGCCGCGGCCGAAGCTCCGACGGGCAAACCTGCTTTACCTTCCACACAAAAAACTCATAATCGAGCGGTGAATCACGTCTCCCCCGCGCAAGACATGCTGTTCTCCCCTATTCGCACCACCGAAGCCATGATGCACGAAGGCATCGGCTGGCGGCGGGTCTGGCCGATGCTGCTGGGCGTCCCGGCCCTGCTGACGCTGGCAGTCGCGCTCAGCACCCTCCAGGGCGGCCCGAAAGCCTCCATCCTGGGGATACTCCTGATCCTGCTGGCCGCCGTGTGTTACGGCGCCTGGGACGGCTGGAGCTACCCGAAACTCCTGGCCGCGTATGCTCGCCTTTTCGGCCTGACCGTCACCGAAGAGCACGTGCGCTTCGGCATGGCGTGGGGGACCCTGCCGGCGCTGTACGCCGCTGTGCCCTTCCTGATCGCGGCGCTGGCGCTGAGTGCCGGACCGCACGGCGCCGCGCTGTTCCTGCTGGGCGCGGGCCTCACGATCGGCCTGGTGCTGATGGCTTGGTCCGTCCTCACGGTGGTGGGGGCGCTGGCGGGCGCGCTGCAGACGACGGTCCTGCCTACGCTCGGGCTGATCCTGCTGACGAACGTCACGTTCAGCGCGTTCTACAAGCTGCTGATGATGCTGGCCGGGACGCTGCTCCCCTGAGCACACGAACAAGGCGCCCCGGTGTGACCGGGGCGCCTTGTTCATAGGGGGTTTAGAAGTCCATGCCGCCCATGTCGGGGCCGCCGGCGGGCGCGGCGGGGGCGTTCTTCTCGGGCTTGTCGCTGACGATCGCTTCCGTGGTGAGGATCAGCGCGCCGATGCTGGCGGCGTTCTGCAGCGCGGTGCGGGTGACCTTCGCGGGGTCCACGATGCCGGCGGCGACCATGTCCTCGACGAATTCGCCGGTGGCGGCGTTGAAGCCGTAGCGGGCCTTGTCGCTGTTGACGACGGCGTTCACGATGACGCTGCCTTCGAAGCCGGCGTTCGCGGCGATCTGGCGGGCGGGCTCTTCGAGCGCGCGGATCAGGATGCGCGCGCCGGTCGCTTCGTCGCCTTCGAGGCTTTCAGCGGCCTTGCGGACAGCGGGGATGATGCGCAGCAGCGTGGTGCCGCCGCCCGCGACGATGCCTTCCTCAACCGCCGAGCGGGCAGTGCTGAGGGCGTCCTCGTAGCGGTGCTTCTTCTCCTTGAGTTCCGTTTCGGTCGCGGCGCCGACACGGATCACGGCCACGCCGCCGGCGAGCTTGGCGAGACGCTCCTGGAGCTTCTCACGGGCGTAGTCGCTGTCGGTGCTGTCGAGTTCGGCCTTGATGGCGCCGACACGCTGCTCGATTTCGGTCTGGTTGCCGAGACCGTCGATGATGGTGGTGTCGTCCTTGGTGATGCGGATGCGCTTGGCGCGGCCGAGCATCTCCATGGTGGCGTTCTCGAGCTTGTAGCCGAGGTCTTCGGTGATGACGGTCCCGCCGGTGACGGCGGCAATGTCGCGCAGCATTTCCTTGCGGCGGTCGCCGAAGCCGGGGGCTTTCACGGCGGCGATGTTGAGGGTGCCGCGGAGTTTGTTCACGACGAGGGTCGCGAGCGCTTCACCTTCGACGTCTTCGGCGATGATGAGCAGGGGGCGGCCGGTCTGCGCGACCTTCTCGAGGATGGGGAGCAGTTCCTTGAGATTCTGAACCTTCTTCTCGCTGATCAGGATGTAGGGCTCTTCGAGTTGCGCCTCCATCTTGTCGGTGTTGGTCACGAAGTAGGGGTTGATGTAGCCCTTGTCGAACTGCATGCCTTCGACGACGTCAATTTCGGTGTCGAAGCCGCGGCTCTCTTCGATGGTGATGACGCCTTCCTTGCCGACCTTGTCCATCGCGGTGGCGATTTCCTGGCCGACGGCGTCGTCGTTGGCGCTGATGCCGGCGACCTTGCGGATGGCGTCGCTGTCCTCGACGGGCACGCTGAGGCTCTTGATTTCCTCGATGGCGGCCACGACGGCTTTTTCGATGCCGCGCTTCAGGGCGAGGGGGTTGGCGCCGGCGGCGACGTTGCGGAGGCCTTCTTTCACGACGGCCTGGCCGAGGACGGTGGCGGTGGTGGTGCCGTCACCGGTGATGTCGTTGGTTTTGCTGGCGACTTCCTTGAGGAGTTGCGCGCCGATGTTCTCGAGTTTGTCCTCGAGTTCCACTTCCTTGGCGACGGTGACGCCGTCCTTGGTGATGGTGGGGCTGCCGAACTTCTTCTCGATGACGACGTTGCGGCCACGGGGCCCGAGCGTCACTTTGACGGCGTTGGCGACGGCGTTGACGCCGCGTTCCAGGCTGCGGCGGGCGTTTTCATCGAACACGAGTTGTTTCGCCATGATGATGCTCCTTTGAGGTCAGACAGGTTGAGGGACGTTGTGACACGGTGACACGCACGGGTGTGGTGTCACAGGTGTGGGGTGTGGGCTTACTCGACGATCGCGAGGATGTCGCGTTCGCTGAGGATGCTGTAGTTCTTGCCTTCGAGGCTGACTTCGGTGCCGCCGTACTTCGCGAAGTAGACGGTGTCGCCGACGTTCACGTCGAGGGAGACGCGGGTGCCGTTGTCGAGGATTTTGCCGTTGCCGACGGCGACAACTTTGCCGCGCTGGCTTTTTTCTTTGGCGGTGTCGGGAACGTAGAGGCCCCCGGCGGTCTTCTGCTCGGCTTCTTCGACGATCTCCACCAGAACTCGGTCGCCTAACGGTTTCAGCATGGGTGTTCCTCCTTGAGGTTGGGTATGGGCTTGGTGATGGGGCCTGAAGGGGCACCTGCCGCGCTTCAGGTTCATCAACTCCAAGCGCAATGGTAACGGTACGCTCACTAGAGTGTCAATACCGCAAACACAAGATGTGAGTGCGGAGCGCTCAACTCAACACCATATGCGTAGGTGTGTTTTATATCATAGATATTATGTATATATGTAAGCCTAATATATATGCATGCCGCCCTTACCCCTGCTGGACCGTCCTGCCTTTGAAACCGCCCTCGACACCGCCACCCCCGCCACCCTCGCCGTCATGGACCTCGACCACTTCAAGATCCTCAACGACACCCTCGGCCACGCCGAAGGCGACCGGGTCCTGCGCACCATCGAACGCCTGCTGACCGGCAGCCTCCCCCACGGCAGCACCGTCGCCCGACTCGGGGGCGACGAATACGCCGCGCTCTTCCCCGACACCGCCCCCGAAACGGCCCTGATCCTGATGGACGAGGTCATCCGGCACTTCCACGCCAACCGCGACCCGAACTGGCCCAGCACGCTCAGCCTGTCCGTCGGCCTCGCCGCCCGCCCCGCCCACGCCAGCAGCCCCCAGGACCTCCTGCGCGCCGCCGACGCCGCCCTGTACCGCGCCAAGGTCGAAGGCCGCAACCGCGTGGCCATCTACGTCGAAAGCAAGATGGTCCTCAAAAGCAACTACTACCCGCGCCCGCAACTCGACCGCCTCGCCAAACTCGCCGCCGCCCTCGGCCGCACCGAAGCGAGCCTGCTGCGCGAAGCGCTCGACGACCTCATCGACCGCCACCGCGAAGCCCTATGAGCGCCTGAAGCGCCCTCAGCCACACGTGGCAAGCGGCGTTCGAGGAAGCCTGGACGGCGTTCCAGCACGGCAATCGGCCAGTGAGCGCCAGCATCGCGGACGCTGGCGGGCACGTCATCGCGCATGACCGCAACCGTCTTCACGAACCGCGCCGCGTGAACGGCGTCATCAGCGGATATGACCTCAAGCGCGCCGAAGTGAACGCCCTGCTCGCCCTCCGCACCCTGCCCGCAGGGCGCCAGGGCCCGCACGATGAGCAGCCTGCGGCACCTGAGCTTCGCGGCACACGCTCTGGGCAGCGCCGACCTGCACCGCACGCACCGTCAACCGCCGCAAAGCAGGTTCAGGCGACCCGCGCCGAGCCTGCACTGGTCCGCGCATGCACTCACGTCTCCCTGCTGGGGGAACTGGCGCTGAACCTGAACACCCACCACCCGTTCTGGCGCGCTTGAACGGCGCCCCTGTGGGGCTGACGCCGCAGCCACGTAAGGCCCCGCGTGAATTCGGCAACGGCCCCTGGCCGGGCTGGCTACGGTTCGCGGACGCGTGGGCCTGTAGCGTTGCACGACTTGACGAGCGTGGCGCGGGCTGCGTTCGCGTTCGGCGATCCGGGCTTCAGCACGGTCCGGTTGTCGCGCGCATCGGCGGCGGTGATGGTGACCGGCGTGAACCGGCAGCCGCACCTGGAGGCATGGGGCACCACCCCCGCCTGAAGCAGGCACCGCTGACATACGCCAGAACCCCGAGGCATGCCAAGCCGGGGCCACGGCATGCTGGGGGCATGAACCGTTCGCAGCGCGCCCATACCGCCCAGGAAACCCTGCACATTCTGGACACCGGCACGTTCACGCTGGGCGAGCGTACGGTGGATGTACGCGCCGAGCTCGTGGCGGCACGCGCCGGGACGGTCCTGTACCGTCCGCAGGACGAGGCGGTCCTGGCAACCGCGCTGCGGGACGCGCCGCGTGGGCGCACCCTCGTGGAGGTCACGAACGAGACGACGCTGGCGGGCGTCCGCGCGCTGGCGGTGGGTGCGGACGGGGAAGTTGGCGCGCTGAATTTCGCGTCCGCGAAGAACCCCGGCGGGGGCTTCATAGGCGGCAGTCAGGCGCAGGAGGAAAGCCTGGCGCGCGCTACGGGTCTGTATCACGCGCTGACAGGGCCGGTCGCGGAGGCGTACTACACCGCGAACCGAGCGTGCGGGACGGCGTTGTATACGGACCATGTGCTGTACAGCCCGGGCGTGCCGGTGTTCCGGGATGACGCGGACGCCCTGCGCGCGGACGTGGTGCGCGCGGCGTTCGTGACGGCGCCCGCCCCGAACGCCGGTGCCGTGGCGCGCAACGAACCGGAACGCGCTGGGGAGGTCACGGCGGTGCTGCGCGCGCGGGCCGCGCGGGTGCTGGGGGCGTTCGCGCGCCACGGGCACCGCCGCATTGTGCTGGGCGCGTGGGGCTGCGGGGTGTTCCGGAATGACCCGCGCGTGGTCGCCGGGGTATTCCGGGCGTTGCTGGACAACGAGGCGCGCGGCGTGTTCGAGCAGGTGCGTTTCGCGGTGCTGGACGCCGCGCCGGGCGCGCCGACGTGGCGGTCGTTCCAGGAGGTGCTGGACGGCTGAGCGGTGCGGCCCTGTTAGCCTGAGGCATGCAGCACGACGTGACCCTGACGGACGGCGAAGTCACCTTGCGGCCCCTAGTGGAGGCGGACATTCCGGCGTTGCTCGCGCTGGCGGCGCGCACGCCGGACGAGTGGCGGCATATGGGCAGCGCGCCCACCACCGAGGCGTACCACCGCGCAGCGTTGGACGCGCCGGACACCTTTCCGTTCGTGGTGACGCTGGACGGTGAGGTGGTGGGCGCGACGCGGCTTGCCGGGTGGACCGCGCAGCACCGGGGCGTGGAGATCGGGTGGTCGTGGCTAACGCCCGCGCAGATGGGCCGCGGCGTGAACCGCCGCGCGAAGCGGCTGCTGCTGGCGTACGCGTTCGAGGGGCTGGGGGCGGCGCGCGTGCAGATCAAGACGGACGTGCGGAACGCGCGTTCGCAGCGCGCCATTGAGAAGCTGGGGGCGGTGCGGGAGGGGGTGCTGCGTAACCACATGGTCCGCGCGGACGGGTCGTTGCGGGACACGGTGATGTACTCGGTGACGGTCGAGGAGTGGCCGGCAGTACGCGCGCGCCTCGCGTAACGCGGACCGCAGGTGGCCCGGGCGGCTCCGGGTCGCCTTTGTTCGTGTGTAGTGAGGCGTGGGTACGCTGCTCGGCGGCGTTTGGATGTGCGGCATCGTGGCGTTGCCTGCGAACTCAAGCGTCTTCTCATGTGCGCTGGGCGGGCCGCGTGGGACGTGCGGGGCGTGCTGGTCGGCGTGACGGTGGCTTAGCGCATGTGGGGTGGCGTGAGGGTGGCCGCGGCAACCCGCAAGGGGAATGGTGGGATCGTTCAGAAGCTCGCCATGGGGGGGCGGCAAGGTGGAGGCGCGAAAGGAGCACCACCATGACCAAGAAGCTGATGACCGCCCTGAGTGCACTCGCGCTGACTGCTGGTGTCGCCGCCGCTGAGACGAACAGCCGCAGCGGCTCGCTGGACCTGAACGCCGTGACCGGCATCGCGACCGCGCTGAGTGGCAGCGGCCAGACCTCGACTGAGAACGGCAGCAGTGCCGGGTCGCTGACGGGGGCGCTCGCCGCGACGCTGGGCGTCCATGCGAATGCCCGTGGCAGCACGCAGAGCAGCAGTACCGACAGTGGCCGTACCCGCACGTCGCAGGGCAGCCTGAACCTCGGCACTGACGCCCGCTTGAGCGCCCTGCTCGGCGCGAGCGGCCAGAGCAGCAGTCATGAAGGGCGTAGTGCTGGTGGCGTTCTGGGCGTTCTGGACAGCGCGCTTAGCCTGAACGTGAGCGCGAGCGGCCGTACCCAGAGCGGCCAGCACTGAGGTCCGTTCCTCCCTCCCCTTGAGGACCTGAGTGCCGAGCGCGCCCCCACCAACATGAGTGGGGGCGCGCTCGTGGAGCACTTCAAGCAGCGAGCCAGACGCGGGGCGTCTGGCTCGCTTTGTGGCGGAGAGGGTGGGATTCGAACCCACGGTACAGTTGCCCGTACTTCGGTTTTCGAGACCGACCCATTCAACCGCTCTGGCACCTCTCCGCGTGGGTCGCGCCGTGTGGTCACGGCACCCGGGAGTGTAGCACGTGCCCGGCGCGCCGCTCAAGGTCCATGCGGGCAGTATTGTGGCGGGCAGTGTATGCGAGTGGAGCCCCTGAGGAGTGATGTGCCGTGACCAGTGAACCGACCGCCCAGCCGCCCGGCGAGGCGCCCGCGCGCGCCCCGAAATCCACGGCGCGCAACACGCTGATCGTCATGGCGGGCACGCTCGGCTCGCGCCTGTCGGGCATCGTGCGGCAGCAGCTGATCGTGTCGTTCGGCAGCACGCTGTCGGACGCGTTCCTGCTGGCGAGCCGCGTGCCGAACCTGCTGCGTGAACTGCTCGCCGAGGGCGCGCTCGTGAACTCGTTCATTCCGGTGTACAAGTCGCTGGGCACCGAGGAGCGCCGCGCGCTCGCGCGGTCGTTCAGCGGCGCGCTGATCGCCATTAACCTGCTGCTTACGGCCATCGGCATTCTGGCGGCGCCGTGGATCGTGGACCTGCTGCTCAGCAACCACCCGAACGTGGACGTGGCCCTGACTGTGTATATGGTGCGGCTGGTCATGCCGTTCCTGATGCTGATCAGCCTGGCGAGCATCGCCATGGGGCTGCTGAACGCCGACGAGCACTTCCGCGAGTCGAGTTTCGCGCCCATTGCGTTCAACCTGGCGAGCATCGTGGTGCTGCTGCTGCTACCGAAAACGGCGACGTGGCTGGCGCTGGGGTGGCTGGTGGGCGGCCTCGCGCAGCTGGTGGTGCAGCTGCCGGCGCTGATGCGGTTCGGGCTGCTGCCCACGCCGACGCTGGAGGGCCATCCGGCGCTCGGGCGGGTCCTGCGGCAGATGGCGCCGTTCATGCTGACGACCGGCGCGCGGCAGTTCCTGAACATCTACGTGGCACGCCTGCTGTCGAACGGGCAGCTGTTCCAGTCCGGCACGACCACCGGGTATGGGAACGCGGAAACGATGTTCACCATGGCGAACGGCCTGCTGGTCGTCAGTCCGGCGCTGGCGCTGTTCCCGCGCTTCTCGCAGCTCGCCGCGGACCGTCAATGGGACGCGTTCCGGACGCTGACTGTGCAGGCGCTGCGGACCGTGACGTTCCTGAGCGCCCCCGCGAGCGCCCTGATGGTGGTGCTCGCGCCGTACCTGATCCGCATCTTCGACCTGAACGGGCGCATGTCGAGCACGACCTTCGCGGCGGGCAGCGGAATTTTGAACGGCTGGGCGCTGGCGCTGCTGCCGTGGGCGATCAACACGATCCTGCTGCGCACCTTCTACGCGCGCGAACGCACCCGCGACGCCGTCATGGTGAGCGCCGTGGGGTTCGTGGTGGAGGTCGCGCTGTACAGCCTGCTTACGCCGCACCTGAAGTTCCTGGGGTTCGGGGTGAGCACCACCATCAGCGGTGTGCTCATGGCGATCGCGCTGATGGTCCTGTACGGCCGCTTCCCGCTGGGCGCGCTGCTCGTGCACCTCGCGCGGGTCGTGCCGCTCGCCCTGGTGGCGGGCATGGTTACGTGGGCGCTCACGCGCGTGCTGCCCGCCCCCACGGGCCTGCTGCCGTCCCTGGTGACGCTCGCCGTGGCGGGCGCGGCCGGGCTGGGCACGTACCTCGCGCTCGCGGTGGCGCTGCGCGTCCCCGAGGTGAACGGCGTGCTGCGCCGCCTGCGCCGCTGAGCGCCGCAGCGGAGAGGGCGGGCCTGCTCAGGCCCGCCCTCTCCGCTTTCCCTGAACGTTCCCGCAACGCGCGCGGGCGCGGCACTGCGCATCATGCGGGCATGAAACGCGCTTTTTTGCTGGTGGCCACGCTCGCGCTCACGGCGTGCGGCGGCGGTGGAAACAAGGAGATGCAGTCGGCAGTGCTGGGGTACGGGCAGAGCGCGAACCGCAAGGAGAGCGACACGCGCAGCGCCGTGCAGGGCGGCGGGACGCTGTACACCTTCCGGAACACCGAAATCGGCGAGACGGTGCAGACGACGTGGCGCCGCGCGGACGACTGGCGCATGACCGTGCAGCAGCCGAAGTTCGACCTGAAGGCCATCGCGCCGCGCAGTGAGGACGCCGGGGACGGCTGGGTACGCGTGCAGGGTGGCGCGCTCGACGGTGTGTACGCGCAGGTGACGGGCGGCGCGGCGCTGCTGGAGACGCAACGCGCGCACCGTTAGGGCGCGCGGGTGTGATCGAGCGGGCCGAGCAGGGCGTACGCGCCGAGCAGCAGCCATTCCCGCTGGCGGTACTGCGCGCTGGCGTGTGGGGCGGGCGCGGCGTGCACGGTGGCGCGCAGGCCCTCGGCGCGGGCGAGCGCGAGGGCGCGGCGCGCGTGGACGCTATCGGTGACGAGCGTGACGGGGCCGCGCAGCAGCGCGCGGCTCAGGCGCAGGTTCTGCAGGGTGCTGCGGGCGTGCGTCTCGGCGGCGAGGGCGCTTGCGGGCACGCCGTGCGCGCGCAGGTACGCGGCGCCGACTGCCCCTTCGCTGTAACGGTCGCCCGGGCCGGTCCCACCGGACACGACGATGCGGGTGACGCCGCCCGCGCGGTACAGGCGCAGGGCGTGGTCGAGGCGCGCGCGGAACGCGGGGCTGGGTTGGCCGTTGTACTGCGCCGCGCCAAGCACCAGCAGGGTCGGGGCGGGCCGTTCGGGTTGCTGTACGGGCGCGGCGGCGGTGGCGGTCAGGAGGGCGGCAGCAAGCAGCCAGCCGAGCAGCGGCGTGCCCGTGACGCTGCCTCGGCCTCGGTCGCGCATGGTGCGCGCAATCTAGCATGAGGGGTCGCTCAAGGCCGTGTGAAGCGTGAGTGTGGGGGAGTTTCCTGCAGTGGCGTTCTTCAGGGCGTGTGCTACGCTCACGCGAAGTGCAGCCTCCATAGGCGGTGAAGACCTTATGCCCAAGACCCTCGTAATCGTTGAATCTCCCGCCAAGGCCAAGACCATTGAGAAGTACCTCGGGAAGGGGTACGTGGTCGAGTCCAGCATCGGGCACATCCGCGACCTCCCCCGGAGCGCCGCGGAAATCCCCGAGCGCTTCAAGAGCCAGGCCTGGGCGCGACTGGGCCTGAACCCGGACGAGGATTTCCGCGCGCTGTACGTCGTGGCGCCCGAAAAACGCGCGCACGTCGCGAAACTCAAGAAGCTCGCTGCCGACGCCGACGAAGTTGTCCTCGCCACCGACGATGACCGCGAAGGCGAAAGCATCGCGTGGCACCTCCTGCAGGAACTCAAA
Organism: Deinococcus maricopensis DSM 21211; assembly: GCF_000186385.1. NCBI lineage: Bacteria > Thermotogati > Deinococcota > Deinococci > Deinococcales > Deinococcaceae > Deinococcus > Deinococcus maricopensis. The sequence continues at coordinate 2,889,124 of NC_014958.1, forward strand.
CCCAAAGTCCCGGTGCGGCGCATGGTGTTCCACGAGATCACCAAGGAAGCCATCCTGAAGGCCATTCAGAGCCCGCGCACCATCGACGAGCACCTCGTGGAGGCGCAGGAGGCGCGCCGCGCCCTTGACCGCCTGTACGGGTACGAGGTGAGCCCGGTGCTGTGGCGCAAGGTCGCGCCGAAACTGTCGGCGGGCCGCGTGCAGAGCGTCGCGACGCGCATGCTGGTGGAGCGCGAGCGGGAACGCATGCGCTTCGTGAGCGCCACCTGGTGGGACATCGAGGCGCGCCTGACGACGCAGGCGAGCGAACGCTTCCCCGCGAACCTGCTGGAAGTGGACGGCGTGCGCCTCGCGGGCGGCAAGGACTTCGACGCGCTCACCGGGCAGCTCAAGCGCGGCGCGAACGTCCTGCTGCTGAACGAGGCGGACGCCACGGCGCTGGCGGCCGCCCTCACCGGGCAGCCGTACCGGGTGCTCAGCGCCGAGGAGAAGCCGTTCACGCAGCGTCCGTACCCGCCGTTCATCACGAGCACGCTGCAGCAGGAGGGCGGGCGCAAGCTGGGCTTCAGCGCAAGCCGCACCATGCGCGCCGCGCAGCGCCTGTACGAACAGGGCTTCATTACGTACATGCGCACGGACAGCACGAATCTGAGCGCCGAGGCGACCGAGGCAGCGCGCGATCAGGCCCGCAAGCTGTACGGCCCGGCGTTCGTGCCGGCCGCGCCGCGCGTGTACGCCAAGAAGGCCAAGAACGCGCAGGAGGCGCACGAGGCGATCCGCCCGGCCGGCGCGAGCTTCCGCACGCCCGACAGCGTGCGCGGCGAACTGGGCGGCAGCAGCGACGAGTGGCGCCTGTACGACCTGATCTGGAAACGCACCGTCGCGTCGCAGATGAGTGACGCGCGCGGTCGCCGGCTGCAGGTCCGCCTGGAGGGCCGCAGCGGGGACGGCCGCACGGCGCTGCTCGGCGCGAACGGCCGCACCATCGACTTCCCCGGGTTCCTGCGCGCGTACGTGGAAGGCAGCGACGACCCCGAAGCGCAGCTCGGTGACCGCGAAGTGACCCTGCCGCCCCTCAACCCGGGCGACACCGTGAACGGCGACGCCTTCAAGGCCGCCGGGCACGCCACGCAGCCGCCCGCGCGGTACACCGAGGCGAGCCTCGTGCAGGCGCTGGAGGCCGCGGGCATTGGCCGCCCGAGCACGTACGCGTCGATTCTCACGACCATTCAGGACCGCGGGTACGCCATGAAGAAAGGGCAGGCGCTCGTGCCCACCTGGACAGCGTTCGCGACCAGCGCGCTGCTGGAGGGCCACTTCGGGCGGCTGGTGGACTACGACTTCACCGCGCGCATGGAAGAGGACCTCGACGACATCGCGGGCGGGCGGCAGCAGCGCGCGCCGTACCTGCGCGGCTTCTATTACGGCGAGGGCGGCGGCCTGGGCCTCAAGGGCCTGATCGCCAGCAACATGGAGGCCATCGACCCGCGCGTCGTGGCGACCATAGAGATTCCGAAGCTGGCGGGCAGCGGCATTGAGCTGCGCGTCGGGCGGTACGGGCCGTACCTCGCGCGCGGCGAGCAGAAGGCGAACCTGCCGGACGACCTCGCGCCGGACGAGCTGACGTTCGAGAAGGCCGAGGAGCTGTTCAACCGCCCGAGCGGCGAGCGGCCCCTCGGCGCGGACCCGGACACGGGCCTGACCGTCGTGGCGCGCGCGGGCCGTTTCGGGCCGTACGTGACGCTCGGCGAGGAGAACCCGCCGGTCAAGACGGCGAGCCTGTTCCCCGGCGACGACCTGACCACCATCAACCTGGACCGCGCGCTGGAGCTGCTGAGCCTGCCGCGTCTGGTGGGCGAGAGCGAGGGCGAGGAGGTGTGGGCGCTGAACGGCAAGTTCGGGCCGTACCTGAAGCGCGGCAACGACTCGCGCAGCCTCGCGAACCACGACCAGCTGTTCACGGTGACGCTCGACGAGGCCGAGGAGTTGTTCCGGCAGCCCCGTTACGGCGCGAAACGCGCGGCGGCCGGGCCGCTCAAACGCTATGAGTACGCGGACCGCTCGGCCATCGAGCTGCGCAGCGGGCGCTTCGGGCCGTACCTGACGGACGGGGAGCGCAACGCCACCCTGCGCCGCGACGAGACGCCCGAAAGCCTCACGGACGCCGACGCCCGCTCGATCCTGGAGGAGCGCGGCAAGGAACCGAAAAAGAAACCCGGCAAGGCACCCGCGAAAGCCAAGGCGAAACCTGCCGCGAAGCCAACCAAAGCGGCGGGCAGCAACGCCAAACCCAAAGCGGGCACCGCGAAACCCGCCGCGAAGAACGCCGCCCGGAAGGCCACCGCCAAGGCCGCCGCGGCCTCACCTGCCTGGGCGGACCTGCGCGCGCACCTGGGCGTGCTCGGTGAGCAGGAACGCACGCTCGTAACCGCCACGCGCGACGCGGGCCGCAAGGTCGAGGACGTCGCCCCGGAACTCGGCTTGGACATCAAGAAGGCCAAAGGCATGGCGCTGCAGGCCAGCAAGAAGCTCAACCAGGCGTACCGCGCCGCGCAGGGGGACGCTTGATGCCCGGCACGCCCAGCGGGTCGCTGCACCTCGTGCGTCTCGCGCAGGCCACGCCGGACACGCGCGTGGCCCTGCCGGGCAGCGCGGCGCTCGCGGCGCTGCACGTGACCCGCAAGACGCCGGACGCACCGAGCGGCGCGTGGTACGTGCTGCTGGACGGGGAGCTGGTGCTGGACCTGCCGGGCGGGCAGTTCGCGCACCTGCGCGCCGGGGAGACGTACTTCGTGCCGGACGGCGCGGCGTGCACGCTCACGCCGGTAGGCGCCGCGACGATCCTGACCATCCACGACGCGTAACGTGCGCCGTCCGGCGGACGTCCGCCCCCGCCAGCCTGCGGATGGTCAGCGGGGGCGCGTCGTCTATGCTGCGGGGCATGGAACACGCCTTCAAGGTCGACCTGCGCGGCATGATCGACCTCCTCTCCAACCACCTGTACTCGGACCCGAGTGTGTTCATCCGGGAGCTGCTGCAAAACGGCGTGGACGCCATCACAGCGCGGCGCCAGCGCGGGGACAGCCTTTTCGAGCCGAGCCTGACGGCGCGCGTGCACCACGTGGACGGCGCGCTGCCCACCCTGGAGTTCGCGGACAACGGCGTCGGCCTGACCGAAGCGGAGGTGCACGAGTTCCTCGCAACCATCGGGCGGTCCTCGAAGCGCCTGGATGAGGCGCGCGACAGTTTCCTGGGGCAGTTCGGGATCGGGTTGCTGTCGTGCTTCATGGTGAGCGGCGAGATCGAGGTGCTCACGCAGAGTGCGTCCGGGGGCGCGCCGGTGCGGTGGCTCGCGCAGGCGGACGGCACGTACACCCTGGAGACGCTGCCGTCCGGCGCGGTGGGCACGCCCGGCACGACCGTGCGGCTGCGCGCCCGCGAGGACACCGACTTCTACTTCGAGTACGACGAGCTGCGTGAGGCCCTCGCGAACTACGGCCGCATCCTGCCCTATCCCATTCACGTGACGGACGGCGAACAGTACGACCACGTGAACGCGGAGCGCCTCGCGTGGCTGGACTTCGCGGACGGCGACGCCAGCAAGCGCGAGGAGGTCCTCGCGTACGCCCGCACGGCGCTGAACATGGAGGCGCTGGACGCCGTACCGCTCCGCACCGAGGACGGCAGCGTGCGCGGCGTGGCGTTCGTGCTGCCGTACAGCACGCAGTCCGGGTCGCGGCAGTGGCATCAGGTGTACCTGAAGCGCATGCTGCTCGGCCATGACGCCCGCAACCTCCTGCCGGACTGGGCGTTTTTCGTGCGGTGCCTGCTGAACGTGGACGGCCTGCACCCCACGGCGTCCCGCGAGTCGTTCTACGAGGACGACGCCCTCACGGGCGCGCGCGCGTCGCTGGACGCGCAGCTGCGCGCGTACATTGAGGGGCTCGCGCAGCAGGACCCGGCGCGGCTGGAGGCGCTGATTGCCCTGCATCACCTGCCCATCAAGGCGCTTGCGTCCGAGAACGACGAGTTCTTCCGGCTGCTCGCGCACGCGTTCGAGTTCGAGACGTCCACGGGCCGCATGAAGCTCGGCGCGTACGTGGCGCGCGAGCCGGTGATCCGCATGGTCACGAACCTCGACCAGTTCCGGCAGATCGCGCAGGTGGCAAGCGCGTACGGGCACAGCGTCATCAACGCGGTGTACACGTACGACGTGCCGTTGCTGCGCCGGTACGCGGCGCTGTTCGGGCGGGCGTTGGAGGAGGTGGACGCGCAGTCGTACGCGCTGGCGCTGGAGGACGTGAGCGCGGCGGGCCTGGAGGGTTTCGTGGCGCGCGCGAACGCGGCGCTGGAGGCGTTCGGGTGCGTGGTGAGCGTGAAGCGGTTCGAGCCGGCGGACCTGCCGGCCCTCCTGATCGTGACGGAGGAGCAGCGGCAGCGTGACGACCTCGACGCGGCCCGTGAGGTCGCCGACGAGCTGTTCACGGACCTGCTGGACGAGTACGAGGGGGCGTACGAGGAGGTGCGCGTCACGCGGCTGCACCTGAACCTGAACCACGCGCTCGTGCAGGACCTGCTGCACGTGCAGGACGCGGCGGTGTTCGGGCGGCTCGTGCAGATGCTGTACGTGCAGGCGCACCTGCTGGGGCACCACCCGATGCGCGGTCAGGAACTGGCGCTGCTGGGGGACGGCCTGTCGGACATGATGCGCTGGGGCCTGCGCGCCGCGCAGATGAACATTCTCAACTGACTCTCCGGGCGGGCCGCCTGGCGCGGCCACGCCTCCACAAGGACTTGCATGCAGACGATTGATGAACTGCTCGAACTGGCCGAGCAGCAGACCCCGCCCGAGGCCGCCATTCCCTTTCTGGAGCAGGCGGTCCGGCTCGCGGACGCGCAGCAGGACCGCGACGCCGCCTTCCGCGCGCGCGTGGAACTGGTGCGCGCCGCGAGCTTCAGCGGCTTCCCCGACAAGGCCCTGATTCATTTCGCGTGGCTGATCGGCACGTTCGACCGGCACCGCGCGCAGTTCGAGCGGCACACGTACATCGTCATGTGGATGTACAAGTGGATTCTGGCGGCCGCTATCGACAACCCGGCGTTCCCCCTCGGTCGCCTGCAGCGGCTGGAAGCGGATTTCGAGCGGCGCACCCGCGAGTACGGGTTCGGCGCGCACTATCAGGCGTACCACCGCCTGATGCTGACGAAGCAGATGGGGGACGCGGAGGGCGCGCAGGCGGCGTTCCTGGCGTGGCGGTCCCTGCCGCGCGACATGATCAGCGACTGCGAGGCGTGCGAGCAGAACAAGGTCATGGGGTACTACGCGTGGCGCGGGAACGCGGGCGCCGCCGTGAAGCTCGGGCGGGACATCATCGATCAGGGCATGAGCTGCCACAACGTGCCCACCGTGACGTACGCGAACCTGCTGCTGCCGCTGCTCGCCACGGGTGACGCGGACGGCGCGCGGCACGCGCACCGCGAGGGCCTGCGCCTGGCGCGCTCGGACCGGAACTTCATCGAGACCATCGCGGAGCACCTGCGGTACCTGCTGGTCGTCGGCGAGGTGGACGCGGCCCTGGGGGTGTGGGCGGAGCACCTGCCGCTCGCGCTGGGCGTGCGCAACCGCAATGACCTGTTCGAGTTTCTGGGGGCGAGCGCGGCCCTGTGGCGCGCCCTGGAGGGTGCAGGGACGGTGCGGGTGGCGTTGCCGCCGGCGTTCGCGCTGCGCCGTGCGGATGACACGTACGCGCCTGAGCGCCTGAGCGCGCACTTCCTGCGCGAGGCGGCAACGCTCGCGGGGCTGTTCGACGCGCGCAACGGCACGGGGCGGTACGCCGAGCGCCTGGGGCAGGTGCTCGCCCTGCGCGCCTGAAAGGCGCTCTTGAAGGGGACCTGCCTGGAGGACGGCAGCGGCCGTCCTCCCCGGGCGCGTTAGCACATGAGCGTCGCTGAGCGGACGGCACAGTCGCTTGAGGGCGCCTAGGTTGAGGGCATGACGTTCAAACATCTGCTGATGGCGTCCGCTCTGCTCGTTCCCTCCACGGCGTCCGCCGCTGTGCCCGGCTGGGTGTACCGCTCCGTGATGGTCGCGTCGGACGGAACGTTCCTGGGCACCTGCACGGGGGCGGGCGACGTGCGCAGCTTCGGGAACAGCAGCGGGCCGTACGGCAGCAAATCCAGCGCCACCAGCATCTACAACCCCAGCCCGAACGCTCGGTACGGGGGGACGTTCTCGCGTCTGAGCGCGTACCACCCGGGCACGGCGGAAGCGCCGTACCTGCTGCGTGCAGACAGCCCCCTCGGGCAGATGGTCGCCAACTCCGGGTACCGCGCGTCGGCGAGCGTGGCGGGGCAGTTGCGGACGGCGTCCGGGGTGGCGCGGGTGAGCGTCAGCTCGTTCCTGACCGGGGCGGTCCATCCGGACGAGTTGCGCGCCGCCTGCGACTGAGCGACGCGCGGAAGGCCCCGCGAGTGGGGGCGCTGGTGGACGGCGTTCGGGAACGCCGTCCACGTTGATGTTCGGTGGCCGGTCATGGCGCGGCCCGGAGGCGTCGGTGGGGTCCGTCGTCGCCGATGGGTTCGAGGTGCGGGCGGAACAGCGCGTAGGTTTCGGCGCTGTTCCGCCCGCTGTTGCGCGGGCCTGCACGCGCGCCCAGGCGACGGACGGCGGGACGCTCAGGGCGTACAGCGTGAGTGGTGGGTGCAGGGGGCGCGGCGGTGGTCGCGGTCGTGGCGGGCCCAGAAGCCGTCGTCGAGGATCATGGACAGCTTGGGGGTAGCGGCGAGCTCGACTGGCCTTCGAAGAGCCGCGGCCGGGCCGGGCGGTCCAGGGCTTCGGGGGGTGGCCCTGCTGGGGTTAGAGGGTGCGGGCCACGGTGGTGTTGCCGCGTCGAATGAAGCCGTGCAGCGCGTGGACGTGGCCGGGCATGGTCACGCTTTGGTGTGCAGCCCTGGGGATGATGTCCCTCTACAGGCAAAACATCATGCATATCCCTATTTTGAGTGTTTTACTCATCTGAGTACGTCAATCTGGGAGCACAACCCATCCTGGAGGCCCACCACATGGTTCAGTCGTTTCTGGACGCCCTGCTCGCCGCCCTTCCCTCCCCCGAGGCGTGGCTCCGCGCCCTCGCGGTCCTCGCCCTCACCCTGATCGTCCTGCTGCTGCTGCGCCTGCTCGACCGCCCCCGCTACGAACGCCTGCTGAACCGCGCGCCCGGCGGCGCCCGCACCGGCCTCTGGCTCCTGCCGGCCCTCACGCTGCTCGCCGCGCTGCCGATGTACGCCATCCTGCAACGCGTCGTCACCGCGCGCATCAGCACGGACGTGAACGCCCGCTACCTGAACCGCGCCGACCCGGACGGCGCGCCCACCACGCAGGCGGCGCCCACCGCCACGTACCTGACGACCCGCACGTACACCCGCACCCTCGTCCTGCCACCCCAGCTGGTGCGCCGCATCGGCCAGGACGGCGTGGGCGTACTCGCCCCGTACCTCACGGACCCCACCAGCGAGAACGTCCTGCGCCTCGCGGACCGCTTCCGCCGCAGCGGCAACGACGTGATCTTCACCCGCGAATCGACGCAGCTCACCGAGGAGCCCATCCGCATCGACGCGAGCAAGGTCAACGTGAACCTCGACTTCCAGATGGGTGACCTGTACCGCGCGGCGTTCAACGCCGTGTACACCTTCCAGAACCCCACCCAGGAGGAGGTCACGGCGCGTTTCCGGTTCCCGCCACCGGTGGGGAGCGGCACGCTGTCGGACTTTCGCGTCACCGTGAACGGCCAGGAACTCACGGCCGCGCAGCTCACGGGCGGCACGCAGTGGGAAGGGACGCTCGCGCCCGGTCAGACGGTCGCGGCGCGCGTCACGTACCGGCACGTGGGCGCGCGCGGCTGGAATTACGCCCTGGCGGGCCGACGCGAGCCCGTGCGGAACTTCGACCTGAGCGTCCACACCAACCGCCCCGCGAAGTTCCAGCGTTACAGCCTGTTCCCCACCGGTCAGACGCGCGACCTGGCCGGCAACAGCACCCTGCGCTGGCAGCTGCCGGACGCACTGACCGCGCAGGACGTCGCGGTGGCGTTCAGCGGCAGCAGCACCCGCGAAACGGTCGTGAAACTGTACACGTTCGCGCCGCTCGCCCTGCTGCTCGGCGCGGCGCTGGCCGTCATGACCGCGCGCCTGCGGCGCGTGTTCCTCGCCCCGCGCGCGGCGGCCCTCGCGGTTCTGGGCGTCGTGGTGGGCCTGACGCTCGGCGGCGTCCTGATGAGCTACCTGCTGTTCCCCCTTGCGGGGCTGATCGGCGGGATGGTCGCGGCGCTGCTCGCCCTGCGCGCGCTGGGCCGCGCGTACCTGTGGCCGGTGCTGGTGGCGGCCCTCGCGCCGCTCGCCTTTCTGACCGGCGGCAACGCGGGCCTGATCCTCACGCTGGGCGCGGTCGTCAGTCTGCTGCTGTTCATGGGCCCTCGGGGACGCCCAACCCCAGGGTAAAGGCGAAGCGGGCGACGGTGGTCACCGTCGCCCGCTTCGCTGAGGCGCCTCAGAGGATGTCGAAGTCCTCGGCCTCGTGGTCGAGGTCCTCGGCGCCCCCTTCGAGGTAACGCTGCTCCCACACGAGGTCGCGCAGCACCCAGCCGCTCCCGGCGAAACGCCGGCCCGCACGGATCTCGTCCAGCAGGAACGCGCGCACCGCCGAGATGTTGTTCCCAGCGCCCACGATGTCCCCGAGGTTGCGGTCCCCGTCGAGTTGCTGCGCGATGGGGTGGTTGGCGGTGTCGTCGCCGCGGCGGATGCGCAGCCCGAACCACGCAAAGCGGTCCTCGGTGTGCAGCTTCCCGGCCGCGACGGCTTCGGCGGCGCGCTGCGCCACCTCGAACAGCGGCTCGTCGGTGGTGCGGGCGACGGCGCGCACGCTCCGCGCCTCCTCGAATCCGGGGTGGTCGCCGACCAGCACGCGGCTGGGGCTGCCGATGACCTCGCATACGCGTTCCCACTCGTCCGAGAAGCGCGCCCAGTCGGCGCTGAGCTTCTGGTAGTGCTGGATGGGCGCGCCGGTCACGTCGCGGACGCTGAACGTGAACTGGCCCTGCTCGGGCACGAGCGGGCCGGAGTAGATGGCGTCCAGACCCAGCCAGTCGAGGATGCCGCCCTCGACGACTTCGCCGTTCACGAACGCGAGCGTGTACGGGATTTCCGCGTCGACGTCCAGAACGCCGGTTTTGCGGCTCACGTGAATGAGTTCAAGCACGCCGATGAGCGGCACGTCGCTGATAAGTCCCTGCATGGCTGCCTTCAGCCTACCGGAAATTCAGCCGGGCGCGCGGTCATGAGGTCCGCCCACGCGCCGCCCAGTTCCGCAGCAACGTCCGTGGCGCTCAGGCCGTACCCGTGCGTGACGGCGGCCCGCTCGCCCGCGCGCGCGTGCAGGCGCGCGCCGGCGCGCGTGGCGTCCGGGGCGCTCAGGCCCTGCCCGAGCAGCGCGGCGATCACACCGCCGAGCAGGTCGCCCATGCCGCCGCTCGCCATGCCGGGGTGCCCGCCGCGCACGACCGTGAGGCCGTCCGGGCCCGCGACGACGCTGGGGCCGCCCTTCAGGAGCACGGTGCAGGCGTAGCGTTCCTGCAGGGCGCGCGCCGCGCCGAGCGGATCGCGGGTGATGGCGGGCGTGTCGGTGCCGAGTAGGCGCGCGGCTTCGCCTGGGTGCGGCGTGAGGACCGTGCGGGCGTGCGTGACGCCGGTCAGTTCGGGCTGGAGGGCGTCCGCGTCCAGCACGGTGGGCACGTCCCACGCGAGGGCGGCGCGGGCGACGGTCAGCGCGCGCGAGCCGAGGCCCATGCCGAGCACGACCGCGTCGGGTTTCGCCTGGTCCTGCAGGTCGCGGGTGAGGTCCGCGTGGCGGCGCAGCATCAGTTCGGGCGTGAGCAGTGGCAGGTCCGCTTCGCTGTGCACGGTGATCAGGCCCGCGCCGGCGCGCAGGGCACCGACCCCCGCGATCAGCGGCGCGCCGGTCGTGCCGGGGTGCCCGCCCACCACCCACACGCGCCCGGCAGTGCCCTTGTGCGCGTCCGCGAACCGCACAGGCAGGCGGGCGGCGAGGGCCGCGTCGTCCTCGCGGGTGGCGACGGCGTGCCGCGCGGCGAACGCGGGCGGCACGCGCAGGTCTCCGTGCAGCAGGGTGCCGGCGTGGTGCGCGGCCGGGCCGAACAGCAGGGTCGGCTTGAGGCCCGCGAGGACGACCGTGTACGTGGCGCGCAGCGCGTCATCGTCCGCCTCGGCGGTGTCGGCGTTCACGCCGGTCGGCACATCAATGCTCAGCACGGGCAGGCCGCTCGCGTTCACGCGGGCGGTCAGGGCCGCGAGGGCGGGCTGCAGCGGCGGCACAAAGCCGGTGCCGAGCAGGCCGTCGATGATCAGGTCCGCGCGCCTGAGCGCTCCCGCGAGGGCAGGCGCGCTCAGGCGCGCGGTGGGTACACCCAACGCCGTGAGGCGGCGACGGTTCGCGCGCGTCAGGGGGTGCCGGGCGGGCAGCGCGAGCACGCGGGCGTCCTCGCCGAGCGCGTGCAGGTGCCGGGCGGCCACGAGGGCGTCGCCGCCGTTCGCGCCGCTCCCGGCGAGCAGCAGGACGCGCGCGCCGGGGAAGTGCGCGCGCGCGTGGTCCGCGACGGCGCGGCCCGCGTGTTCCATGGCGAGATCCAGCAGGCCGGCGCGGTCCAGGTCGGCGTCCATCGCGCGGACGCCGCCGGCGGTCAGGACGGGTTCAGGGTGGGGAGGCATGTGCCTATTAGACCGCCCGGTGCGGGCGGGCCGGCAACGAGGAAATCCTCAGGTGACGCCCACGTCGGGTGGGGCTCAGCCTTCAGCCGCCCAGGAGGTTGCGGAGCAGCAGGACGCCCACGACCGCCGCGCCCGCAATCCACACCAGACGGTTCCTGGGCAGCGCCCCGCTGAGTTTCCCGCTCTGCGCCTGCATTTCCACTCGGGTGCGCTCGCGTTCCTGCCGTCCGGCGAGGCGCTGCCCGGTCTTGAAGGACCGCAGGCTCTCCCCCATGCGTTTTTGTTTACGCAGGGCGACGGCGAGGTTGTGGTGTGCGCCCGGGTAGTCCTTGTGCAGCGCGAGGGCCGCGCGGTACTGACGCTCCGCATCGGCGTACGCGCCCGCCTCCAGGTCGAGGTTCCCGAGGTTCGTGAGGGCGCGGTAGTGGCGCGCGTCGAGGTCCAGGGCCGCCTGGAATGCGGCGCGCGCGTCGGTCACGTCGCCGCCGAGGGCGTACAGCACGCCCTGGACGTTCAGCGCTTCCGCGCGCGTCCAGGGGTTCTCGAGGGCCGGGGCGAGCCGCGCCTCGAGGTCGGCGGGGTCGGTGATGCGCGCGCCGTCCACGTCCTGCAGGGCCGTCACGGCGGCGTGCAGGGCGTCCGGGTCGGCGTGGGCCCACAGGGTCGGCGCGTCGGACGTGTCGTCCAGGTCCGCGCGGTAGCGGGTCAGGTGCGCGTGGGCCTGCAGGTACGCGCGGGCGCGCACCGCTTCCTGCAGCGCGACGAGGTCGTCGAGCGCGGCGGTGAGGGCGGCGTCGGCGCCGGCCTGCAGCGCGAGCGCGTGGGCGCGCGGCGCGTCGCGGGTGCTGAGCGGCGCGGTCCAGGCGTCGGGGGTGCTCATGCCCGGAGTATAGGGCGGCGTTCAGGCCCCCGGTTGGGGGACGCGCGGTGGAGGTTTTGCGCGGTGGGGTGGGCGCGGCGTCTGGTAGAGTGGATGCTCATGTGCCCCCGAACGGGGGCCTGGGAGGCATCGATGAGCGAGGAACTGCAGCTGCGCGAGGGCGATTCAGTGGTGTACCCGAACCACGGGGCGGGCGTGGTCCGCGCGCTCACGGAACGCACGGTGCTGGGCGTGAAGCAGGCGTACTACGAGGTGCATCTGTTCGGCAAGGACGCGCAGGTGCTCGTGCCGGTGGCGCGCGCCCGTGATCTGGGCCTGCGGCGCGCAACGCGCCGCGAGGACGTCCCCAACCTGCTCGCGGAACTCAGCACGGACATCCCGCTGCCGGAGAGCTTCCAGGCGCGGTACCGCGCGGAGCAGGAGCTGTTGCAGGCCGCGGACCTCGTGACGCTCACGCGCCTGGTGGGCACGCTGGTGCGCCGCGACGTGACGCGCGGCCTGCCGTCCAGCGAGATGGACGTGCTGATGCACGCCCGCAAGACGCTGGAAGCGGAACTGGAAGTCGCGCTGGGCGGCGGCGGGCGCGTGGCGCTCGAAGCAGCGCTCAGTGAGCTGATGGGCGCCGCGCGGCAGGTCTGACGGCATAACGCGGCGGGACGCACGCGCTCGGGGCGCGCGTCCCGCCGCGTTATGCTACGGTGACTACTTGCTCCGCGTGCCCTTCGCGGCCCTCACGGTGAGGGCCTGATCGCGCACGCCCAGCTTGAGGGTCCCCCATGACTGAAGACGCGCCCGCCCCCCTGTATTCCCCTCGTACCGTCCGTGACCTGATGCAGCGTCACGGCATTCGCGCCACCAAGAGCCTCGGGCAGAATTTCTTGGTGGACGGGAACGTCCTGCGGTCCATAGCCGACGCGGGCGGCGCGGCGTCCGGCGTGAGCGTCCTGGAGGTCGGGCCGGGCTTGGGCGTCCTGACGCGCGAGGTGGCGGAGCGCGGCGCGCACGTCGTGACGCTCGAAAAGGACGAGCGGCTGCGGCCGGTGCTGGCCGAGACGCTCGCAGGCCTGGACGTGGAAGTCGTGTGGGGGGACGCGCTGAAATTCGATTACGACCGCCTGCCGGACGGCACGCGCGTGATCGCGAACCTGCCGTACTACATCAGCACGGCGCTGCTCAGCAAGTTCATGGCTTCGGCGCGTATCGTCTCGGCGACGGTGCTGGTGCAGCGTGAGGTGGCGGAGCGTCTGGCGGCGAAGCCCGGCGAGGACGCGTACGGGTTCATGAGCGCGCTGGCGGCGCTGCATGGCCGCGTGCGGATCGTGCGGGACGTGCCGAAGGGCGCGTTCATTCCCGCGCCGGACGTGACCAGCAGCGTCGTGCGCCTGGACTTCACAGGCTTCGAGGACAGCGGGCAGAAGCCGGACGCGCGCCTGATCCGCCTGATGGAGGCCGCGCTGCATCACCGCCGCAAGACCATGCGCAACAACCTGCGCATGGCGGGGTTCGATGCAGGCGCGGTGGAACAGGCGCTGGAGACTGTGGGGTTGCGCGCGGACGTGCGCGCGGAGGACGTGGCGTTGCGGGACATGCACCGCTTCGCGCAGGCGCTGGGCGTGTTAGCATGAAGCACCTACGCACGCACACTCAGGGCCCGATGTTGGCGGGACCCAGGAGGTTTTGACGTGAAGTTTTTCGTGATTGGCGACGTGACGGTGGACCACCTGTACCACCTGGACCGCCTGCCCCGGGCAGGCGAGGAGGTCGCGCCGACGCACGCGAGCATGCAGCCGGGCGGCGCGGGCGGCACCATCAGCGTGACGCTCGCGCGCCTGGGGCACACCGTGACGCTCGCGGCGCGCGTCGGGCAGGACCCGTTCGCGGAGTACGCGCTCGCGCAGGTGCAGGAGAGCGGCGTGTCCCAGACAGCCGTGCAGCGCGACCCGGACCACCTGACGAGCACCATCACCGTGATGCAGACGCCCGACGGGCGCCGCGCCATGATCAGCAGCGGCGCCGCGAACCGCCAGCTGGACGCCGCGAAGCTCAAGAAAAAGGACGTGGAGGGCGCAAACGCGCTGGTCGTCAGCGCGTACAGCCTGATCAGCGGCCCGCAGCGCGAGTACGCGCTGAAAGCCATCGGGTACGCGAAGAAGGCTGAAGTGCCGGTCTTCATCGATCTGGGCACGGGCGCCGTGAACGCCGCCGGGAAACGCCTGCTGGACAGCGTGCTCAGCGCGGACTACATCCTGCTCAACCAGCATGAGCTGCTCGCCATGACGGAAACCACGTCGATCAGCGCGGCCCTCACGGAACTCGGGCGTCTCGGCGCGCGTCAGGTCGTCGTGAAGGTCGGCGCGATGGGCAGCATCGTGTGGACGCCCGAGGAGACGGACCTCGTGGACGCCGTGAATACCGGCGAGGACGTCGTGGATTCCACGGGCGCCGGGGACACGTTCGTGGCGGCGTTCGCGCACGCCATCCTGGCCGGGGAGCCGCTGGCGAACGCCGCGCGCTTCGCGAACGCCGCCGGGGCGCTCGCCGCGACGACGGTGGGCGCGCAGACGCGGCCGATCACGCAGCAGGACCTCGCGGCCCTGACGCGCTGAACGGCGTCGCGCCTGCTTGGCGGGTTTTTGCTACACTACCGGAGTTGCACGCTGGCGACGCGCGGCGTCATGCCGAGAACGGACGGGCCGGAACACGCCCACCCACACGGCCGCCAGCGCGCCTGCCCGGCCTGAGGATCACCCCAGCGACCGGCGCGCTGCGAAGCACCACGGAGGAAACCACAATGGAACTGAAAGCGATCGCCCGCACGGGCCAAGAGAAGCTGAGCGAGGGCTACATGCCCGCCGTCGCGTACCACCAGGGCACGAACGTCATGTTCGCCATCGAGCGCAAGGCGTTCGACCGTGCGTTCCGCCAGCAGGGCAAGACCGGCCTGTTCGACATCGCCATCGAAGGCGGCGAAACCTTCCCCGCGCTCGTGAAGGCCGTGCAGATGGACAAGCGTAAGCGCGAAGCCATCCACGCGGACTTCCTGATGGTCACGTACGGTGAGCCCGTCCAGGTGGACGTGCCCGTGCACACCACCGGCAAGAGCCAGGGCGAAATCATGGGCGGCCTCGTGGACGTCGTCGTGCACAACCTCAGCGTCATCGCGCCCGGCCCGCGCCGCATCCCCACGGAAATCGCCGTGGACGTGACCAAGCTGAACATCGGTGACCACGTCAAGGCCGGCGACATCGCCCTGCCCGACGGCGTGAAGCTCGCGTCCGACGCGGACCTGACGGTCATCAGCGTGCTGCCCCCGCGCCTCAGCGAAGGCGAAGCGGCCGCCGAGCAGCAGGCCGCCCAGGTGGCGGGCCTCGTCGCCGCCGGCGAAATCAGCGCCGAAGCGGCCGAAGCCGTCCTGGAAGGCGACGCGACCCTCGAAGACGTCAAGCCCACCAGCGAAGAAACCGCCGCGGAGTAAACCTCTGCGCAACGAGGGGCGGGCGCGTGTGCGCCCGCCCCTCGTTCGTCTGTTCAGCGCTGCGGGCCCGCAGCATCAGCGCAGCAGGCCCGCAGCGGCGTTGATGGTAAGCGCCACGAGGACCGTGCCGAACAGGTAACTGACCAGCGCGTGCCGCAGCAGCAGGCGACGCATCGGCCGGGACGTCACGTCCGTGTCGGACACCTGGAAGGTCATCCCGATGGTGAACGCCAGGTACAGGAACTCCAGGTACGTGACGTGCCCGTCCGTGCCGGGAAAATCGATGCCGCCCTCCGGCGCGGTGAAGTACGCGTGCGCGTACCGCAGGGCGTACACCGTGTGCACCAGCGCCCACGAGAGCGCGACCGTGCCGACGCCCGCAGCGGTGAGCAGGGCCGCGAGCGTCGGCGCGCGCGCCTCCAGGGTGCCCGCGCGGGCCAGTGCGAACCCCACACCGACCAGACTCGCCACGCTGCCCGCCACGACCAGCGCCGCCGACACGGCGCGCGAATCGTCCTCGCTCGTGGCGATGGCGCGCGTGAGGGCCGTGTCGGCGCGGCGCATCACGTGCAGCGCGCTCAGCAGGAACGTCAAAGCCAGGGCGTCCCACGCGACCAGTGCGCGTAGCTCCCACGGCACGCGCGGCAGCAGCGCGCACAGCAGCCATGCACCCAGGCCGGCCAGCAGGGCCAGCGCGAGGCGCGTCTTGGCGGGCGCTTCGCCCAGTCGCCAGTGCATGCCGCTCAGCTTAGCGGGCGGCACGCGCATGCGCGTGCCGCCCGCTAAGTTCAGGGCTCAGGTCAGTACTGGCGCCCGAAAATGACGCGCTTGCCGTACGCGCTGGGCTTGCCGGTATGCACGCAGACGCCCTCTTCCGCCTCGCCGAACAGGTCGCCGTCCATGGGGACGTTGCGGATCGTCGCCTTGGTGTCTTCCTTGATCTGGCGTTCGCTGTCGGCGTCGCCGCAGTGGAACGCACGCACCCACTTGCCCGCGTCGATCGCGGCCTTGAAGTCCTCGTACGTGTCCACCGTGACGGTGTGCTCCTGCATGAACGCGCGCGCGCGGTCATACAGGAACTGCTGGATGCCCGAGAGGCGCGCGGCCATGCCGCTGATCGCCTCGTGGCGTGGCAGCGTCTCCTTCTCGTCACCGGTGCGGTTCTTGACGACGACGACGCCGCTCTCAAGGTCGCGCGGGCCGAGCTCCATGCGGACGGGCACGCCCTTGAGTTCCCAGTCGTTGTACTTGAAGCCGTTCGTGACGCCGTCGCGCTTGTCGACCTTTACGCGCACGCCCTGCGCGCGCAGTTCCCCCGCGAGCGCTTCGGCCTCGGCGATCATCTGGTCGACGTTGTCCTTGCGGAACACCGGGATGATGACGACCTGGTGCGGCGCGATTTCCGGCGGGAGCATCAGGCCCTTGTCGTCGCCGTGCGTCATGATGAGCGCGCCGATGATGCGGCTGCTGATGGCCCAGCTGGTCGTGTGCGCGTACTCCTCACGCTGCTCGCGCGTCTGGAATTTCACGTCAAACGCGCGGCTGAAGTTCTGCCCGAGGTAGTGGCTGGTGCCGCTCTGCAGCGCCTTGCCGTCGCGCATCATGCCCTCGATGCTGTACGTGGCGACCGCCCCGGCGAAGCGCTCACTGGCGCTCTTCTCGCCGCGCACCACCGGCAGCGCGAGCACGTCGCGGCAGAAGCGGTGGTAGAGGTTCAGCATCGCCATGACTTCCGCGCGCGCCTCGGCCTCGTCGGCGTGCGCGGTGTGCCCCTCGTGCCAGTAGAACTCGCTGGTGCGCAGGAACGGCTTGGTACGCAGTTCCGCGCGGAACACGCTGCCCCACTGGTAATGCAGGAACGGCAGGTCACGGTAGCTGTTGAGCCACTGCGACCACATGTGCCCGATGATGGTCTCGCTGGTCGGGCGCATGACGTACGGCTCGGCGAGGACTTCGGTGCCGATCTTGTTCACGGTGAACAGTTCCGGCGCGAAGCCTTCCACGTGGTCCGCTTCCTTGGTGATGAAGCTCATGGGGATCAGGGTGGGGAACACGAGGCTCTCGTGGCCGGTCGCCTTGAACTCGTCGTCGAGCCAGCGCTGGATGCGTTCCCAGATGGCGCTGCCGTACGGCTTCATGACCATCGCGCCCGCGACGGGGCTGTGGTCCGCGAGGTCCGCCTTGCGGACGACTTCGTTGTACCACTCGTTGAAATCGACGCTCTGAGGCGTCACGCCG
The DNA here is from genome assembly GCF_000186385.1 of Deinococcus maricopensis DSM 21211. Classification (NCBI taxonomy): domain Bacteria; kingdom Thermotogati; phylum Deinococcota; class Deinococci; order Deinococcales; family Deinococcaceae; genus Deinococcus; species Deinococcus maricopensis. The sequence goes on from NC_014958.1 coordinate 2,906,496, forward strand.
AATTGCTGCGCTTTCTTGTCCTGCGTCATCACGTCAGGATAGCCGTTCGGACTGGGTGCTGCGTGACCGTCTGCCCCCCGACTTCAGGACGCGCGCATGCGCCGCTCAGACGCCGCGCCTACCGTGAGCGCAGGAGGACGAACCATGACGCAGAACAGCGACCAGAACAGCCTGAACCAGATTGACGACCGCCTGATGCAGGAATTGCGCGAACGCATCACCGAGCACCTGCAGGTGAAGGACGTGAACGGCGAGCACGTCGGCACGGTCGACCACCTCGAAGGGGACCGCATCAAGCTGACGCGCACGGACAGCCGCGACGGGCAGCACCACTACATTGACCTGTCGGACGTGCGCAGCGCGGACGACGTGGCCGTGTACCTCGACAAGGCGCGTGACCAGCTTCACCTCGCCTGACCGAACGACCACCTGAAAGGGACCGGGGCGCCCGGTCCCTTTCATCCTGCCGGGGCGGAGGTGCGCCGACGCCCAATGCCCTGCCCGAACAGCGCGACGTTCAGGGTCATCATCACGAACGCGAACACCGGCAACCCCAGCAGCGCCGCGATGCCCACGTGCATGGCGAGCGTGCCCGCCAGCCACACGGGCCTCGTGGCGCGCGGCCAGATGAACAGCACGTACCCGAGTTCCAGCGCCAGGGTCCCCCACGCCACCAGCGTCGCCAGCCACGGCACCTGCGCCAGCCACGTCGTGTCAAGCATCTGCAGCTGCGGCGTCTGCAGCGCGCGCCAGATGGCCTCGCCCGTCCACCACTGCTCCCCCTGCGCCTTGTGCCACCCGGCCGAGAAGTACGTCCACGCCAGCTGCGCCTGCGCGGCGCGCCACACGACCGCCGCGCCCAGCGACGGCCCGTCCGCGCGCGTGAAGGCGCTCAGCGCCGTGTGGAACAGGGCGACTTTCGCGTACAGGTCCACACCGTACGCGTTGAAGGCGCTGCTGTTTACGAGCGCCAGGTGCGTGAGCATCGCCACGGGACCGTTCAGGCGCGGCGCCCAGTTCAGCAGCAGCGCCAGCAGGGCGAGCAGATACGCGCCGTACGTGACGTTCACGAGCGCCTCGGGGGTCACGCCGAGCGGCGCGAGCCGCACCGCGAGGCCACCGAGGCGCGGCAGCCACGCGTCCAGCTGCAGGTCGTTGATGACCCACGGCAGCAGGCCGTGGTTGCCGTACAGCGCCTGAATCTGCGGCAGGTCGATCAGGCCCTTGATGAGCAGCGTTGCCGCGACGATCCGGCGGACGTTCAGGAGCTTGCGTGGAGCGTCGGGCACGTCGAACGCGCGTTCCAGGCGCACACGCAGGGCAGGCAGGTGGGCAGTCAGCGTCATCGGGCGTCTCCTTTGAGGGTGAAGGTCGCGTCGTAGAAGTCGTGCGTGCGGGTGCGGGCACCGGTGCGGGCCGCGCGCATGGACGGCACCAGGTGATCCGTGAGGACCACGCGTACGCGCACGGCGTCCGGCGCGTCGTTCAGGGCGTACGTGGCGAGCGTCCGGGCGAGCAGGTCGTAGGTGCGGAGCTTTTGCGTGGCCAGCATCAGGGTGCTGACGTGACTGTCGAACTCGCTGTGCCCGAACCCGAACGTGCGGGTGCGCGTGCGGCCCTGCGCGTCCGTGACCTGCAGGCGCGCGCTGATCTGGTCCGGGATGCTGGGCGAGAAGAACCCGTACGTTTCCCCGGCGCCGCTCACGTTGCGGTACGCGCCGATCAGGGCGCCGGCGACGTTCGGGGGCGCGGGGACGCCCGTGACGGCCCCGATGGCACTCAGGGTCACGTGGAGGGCGAGGTAGGCGCCCAGCAGGGCGCCCGGGCGGAGCAGGGCAGGCGGGGCGCGGCGGGGCGTGGCAAGCATGCAGACCTCCTGGGTGGGGAGGCCCGCCCACAGGGCGGGCCTGGACGTGTCAGCGGACGTCGAGTCGGTACAGGTTCTGGTCCACGCCGCGCAGGACGTTCTGAATGCGGTCGAAGGCGTCCTTGGAGAAGAAGTTCTTGAGGGTGATGCTCTCGTGCACCGCCGCCGAAATGCCGGGGTTGGTGAGGCTGACGCCGGCGCGGCGCGCCGAGAGCTGCACGTTCGCCATGGACAGGGCGCCGCGCGTGACCATGGCGGTCCGGCCGTTCGCGGCGGGGAGGTTCGCGCTGAACCGGACGCTCTTCTGGTTGCCTTCCTTGAGGATGTCGAGGATTTTCTGCGCGGCGGCGGGGTCCTGGATGCTGAGGAACATCTCGCGTCCGGCGCCCTGCGCGAACGCAGCGAGGCTGCCGGTGGCGGCGAGGGCAAGGAGGGCGGCGGTCAGGGTTTTGTGCGTGCGGTTCATGGTGAGCTCCTTGGTGCCCTGAGGAACGGGTCTGCGTGGAGGCCGGAGTTGGGCGAGCCCCGGGCGGGCGCGGCGGGTGGTTGCGGGCGGCGCGGTCGTGTGCGGTGCGGGCCGGGGGGCGCCCCGGTGATCACCTCCTTTCGTTGTGCGCTTACGGTAGTTGGGGGGGCGTGCCACGCCCGTGACCCGGCGGGCGCGTGGGCGTGACCCGGCATGAACGCGCCCGCAGAAAGGCCGCGCCGGAGCGTCCGGCGCGGCCTTTCTGCGGTGATGTGGTGGGAAGCATGACGGAGGCGCCAGCGGTGGCGCTTCGTGGAGTGCGGCGTGGCTTTTGAAGGTCCGCTTGGTCCGAAGGGACCGCGGCGAGGGCTTATTGCACGCGGCAGATGTAGGTCACGCTGGCGGGTGCGGGCGTGCCGAGCTGGTCGAGGGTGCAGCTGGCGGTGCGGCCTCGCACGCGGTTCAGTGCCGCAGCGCGCGCAGGGAACATGGCGCTCAGGCCGACCGTACTGGTCTTGCCGAATGCCGGGACGACGAAGCTGAGCGTACGGGTGGCGGCGCGCACCTGCCTGACGCTGAGGCCGCGGAAGGTCAGGCGGAACGTCTGGCCGGGGTCAATGGGCACGACGGTGGGGTCGCCGCTCACGCCGCCCTGCGGGACGATGATGGCGCCGTTGCCGCACGGCCCGAAGGGCTTGGCGATTCGGGCGAGGCCGCCGCAGTCCACGTTCAGGGTGGTGGGCGCGGCGTGCACGGGGAGGGTGGCGGCGAGCAGGGTGGCGAGGGCGGCAAGGGTGTGGCGTGCGTTCATGAAGTCCTCCGGTGGGTTGGGACGGCCGTGGCGTGCGGCGGGGCGGGTGGGGTGGTCATGCGGGCGTGCAGTGCGTCGCGCTCGGCGGCGTACGGGCCGCCCGGGTGGGCGGCACTGAGGGCGCGCAGCAGCTGGAGGGCTTCGGGGGCGGGGACGCGTCCGGTGCGCAGCAGCGCCTGCGCGTCCGCGAGGTGCTCGGGGGGGGCATTCTGCGCGCGGAGTTGCCCGGCGAGGTACAGGGCGCGCACGGGGGGGAGGTGCAGGCCGGGGCACTCGCCGGGCGGTACGGCGGGGTGCAGTTCGGCCAAGAGCGTCCAGGCGCGCCCGCGGTCCTCGGCGTCGCCGGCGCTGGGGTCGTCGAGCAGCGCGCGCAGGTGCGCGGCGGCGCGAGTGGTGTGACCGCGCGCGATCTCAAGTTCGGCGTGCTGGACAGTCCATTGGGCGCGCAGGGCCGGGTGCTGCGGGAGGTGCGTCTGGGCGGCGCGCAGGTGCGCTTCGGCGAGGTCGTCGTCAGGGAGCGTGAGGGCCAGGCGGGCGAGCAGCAGATGCGCGAGCGTTTCGAGGTCCGGCAGGGCGTGATGAACGGCGAGCTGGAGCTGTTCGTGCGCGTGCGCGTGCGCGGCGTGCAGGTCGCCGCGCGCCGTATGCAGGAACGCCAGGTGGTGCAGGAAGTGCGCCTCCAGCCGGGGGTTTTGCGGCGCGCGGGCAAGCGCGAGGCCGCCTTGCAGGTACGGTTCGGCGGCGTCCAGGTCGTAGGCGTCCAGGTGGAGTTTGCTGAGGTTCAGCAGGACGCTGCGTTCCAGCAGGCGGTGGCCGGTGTCGCGCGCGAGCGTGAGGGCGCACTCGAGGTGCGCGGCGCAGGCGTCGGGGTCGCCGCGCGCAGCGGCGAGTTGCGAGGCGACGTTGTGCGCCATGAGCAGGCCCGTGCGGGCGCCCGCGCGTTCCAGGTGGGTGAGCGCCTGCCGGACGTGCGCGTGTCCGGTCGGGTGGTCGCCGAGCGCGAGGGCGCACGCGGCCAGGGAGTTGTGCAGGCGGCCCGTGAGTTCCGGGGGGAGGTCGGCGTGGGCGTTCAGCGCGGCGGTGAGGAGCGCGCGGGCGCGTTCGGGGTGGCCGGCGCGCAGGTGGGCGTTGCCGCCGTGCAGGTGCGCCCAGCCCTGTTGTTCAGGGGTGGCGTAGGGGTCGTTCAGGGTGGCGTGGGCGTGCGCGAGGGCGTCGGGGTACGCGGCGCACTGGAAGGCGTATTCGGCGAGGGCGAGGTGCACGGCGGCGGTTTCAGCGGGGGTGGCGTGTGCCTGCGCGGCCTGCAGGTCAGCGTGCCAGGCGGCGCGGTCGTCGAGGGCGAGGTGCACGCGGGCGCGGTGGAGGTGCAGGTGCGTGCGGGTGGTGCCGGTCAGCGGTCCGGTGAGGGCCCGCTCGAAGTGCGTGAGGGCCTGCGGGTACGCAAAGACGTGCAGGGCGGCCTCGGCGGCCTGCATGTGCCAGGGAGCGGCCTGCGCGTCCAGGCCGGCGGCGTCGAGGTGGTGGGCGATGCGGTCGGGGGGGCCACCGTGGTCGGTGAGAGCCTGGGCGGTGCGGCGGTGCAGGAGGCGGGTGCGTTCGGGGGTGAGGCCCTGCTGGATGGCGCGGCGGGTGAGGTCGTGCATGAAGCGGCCCAGGCCGTCGTGGGTGGTGAGGAGCGCGGCAGCCTGGGCGCGTTCGAGGGCGTCGAGGGCGGTCCAGTCGTCGAGGGCGGTGACGTGCTGAATGACGTCCACGGGGAAGGGGTCGCCGTGGGTGGCGGCGGCGTCGAGGACGCGCCGGGTGGCGGCGTCGAGGCGGGCGAGGCGGGCGCGGATGGCTTCGCGCACGCCGGTGGCGAGCGGCAGGGCGCCGGCGTCGGTGCGGGTGAGCGCGCCGCGTTCCTGCAGGTCACGCAGGGTTTCGAGGGTGAACAGGGGGTTCCCGCCGGACGCGGCGTGCAGGGTGTGGGCGAGGTCGTCGGGGAGGTGGGGGGTGAGGGCGTGCAGGAGCGCGCGGGTGCCGCCTTCACTGAGGGGCGTGAGGGGGAGGTGCAGGGTGAGGCCGGCGCGGTCGAGGGTGTGCAGGGCGGCGCGGGCGGGGGCGTTGTCGCTCAGTTCGTCGGGGCGGGCGGTGGCGAGGATGCGGGCGTGGTGCTGGGGGGCGCGGCGGGTGAGGTCGCCGAGCAGTTCGGCGGCGGTGGGGTCGAGGTGGTGGAGGTCGTCGAGCAGGAGGGCGCCGCCGTGCGCGGCGCACAGCAGCGCGCGTGTGACGCCTTCGAGGAAGCGGGCGCGGTCTTCGGGGCGCGGTGGGGCGGGTGGGCGGCCGGGGAACAGGTCCGGGAGCAGGCGCGCGAGTTCGGCGGTCCAGGGTTCCGGCAGGGTGCGCTGCAGGTGGGGGGCGTGGGCGCGGAGGGCGTCGGCGACGGTAGCGAGGGGGGTGGCGGTGCGGGCGGCGTCGCCGTGGATGGTGACGAGGGGGGTGGTGCCGCGCAGGTGCTCGTGGGCGAGACGGGTTTTGCCGATGCCGCCCTCGCCGAGGATCAGGGTGAGGGGAGCGGCGGCGTCAGTGAGGGCGCGCAGTTCGCGTTCACGGCCCACGAGGGGGGCGTTGCGGGGAGTGGGGTGCCGGGCGGGGAGGGTGGGCGCGGCGGTGGGGGCGTCGTCGGTGGCGATGCGCCGGGCAAGGGCGCGCGTTTCGGGGAGGGGTTCGAGGTGCAGTTCCGCGCGGAGGTGCGCACGGAAGCGGTCGTAGTGCGCGAGGGCGGCGGCGCGGTCGCCGAGATGGTGGTGGAGGCGCATGACGTGCCGGTGGTGCGTTTCGGCGAGGGGGTCGTCGTGCAGGGCGGTGAGGTGCGCGTGGAGGGCGCCGCGCAGGTCGCCGTGGTCCTCAAGGGCGTGAGCGTAGGTCTCGAGGAGCGTGGCGCGCTGTTGCTGGAGCAGGGCGCGGCGGGCGTCGAGCCACGCGGCGAATTCCGGTTCGGCGCTGAAGTCGAGGGTGCCGAGCAGCGGGCCGCGGTACAGGGCGAGCGCGGTGGGGGCGTCGGGCGCGGCGCTGAAGGCGTGGACGTCGGTGTGCATGGGCACCTGGAAGGTCACGGGGTCGTCGGCGCCGTGCAGGAGGGGGGCGAGGGGGGTGGCGCGCAGGCGGTAGAGTTCGCGGCGCAGGTTCATGCGGGCGCTGTCCTCGTCGAGATCGCTCCAGAGGAGGCCGGCGAGGTGGGCGCGGCGTTGTGGGCCGTCGAGGGCGATGAGGGTGAGGGCCGCGAGGGCTTTACGGCGGCGCAGGGGCACGGCCTGGTCCGCGATCCGCGCGTGCGGTTCTCCGAGCAGCAGCAGTTCGACCATGGGGTTCCCGGGGTGGAGGTGGGTTTATGGTACGCCTGTGGGGGGCGTGGGTGGAGGGGTGGAAGGTCACGCGAGGGCGGGGCGACTGGCTGGAAGCGTTCCCATCCTGGGGTAGCATGAAGTGTGCTGACCCCGGACTTCCGCGAGGAACTGCGCCTCGCCTTCGACGACGACCGCGACGCCGACGCGTTCCTGCTGCGCCTCGACCGCTACTGGCCGGACCTCACCGCCGCGCTCGGCACCGTCTACCCGGACGCCCTGGCGGACCTGGAACGCACCCTCGCCACCCGCATGGTCATGAGCTACCACGAGCGGCCCGTGGACCTCAAACGCCTCGACCACGCCCGCCTGCTGCAGGGCGACTGGCTGCAGCACCCCAGCACCACCGGGTACGTCGCGTACACCGACCGCTTCGCCGGCACCCTGAAGGGCGTCCACGAGCACCTCGACTATCTCAGCGACTTGGGCGTCACGTACCTGCACCTCATGCCGCTGCTCAAACCCCGGCCGGGTGAGAACGACGGCGGGTACGCCGTCATGGATTACAGGGCGGTGCGCGGCGACCTGGGCACCATGCAGGACCTCGCGGCGCTGACCAGAGCGCTGCGTGAACGCGGCATCAGCCTGTGCCTGGACCTCGTGCTCAACCACGTGGCCCGCGAGCACAGCTGGGCGCAGAAGGCGCGCAGCGGCAACAGGAAGTACCGTCAGTACTTCCACCTCTACGCGGACCGCACCGTGCCCGACCAGTACGAACAGACCCTGCCGGAGGTGTTTCCGGATTTCGCGCCCGGCAACTTCACCTGGGATGACGACGCGCAGTCGTGGGTGTGGACGACCTTCAACGCGTACCAGTGGGATCTGAACTGGGCGAACCCGGACGTGTTCGTGGAGTTCTGCGACATCCTGATGTACCTCGCGAACCGCGGCGTGGAGATCTTCCGGCTGGACGCCATCGCCTTCCTGTGGAAGCGCCTGGGCACCGACTGCCAGAATCAGCCGGAAGTGCACGCGATCACGCAGGCGCTGCGCGCCGTGATGCGCATCGTCGCGCCCGCCGTCGCGTTCAAGGCCGAGGCGATCGTCGCGCCGCACCAGCTCATTCATTACCTGGGGCGCGGCGAGCATTACGGGAAGGTCAGCGACCTCGCCTACCACAACAGCCTGATGGTGCAGATCTGGTCGAGCCTCGCGTCCCGCGACGTGACGCTGCTGGAGCGGGCGCTCGCGCACTTCCCGGAAAAGCCCGCCACGACCACCTGGGCGACGTACCTGCGCTGCCACGACGACATCGGCTGGGCCATCGCGGACGCGGACGCGCTCGCGGTGGGCCTGAGCGGCGACGGGCACCGCCGGTTCCTGTCGGACTTCTACAGCGGCGAGTTCCCGGGCACGTTCGCGCGCGGGCTGGTGTTCCAGCACAACCCGCGCACCGGGGACCGGCGCGTCAGCGGCTCCGCAGCCAGCCTCGCCGGGCTGGAACGCGCCCTGGAGGACGGCGACGCGCGCGAGATGCATCTGAGCCTCGCGCGCCTGCGGCTCGGGCACGCCGTCGTCCTCGGGTTCGGGGGTGTACCGCTGCTGTACATGGGAGACGAACTCGCCATGCTCAACGACTACAGCTTCCAGGACGTGCCGGAGCACGCCGCCGACAACCGCTGGGTGCACCGCCCGCGCATGGACTGGGCGCGCGCGCAGCGCCGCGCGGACCTGGGTACGCCCGAGGGGCGCATGTACACCGCGCTCGCGCACCTGCTGCGCGCGCGGCGCAGCCTCCCGCAGCTGCACGCGGGCGTCGAGTCGCGCGTGCGCCACAACCCGAACCCGCACGTGCTGATCCTCACGCGTGAACATCCGGTGGGGCGGCTGGTGCAGGTGTACAACTTCAGCGAGGCGCCGCAGACGCTCGACGCGCGCGTGTTCGAGCCGTACGGCTGGCCGGTCGCGGTGGACCGCATCACGGGCCTGCGCCTGCCGCTCGGCGCGGACGAGGTGGAAATCGCGCCGTACGCACACCTGTGGCTCACGGCGCCCTGAGCCCTCTCCCCCACCCCGCCGCGCGGGCCTAGCGGAGGGGTTTCAGGGTGAACGGCAGGGCGCGGCCCAGGCGGGGGTAGCGGTCGGCGCGCGCCGGGTTGCCCGGCCCGGTCAGCACCGTGAGCGGCCCGGGTTCGTGCGCGTCCAAGCGCAGCAGCGCGAGGCGGCCGGTGCTGTACGCGCCCAGGTCGAGGTACACCTGCCGGTCCAGCATGGCGGGCGCGTACACCGGGGTGTGCCCGTGCACGCTGTACGCGACGCCTGCGGGGAGCGTGAACGGCCCGTCGAACGGCCGCAGCCACAGCGCCGCCACGGTGGGACTCGGGTAGTCCCGGTGCGCTTTGGGCGGCGTGGCATGCACGACCATGACGCTCGGCCCGGCCGGCACGTCGTCATGAATCTGGCCGTCCGCATCGACGTACACGAGGCGCTTCAGGGCGTCGAGGTACCGAGCGAGACCCTCCGGGAAGTTCTCCAGCCCGAACCCGCCCGCTTCGCGGCGGACGCTTTCGCCGCCGTTCGTCGTCCACCACGACAGGCCTTCCAGCGCGCGGCGGTAGTCGTTCATGTCGCGCGACGCCTGATACGCGCGGTAGTTTTTGAGGCCCGTGAACGCCATCTGCTCGTGGTTGCCCATCAGCAGGGTCGCGCGGCCCTGCGCGTGCAGGTCCAGCAGGAACTCGGCGCATTCGAGGCTGCGCGGGCCGCGGTCGATGGCGTCGCCGAGGCTCACGAGGTGCGCGTCGTCTGGCAGTTCGCGCAGCGCGGCGAGCAGCAGGTCCGCGCGGCCGTGCAGGTCCGGCAGGACGTAGACGGGGCGGGTCATGCGTCCCCGTCGTGTTCGTCGCTGAAGTCGAGCAGCGTCTGCTTGCTGCGCTCGCGCAGCGCCTGCGCGCCGCCGGGCAGCGGCTCGAACTGCACGCCGTTGCCGGTGGGCGTCGCGCGGTACGCGGCGCCGGGGCGGGCGCCGGGCAGCCAGTGCAGGGGGAGTTCGGTGGTGAAGCCGTCTTCGAGTTCCACTTCGGCGAGGTGCGCGTCGGCGTCAATGGCGTCCACGACCAGCAGGGTCGCGCGTCGGGCCGGGTCGGTCATTCGGGCAGTGTAGCGCCCACACGTGAGGCGCGCGGCTGAGCGCGGCGTTCTGAGGTTCGTGAAGAGAGCGGTGAGAGCCATGAGCGTTTTCCTCATGCGCGCGCGCTACCTTGCGCGCATGACGCGGAGCGACGCGCACGAAGCCCAATACACCCGCAAGCTCGCGCTGGCGATCCTGAGCACCCTGCAGCAGAAAGGCGTGCTGAGCGCCGCCGAAGTGGACGCCATTCTGGTCGCGGCCCGCCGCGCCGCCGAGGACGCCACCCGCGCGAGCACGCCGCCCGCCGCGCCCGCACCGGACTTCTCGCAGGCGTGGGCGCAGCGCCGCCCGGCCCGCCCACAGCCTGCCGAGGCGCCCACCAGCACCCGCTCGGCCTCGCCGGTGAACGATCCCGCCGTACCGGAGGCGCCCCGCCCTGCGGCACCGGAAGTGCCCCGCGAGGTCAAGCTCGCCGCGCTGGCCGGGGCGGCGGGCGCCGCCCCGGCCAGCGCGGACGACGCGCCCGCGCCGCCCCTGCTGGACATCACGCTGTAGACGTCAACGTCAGTGGGCCAGCCAGCGGCGGGCGGCGTGCGTGATGCGGGGCATCACCACGTACGTCATTAGCATGACCACCGCCACCGCCAGGATCAGCAGCCGCACCGCCAGCGGCAGGTGCGCGAGCTGCGCGCCGATCAGCAGGTTGAGCAGCAGCTGCAGCGGGTACAGCGCAGCGACCGTCAGGACCACCATCTTCCAGCGGGGCGGCTGGCGCAGCGCGGGCGCGGAGGGCGGCGTGAACCAGAACTCCAGGCCCGGCTGGTGCTCGATGCGCGTCTCGCCGTCGAGCAGCGGGTGCAGGCGCTCCAGCCATTCCGCGCGCGTCGTGCTGGTTTCCCAGTCGGCGGCGTGACGGACATTGTCGAAGCGCACGACGAGGGTGTACTCCCCGTCGGGCGTCTGGGGGCGGATCACGCCGGTCCCCACGTGGCCGGGCGCGCGCGACAGCAGCAAGATGAGTTCCGTGATCATCGTTTCGAACGCCTCCACGCGGCCGGGGCGCACCCGGCGGCGCACGACGATGGTGACAGGATCGCGTTCCGTTTCCGTCATCAGCACGCCCCATAATGGCGCGGTACGCTGCGCTTATGCACCCTGACCTTTCCAGCGCGCTCGCCGGCGCCGTCCACGCGAACATTGCCACGAACGATGCGGTGTGCGCGGCCCTCACGCCCGCCATGATGGACGCCGTCACGCCCGGCGGGGGGTACACCGTCGCGCAGCACCTCGCGCACATGGCAGCGTCCACGAAACACTGGCTGGCGGAACTGGACGACGCGGCGGGCGCGCCCCTGCCGGACCTGTACGACCTCGCGCCGGACGGCACGCCCGTCGTGCACACCGACCCGGTCCGCGCGGGCGTGGTGCTGCGTGAGACGTGGCAGGCCACGCTGGACGCCGTGACACGCGCGCCGGACCGGGGGGCGCTGCCGCACCCGAGCGCCACGCAGTTCCTGATGCACATGCTGGTGCACGACGCGCACCACCGCGGGCAGCTGCTGCTGGCCCTGAAGGCCGCCGGGCACCCCCTGCCGGATGACGCGGCGATGTGGCGCGACTCCTGGCGGGGAGGGGCATGAAGGCCAGCGGCGACGCGTTTCGCGCGCGCGTGCTCGCCGCGGTGCAGGGCATTCCGAGTGGGCGCGTCATGACGTACGGCAGCGTCGCGGTGCTCGCCGGGCATCCCGGCGCGGCCCGGCAGGTCGGGTTCGTGCTGCGCGGCCTGCCGGACGCGGCGGACGCGGACGTGCCCTGGCAACGGGTCGTGAACGCCTCCGGGGGGATCAGCACGTACCGCGTGGGCGCGGGGGAGTTGCAGCGCGCCCTGCTGGAGGCCGAGGGCGTGGCGTTCAGCGCAGCGGGCCGCTGTGACCTGCGCGTGTACGGTTGGTGGCCGCCGGACGCGCCCGGCTGACCCGGTCCGGGCGGCGTGGAGCGCGAAAAGGCAGGCCGGACGCGGTCGCGTCCGGCCTGCTGTGCCGGGAGGGGGCGCGGGGCGCGCGCTGAACCTCGGCCTTTACTTGCTCATCGGGTAGTAGTAGTTGCCGCTGAACAGGGGGTTGTTGATGCGGCCCTTCACCCAGTCGCGCTGCACGGCGTACGAGGTCGTCTGGTACAGGGGCACCAGGACGGCGTCGTCGTAGGCCATCTGCGCGATCTCGTTGTACAGCGTGGTGCGGCGGTCGTTGTCGGTTTCCGCGACGGCCTGCGTGATCAGCTTGTCGAACTCGGCGTTCTTGAAGCCGATGTTCTGGGGGTAGTTGCCGTTGCTTTCGTAGAACGGCTGCGCGAAGTTGTGCGGGTCGGCGTAGTCGGCCTGCCAGCCGCCGAACCACACGGTCATGCGGTGCGCGGCAGCGTCGGCGAGGATGCTGCTGAACTGCGCTTCGCGCACGTCCACGTGGAATTTCGGGTTGATCGCCTCAATGTTGAGCTTGAGGATCTCGGCGGCCTTCTGGCGGTTGGCGTTGCCGCTGTTGTAGAACACCGGCACCGTGAAGCCCGCGTCCCACAGCTTGCCGCCCCACGCCTTCTTGAACAGGTCGGTGGCGGCGTCACGGTCGAACTCGTACTTGAGGGGGCTGTTCTCGTCGTAGGCGGGGAGGCCCTTGACGAGGATGCTGTTCATCTGGATGCCCGCGCCGAGCAGCTGATCCTTGATGTAGCCCTGGTAGTCGAAGCTCTGCGCGAAGGCCTTGCGGACGTTGGCGTCGCTGAAGAAGTTGGCGGGAATGCCCTTCTCGTCCAGCTTGCCGCTGCCGGTGTAGCCGGTGCCCTGGATGTTGAAGTTCATCAGCATCAGGCCGACGTTGAGGGTCGGGATGTTGTCCGTGACGGTGACGTCCTTGAGTTCCTGGAAGCTGGCGAGCTGGTTGCGGGGGTAGGCGCCGACGCTGATCATGTCGGCGTCGCCGGCCTTGAGGGTCTGCACGGCCGTGGACGGCTCGTTGACGCTCTTCACGACGACGGTGGCGAGCTTGGGCTTCTCGCGCCAGTAGTTGTCGTTGCGGGCCATGATGACCTGCTGGCCCTTGTCGTAGCGCTGCACGACGAACGGGCCGCTGCTGACCGGGGGCTTGTCGAGGAACTTGCTGTCGCTGAGGGGCTTGCCGATCCAGGCTTCCCAGTTGTTGCCGGTGCCGTCCCATTCGCCGGCGGCGACGGCGGCCTTCTTGCTGTAGATGGTCGCGGCGGTGTGCGCGAGCACAGACGTGAACGGCGCGAACGGCTTGGGCAGGTTGATGACGACGGTGTCCGCGTCGGGCGTCTGAATGGCCTGATCCAGCTGCTGGAAGCCGACAGGGCCGCCCTTCGTGATGGGCGCGGCGTTGCCGACGATGGGTTCGAGCAGCAGCGCGGCGGGGCCGTCGTCGGCGCTGGTGATCATCTGGCGCATCAGGCTGTATTTGACGTCTTCGCTGGTGACGTCGCTGCCGTCGCTGAATTTCGCGTCGGGGTTGAGCTTGATGGTGTAGGTTTTGCCGCCGTCGCTGATCTGCGGGAGGTCCGCGGCGAGCAGCGGGTCAAAGTCAGTGGCGCTGTCGCCCTGCGGGAAGTACAGGGTTTCCGCGGCGTTCTGCAGGATTTCACCGCAGGCGGTGTCGTAGCAGTGGACGGGGTCGAAGCCGCTCCAGTCACCGATGGTGAGGTTGACGAGCGTATCGGCGTTTTTCACGCCCTGGCCGCAAGCACCGAGCAGCAGGCTCAGGGCGACCGTTCCAAGAAGCAGGGGGGACTTCTTTTGAATTTTCACCGAACCAATATGCAGTAGGGTATGCAGGGAGAAGGTGAATGAGCGTACTTTGCTGTCATTTGTAAAAGTCGTTCATACCCAAATCTCATGAACACGAACTGATCTGACCTGAGGACCGCATGAGGTTCCCACAGCGGGGGCCTGGGCAGGCCCCCGCTGTGGGAACCTCAGACCGGCAGCCGCCGCAGCAGGTTCGCGGTCTCCACCACCGCCAGCACGGCCTCCACGCCCTTGTTCCCGGCTTTGGTGCCTGCGCGCTCAATGGCCTGCTCGATGGTGTCCGTCGTCAGCACACCGAACGCAAGGGGCACCCCCGTTTGCAACATCGCGTTCATGATGCCGTTCGCAGCGCCGCCCGCCACGAAGTCGTAATGGTCCGTCGCCCCGCGAATCACGGCGCCCAGGCACACCACGCCGTCATACGCGCCGCTCTGCGCTAGGCGCTGCGCCACCAGCGGCACCTCGAACGACCCGGGCACGACCACGTGCGTCAGGTCCTCCTCGCGCCCGCCATGCTGAACGAACGCCGTCACAGCGCCCTCCACCAGCCGGTCCACCAGGAAATGGTTCCAGCGGGTGCTGACCACCGCCAGTTTCAGGTCAGTGGCGATCAGGTTCGCTTCAATACGTTTCATGTGACTCCTCCAGAGGTTAAGCGTGCCCGCCGAGCGGGCGCGACCGGGCGCCGACCTTTTCGGCGCCCGCGTTGGCTTTACAGCAGGTGCCCGAGCTTGCGGGCTTTCGTGCCCAGGTACACCGCGTTATGCGCGGAGTGCCCCGCGTGCACCGGCACGCGCTCCACCACCTCCACGCCCGCGGCACGCAGGCCGGACAGCTTGCGCGGGTTGTTCGTCAGCAGGCGCGCGACCGGCACGCCCAGCAGGCGCAGCACCTCTGCGCCCGTCGTGAAGTCCCGCGCGTCCGCAGGGAAGCCGAGGCGTTCGTTGGCCTCCACAGTGTCCGCGCCGGCGTCCTGCAGCGCGTACGCACGGATCTTGTTCAGCAGGCCGATACCGCGTCCCTCCTGCCGCAGGTACACCAACACGCCCCGGCCCTCCGCCGCGATGGCCGCGAGGGCCGCGTCGCGCTGCGCGCCGCAGTCGCACCGCAGGGAGTGCAGCGCGTCGCCCGTCAGGCACTCACTGTGCAGGCGCACCAGGGGCGGCGGCCCCGTGACGTCACCCATGACGAGCGCCACGTGCTCTGCGCCGGTCCGCGCGTCCTCGAAGCCCACCAGGCGGAACTCGCCGTACGCGGTCGGCAGCGCGGCGGACGCGGCCACCCGCAGCGTCAGCGGTGCGTCCGCGTCAACCGCGGGGTCGTGCGCCTCGCGGTACGCGATGAGCTCCGCGATGCTGCCGATCAGCAGGCCGTGCGCCGCCGCGAACCGCTGCAGGTCCGGGAGGCGCTGCATGGTGCCGTCCTCGTGCAGGACCTCGCAGATCACGCCGACCGGCGCGAACCCGGCGAGGCGCGCCAGGTCGCACGCGGCCTCGGTGTGGCCGGGGCGGCGCAGCACGCCGCCGTCGCGCGCCACCAGCGGGAAGATGTGCCCGGGGCGGCGGAAGTCGCCGGGCGTGGCCGCGTCGTCTGCGAGGGCCGCGATGGTCGCCGCGCGGTCGAACGCGCTGATGCCGGTGCTGTTGCTCACGTGATCCACACTCACCGTGAACGCCGTGCCGTGCGGGTCGGTGCCCGCGCGGACCATGGCGGGCAGGCGCAGACGCTCGGCGCGGTCCGCGCCGAGCGTCACGCAGATCAGGCCGCGGCCGTGCCGCGCCATGAAGTTCACCCACGCGGGCGTGCAGGTCTGCGCGGGCATCAGCAGGTCGCCCTCGTTCTCGCGGCCCTCGTCGTCCACGACAATGACGGGGCGGCCCGCGCGGAGTGCCCCGAGCAGGTCCGGGATGCGCGCGAGACTCATGCGCGTCCCCCCGGCGCGTCGGCGTGCAGGCTCGGCGCGAACGCGATGAGCCGCTCGACGTACTTCGCAAGCTGGTCCGCTTCGAGGTTCACGCGTGCGCCCGGCGTCCAGTCCCGCGCGGCCGTGACGTCCAGGGTGTGCGGCACGAGCCACAGCGTGAACTCGTTCGCCTGGAGGTCCGCGCGGCTGCCCGCAGGGCCGCCCACATCCACGACCGTGAGGCTCACGCCGTCCACGGTGACGCTCCCTTTCGGCACGAAGTACCGCGCGAGCCGCTCGGGCGCGCGGACGATCAGGGTGTACGCGCCGGGCTGCGCGTCGAGCGCGCAGATCTCGCCGACGCCGTCTACGTGGCCACTCACGATGTGCCCGCCGAAGCGGGCGTCGGCGCGCATGGCGCGTTCCAGGTTCACGAGCGCGCCTGGCGTCCAGCGCGGCGCGGTCTTCGCGAGGGTTTCTTGGCTGAGGTCGACGGTGAAACCCGCGTCGCTCCAGCCGGTGACGGTCAGGCACGCGCCGTTCACGGCGACGCTCTCCCCCAGCGTCAGGTCCGTCCAGGGGGCGTCCGGGGTGAGGGTGAGGGTCAGGTGGCCTTCGTTGGGTTCGGCGCGCGTGATGCGGCCGGTCGTTTCCACAATGCCAGTGAACATGGTTATTCCTCCGCCCGCGCGTCCACGCGGGGAATGGCCGTCAGGAAGCCTTCGATCAGCACGTCCGTGCCGACGCGTGTGGCCTGCACGTCGTGCAGGGCGCGGGGGGCGTGCGCGGCCGGGCTGGTCAGAGCGGGCAGGCCCGCGCCGAGCAGCGTCGGTGCGATGAACGCGCGCACCTCGTCGATCAGGTCCGCCGCGTAGAGCGCGGACGCGAGGCGCGCGCCGCCCTCCAGCAGCAGACTAGTGACGCCCAGGGCGCCGAGGCCCTGCAGGGCCTCGTGCAGTGTGGGAGCGCGCAGGACGTGCGCGCCCGCCGCCTCGTGCGCGTCGGTGCGGGCGTCCGGGCCGGTCACGAGGACCGTGCCGGGCCGCAGGGCGCGGGCGGTGGTGGGCGTGCGGGCGTGGCGGTCGAACACGATGGGGCGCGGGTCACGCCCGCCGGGCACGCCGCGCGTCGTGAGGTGCGGGTCGTCCGCGAGGACCGTGCCGACGCCGACGGCGATGGCGTCGAATTCGTTGCGCCAGGTGTGCACGAGCGCGCGCGCGTCGGGGCCGCTGACCGGCAGGGGGCGCGCGTCGTCCGCGCTGATTTTGCCGTCGAGGGTGGCGGCGTACTTGTACACCACCCAGGGTCGCCCGCGCGTGATGAGGCTGCGGAAGCCGGCCTGCTGGCGCACGGCGGCGTCCGCGAGCGGCCCGACGTGCACGTCGAGGCCGTGCGTGCGCAGCCGCGCCACGCCGCGCCCGGCCACCACGGGGTTCGGGTCGAGGGCCGCGACGACGACGCGCGCGACGCCCGCGCGAATCAGGGCGTCCGCGCAGGGTGGGGTGCGGCCGGTGTGGCTGCACGGTTCGAGCGTGACGTACGCGGTGGCGCCGCGCGCACGCACACCGGCGTCCTGCAGCGCGAAGACTTCCGCGTGCCCCTGGCCGGCGCGCGGGTGGAAGCCGCGCCCGACGACCTCGCCGCCCGCGACGATGACGCACCCGACGGGCGGGTTGGGGGCGGTGCGGCCCAGGCCGAGCGCGGCCTGCTGGAGCGCCTGGTGCATGAAGTGCACGTCTGGGGGCGCGGCGGGCGGCCCGTGGTGGTCGGGCGCGTGAGGCCCGACTGACCCGGACACGCCCCGGTGGGGAATGTCGAACGGTGGGTACAGTGATGTCGCCGCCCGCTGGGGTGCGGGTCGGCTCCCTCCTTCTTCCATCCGGACTGCGCTCCAGCGGGCGGGCACGCCGCGGAGTGCGGGTGCGCGCGCGTTGTGGCTTCACCGTCGGCCTCAGGGTTTCACTGAGTCGGGCCTGGTCGTGGTGCAGTTTGACCGGGCTTCGCAGGCTGACGCCCGCACGCGGGCGATCACTGCCGGTGGGGAGTTTCACCCCGCCCCGAAAGAGGACTGGCACGTAACGTGCCGCAGAGACGCTACCACGTGGGCGGCGGGGGCATTCGTGATGTTCAGACCAGGTTCACGCTTGGCACCGGTTCCATAACGGCGGCGTAAGATGAGCGCGCAACCATGAAACGATTCGCGACGCTGCTGACGTTCGCGCTGACCGCCCAGGCGGTCGCGCTGACCGGCCCGGCCTTCCCGGCTGTGCCTGCCCTTCCCGCCCTGATCGCTCAGGCCGCCGCGACCCTCACGCCGGCGCTGCCCATCGCGCAAAACGTCCTGCGCGTCCGCTACGTCCGCCCGGACGGGCAATACACCGGCTGGGGCCTGCACGTCTGGGAGGACACCACCGCCGCCGTCGAGTGGGCCAAACCCCTCGCGCCCACCGGCATCGACGCGAACGGCGCGTACTGGGACGTCCCACTCAAAGCAGGTGCCGCGAAGGTCGGCTTCATCGTGCACAACGGCGACGAGAAGGACCCCGGCGCGGACCTGTTCGCGGACCCCGGCCAGGGCCGCGAGGTGCTCGTCCGCAGCGGCGTGGCGGACTTCACGTACGTCACATCGGACGCGCCCGTGCCGGACGGCGTGGCCCGCCTGCACTACCACCGCCCGGACGGGCAGTACGACGGGTGGGGCCTGCACGCCTGGGAGGACACCACCGCCACCGTCGAGTGGAGCAAACCCCTCCCCCCCACCGGCACGGACGCGTTCGGCGCGTACTGGGACGTGCCGCTCAAGGCGGACTGGGCGAAACTTTCATTCATCGTGCACAAGGGCGACGAGAAGGACCCCGGCGCGGACATGCGCCTGGAGCGCACCGCCGGGAACCAGGGGTGGATCGTGAGCGGACAGGACCAGGTGTACACGCAGAAACCCGACGTGACCGTGCGGCAGATCGGCGACCTCACGAAGCAGCAGGCGCACTGGCTCACCCGGGACCTGATCGCCGTGAAACCCGAACTGGTCGCGGATGGCGCCATCGTGAACCTGCATTACAGCCTCACCGGCGACCTGAAGCTCACCGCGGCGGGCGTGCAGGGCGGCCAGACCCTCCCCCTGATTCCCGTGCCGGGCGGCCTGAGCGCCGCCCTCAAGGCGAAGTACCCGCACCTCGCCGCGTACGCGCTCGTGCAGGTCCGCCCGGAAGAGGCCGCGCAGGTCCCCGGCGCGCTGCGCGGCCAGCTGGCCGTGAGCAGCACGCGCCTCGACGACACGCTCGTGGACGCCACCGGCGTGCAGACGTACGGCGCGCTCGACGACCTCGACACGTACACGGGTCCGCTCGGCGCGCAGTGGCAGGGGAACAAGCCGACGTTGCGGTTGTGGGCGCCCACCGCGCAGGCCGTGAAGCTGCACGTGTGGCTGGACGGGCAGGAGCGGGTGCTGCCCATGGTGGCGGGCGCGCAGGGCGTGTGGAGCATCGCCGGGGACGCCACCTGGAACGGCGCGTCGTACGTGTACGAGGTGAAGGTCTTCGCGCCCAGCACCGGCAAGGTCGAGACGAACCTCGTCACGGACCCGTACTCGCTGGCGCTCACGCGCGGCAGCGCCCGCTCGGTCCTCGTGGACCTGAACGACCCGGCGCTGAAACCGCCGGGCTGGGACGCGCTGAGAAAGCCTGCGCTGGCAAGCGCGTCGGACCTGAGCTTCTACGAGCTGCACCTGCGGGACTTCAGCGTGGACGACGCGACCGTACCCGCCGCGCAGCGCGGCACGTACCTCGCGTTCACGCAGGCGGGCAGCGCCGGCATGCGGCACCTGCGGGCCCTCGCGGACGCCGGCCTGAAGGCCGTGCACCTGCTGCCCACCTTCGACATCGCCACCATCAGCGAGGACAAAGCCGCCTGGAAGACCCCCGGTGACCTCAGCCGCCTCGCGCCGAACAGCGACGCGCAGCAGGCCGCCGTGAACGCCGTGAAGGAACAGGATGCGTACAACTGGGGGTACGACCCGTACCACTACATGGTCCCTGAAGGCAGCTACGCCGTGAACCCCGACGCGCGCACGCGGGAGTACCGGCAGATGGTCATGGCGCTGAACGGCGCCGGGCTGCGCGTTGTTCAGGACGTCGTGTTCAACCACACGAACGCGTCCGGGCAGGCGGAACGCAGCGTCCTGGACCGCATCGTGCCCGGCTACTACCATCGCCTCGACCTGAACGGCGCCGTCACGAACAGCACCTGCTGCAGCAACACCGCCACCGAACACAACATGATGCGCAGACTCATGGTCGACACGCTCGTGCTGTACGCCCGGCAGTACAAGATCGACGCCTTCCGCTTCGACCTGATGGGCCACCACATGGTGGAGGACCTGCGCGCCGTGCGCGCGGCCCTCGACGCCCTCACTGTCCAGAAGGACGGCGTGGACGGCCGCAGCGTCTACGTGTACGGCGAAGGCTGGGACTTCGGGGAGGTCGCGCAGAACGCGCGCGGCGCGAACGCCACGCAGCGGAACCTGTACGGCCTGGGCATTGGCACCTTCAACGACCGCATCCGCGACGCGATTCGCGGCGGCAGCCCCTTCGGCGGCCTGCAGGACCAGGGCTTCGCGACGGGCCTCGTGTCGCTCCCGAACGGCCAGCCGCAGAACACCGACAAGGCGCGGCTGCTGCGCCTCACGGACCAGATCAAGGTCGGCCTGAGCGGCAACCTGCGCGACTTCACGTTCACGGACTCCGCCGGGAAGAAGGTCACGGGCGCGGGCGTGGACTACAACGGCCAGCCCACCGGGTACGCCGCCAGCCCCCGCGAGGCAATCAACTACGCCTCCGCGCACGACAACCAGACGTTGTTCGACGGCGTGCTCCTGAAAGCCCCCGTGAACGCCACCACCGCGCAGCGCGTCCGCATGCAGAACCTCGCGCACAGCCTCGTGCTGCTCGGTCAGGGCCTCCCGTTCAGCCAGGCGGGCGACGACCTGCTGCGCAGCAAGAGCTTCGATACGGACAGCTACAACAGCGGCGACTGGTTCAACATGATCGACTGGACCGGCCGCGACAACGGCTTCGGGCGGGGCCTACCACCCGCCGAGAAGAACGCCGCCCAGTGGGACCTGTACCGCCCGCTGCTCGGCAACGCCGCCCTGAAGCCCACCCAGGCGGACGCGCAACGCGCCGCCGACCACTACCGCGAGATGCTCCGCGTGCGCTACAGCACGCCGCTGTTCCGCCTGCCGACCGCGCAGGCCGTGCAGCAGGCCCTGACATTCCTGAACGCCGACCCGGGCGTGATCGTCATGAAGCTCAGCGGCAGCCAGGGCCCGTACCGCAACGTCGTCGTCGTGTTCAACGGCACCGGCACCGCCACGAACGTGCGCGACGCGGCGCTGAACGGCCTGAAGCTCGATCTGCACCCCGCGCTGCAGAAGAGCAGCGACGCCCTCGTGCGGACCAGTAAGGCCTCGAACGGCACCCTGAGCGTACCGGCCCTCACCACAGCCGTGTTCGTCGGGAAGTAACGGACCAGGGGAGCGCAGCGGCCAGCGCTCCCCTTCCCCGCCCGTTGAGGGCTGCGCCACAGCGCCCATCCCAGCGGGGCCCGATTCCCCTGAGACTGGGGCTACTTCACTTTCGGGAGGTGCTGCACGGAGAACCACCCGGTGCCGTCCGCGTCGATGCGGGTCCCCCCTTCCCACCGTTCGCCGTCCTCACTTTCGAAGATCGCGTGAGCGGTAAAGGACGTGTCGCGCTGCAAGCGCTCACAGGGATCCTGCACGCGTCCCGAGGACAGGTCGTCCGCGTCGGGCGTCGGGTGCGCCGCGCCGGTCATGGTCTGGCCGTCCAGCGTCCACGTGCCTTTGATGCCGGTAAGGTCCTTCATGCCCGTGAGTGTAGGCGGCGGCGCGCGCCGGTAACAGGGCGGGCCGCGGATCGCAAGGGCAGATGAAGCCCCGGGCAGCCCAAGAACTTCAGGCGGTCATCACTGGCCTGACGTGGTGGGTCGCGTGCGGAGCACCTGCAGCACCCAGGTGCGCGCGGCGGCGTGCAGGGCGTCCTCGTCGCCGTCCGCGAAGGTGAGGTGCGCGAGCGGCTGCTGGCGTCGCCCCAGAGTGACGTGGTGGACCTTGCCGTGCACGTGCCGCTCGCAGCTGAAGTAATCCTCGGTGCTCAGCAGCACGAGGCGGCATTCGTACCGGTCGCCGGGCAGGGGGCGCGGCACGGAGTGGTTCGCGGGAAAGTCGCACGCCCGCAGCTGCGCGGTGAGGTCCGCGAACAGCGCCGTGACGGCCCGGTCGAGGGCGGCGCGGGCGTCCGCATGCGCGATGTCGTGCCGGGCCTGCTGGCGGTTCAGGGTAAGGGCCGCCTGCTCGCGTTGTTCGCGCAGGGCCCGCAGCTGCCCCTCAAAATCCGTCATGCGCTCAAGCTACCGGACGCTTTCTTGCCATTTCCTGAATGAACGCCGCAGCGCGCTTTACGTTTCGGGGCGGCGCGCGCGACGATGAACGTCACGCATGCGGCCCCTCATGTCCCCTCTTCCCTCTCGCCAGTTCAGGGGGCGCGCGTGGCAGTGAAACGCGACCCGCCGGTGACGCCGCCCGGGTTTCTGGCGACGCATGACCTGAAAGAACGCGGGTGGACGCCGCGCCTGATTCGCGAGTTCCTGGGCGCGCACGACGCGGAGCGCCCGAACGGCCTGAAGATGGGCCGGCGGCGTCTGCCGCCCGTAAAGCTGTACGCGGAGGAGCGCGTGCTGGACGCGGAGCGTGAGGAGGCGTTTCTGGTGGCGCAGGCGCGCGCGATGGACGCGCGCGAGCGGGCGGAGCGGGCCATGCGGACGCGCCGCGCGAACCGCGAGCGCGCACTCGAGGAGGCGGCAGCCTCATGGCACCCGCAGGTGGACGCGCGTCCCCTGCGCAAGGGCGCGGTGCGGCAGGCGCGGGCGGCGCACGCGGACACGCTGGACGCCGCGCAGCGCCGCCTGGAGCGGACGTTGACGCGCGTGACGCCCGCCGAGAGCAAGCAGTTGCGGGCGCTGCTGAGCCGACGGCTGGACGCGGCGCTCGCGGCAGCGTACCCGTGGTTTCCGGTGCCGACGGTGGACACGGGCGCCGCGCGGCCCATCGAGGACCCCTGGGCGGACTGGGACTAAAGTGCGTTTGTTAACGTCGACGAGCAGCTGATATTGAGAGTTTTCCGCAGTAACCTTCGCGCGTGAGTTTACGGTGGATGCCGCTATTGATCAAACCAGACCACGAGTCGGACATGCTGCGGCTGATATGCCTCGGCGAGGGTTGTCATCAGGGCGAACAGAACGTTCCACCCTGAGCGGGCGTTTGCGTCAGGCAAGGGTTGAAGCTGGCATTCATCCCAACGGAACCAGGTCGGCCGCTCTACCTTGACCCACTCCTTCACCTCAGCCGCAACGTGTGGGGAGATATCCTCTGGAAGCCCACGACCAGCAAATGCTGTTGGAGTCCCTATTGACCGAACTCCGAACCACGTGTCGAACAGGGCGTAATCCCGGTCCATGAATGGACTCCCCACAATCACGGCATCCCAGCAGCCGTCGTCGGGGTCATAGACCTCCACCCAACCATGTGCATCAGTGGCCATCATTGACCGCCTGACGGAAGGGTATTCCGGTCCAGCAGGACAGCTGATGCCGACCAGCGAAGAGGTCGGGATTTCAAGGCCAGGAAGCGCTGGGAAAATCTCGCGCCAACCGACGGAGCATCAAGCGAATCATGGCCAGATACACCAACACCTCAGTGGTTGCTGGAAGAGCCTCGTAATCCTTGGACAACCGACGGCATTTTCCGAGCCATGCGAACGTCCGCTCCACCACCCAGCGGCGGGGCAAGACGTGAAACGTCTTGCTGGGATCCACGTCCTCAACCAAGTCTGGTGTGTAGCGTTTGGCCTGTCGCCACCAGGGGTAAACAACTTCGACCAGTAACCCTGCGCTGTCTTTTGCCCATCTGAGAAAGCCGCCGGTCTAACCCTGGTCCGCCCAGATCTTCTCCAGCTTCGGGTACGTCTGCCTGACCCCGTCAAGGAGAAGTTTGCCGCCTTCACGATCCTGGACATCTGCGGGATGCACGACGACCTTGAGCACAAGGCCCAATGTGTCCACCAGGATGTGGCGCTTGCGTCCACTCACCTTCTTGGCGCCATCAAAACCCCGGGTGCCGCCTGCTTCCGTCGTTTTGGCACTTTGACTGTCGATGATCCCTGCGGTGGGCTGTGAATCACGGCCAGCAGCGATGCGAACGTGTTCCCGCAGCACATCGTGGATATGCTTGAATACGCCGCGCAGGCGCCACTTTCGATACTGCGCGTACACCGTGGTCCAGAGCGGAAAGTTGAGCGGCAGAAGTCGCCAGGCACAGCCCGTCTTCAGCACGTACAGCATGGCATTCACGAGCACTCGCGGCGAATGGACGCGCTGGCGTCCGGTGGGTCTTGGGCCAGGCATTAAGGGTTCCAGCAACCCCCATTCCAGGTCCGTCAGATCTGAACTGTACCCCGCACTCGTCATGCCTCACAGTAGGATGAAAAGCACGTCTGACACATGTTTAACACGTTTACACACGCACTTTAGCCCGACGTAACGGACTCTTGCTGTACGAGCGGTATCGATACGCGCCCAACAGGCTTCCCTGTCACCTCAGCAACTCGAAAAAGTATGGGCCTCCTTCAGCTTCTGGGACCCTCCAACCTTTCAGCTGCATCCAGCGCTGGTGAACCGCGAACACGTCGTGTGCAGTCCCTGGCACAAACTCGTGCCAGCGGGCTTCTTGCCGGTGGGGGTAGAAAAGCAGGCTCAGCATCGCGCCATGAAGAGCGATTTCAACGCCTTGTTCATCATCGTCAACTTCGGGGTACGCCGCCCGTACAGCTCGAAGTGCTTCCCAAGAAGCGCCTGACACAGCCTCAAACTCTTCGGCGTCGATGAACACTTCCGATGCGATGGCATTAAGGCAGCCCTTGATGAGTTGACGATCTTCGGGCGAGAGTCGCTCGTGCGCCATAATGCAATCCTACGCAGGGCTTCATAAGTTAGCGAGCGACTGATGTGTTTAAAGAGTGTGAAGCCGGGCGGGGGTCAGGGCGCGCAGGGCGGGCAGCCCGAGGAGCGCGCCGACGCCGAGCAGCGCGAGCGTGATGGGCCAGCCGAGTTCGGTGCGCAGCAGCGGTGTGAGGGCGACGGTGACGGCGGTGAGCAGGAAGCCGAGGGCCATCTGGGCGGTGAGGGCCGTGCCGACGAGCGCGGGGGGGCGTGCTCGCCGACGAGGGCGCTGTACTGCGCGCTGTCCGCGATGATCCAGAAGCCCCAGATGAGCGCGACGATCAGGATGAGTGTGGTGGGGGCGTGCGCGGCGGTGAGCGCGGCGAGGCTCAGGGCGCTCCCGCCGGACAGGGCGAGGCTGAGGGTGATGAGGCGCGCGCGGCCCCAGCGGTCCGCGAGGACGCCGCCGACCACGCAGCCGAACGCGCCCACGCCAATGACGGCGAAGGTGGCGAGCGCGGCGGCGCCGGCGGTCAGGTGGCGGGTTTCGCGGAGGTACACGCCGAACCACGCCCACATGGCGTACAGCTCCCACATGTGCGCGAGGTAGCCGAGCGTGGCGAGGCGCACGGCGCGGGGCCGCAGGGCGCTGAGGGCGTCGCGCGCGGTGACGGGCGCGCCGGGCGTGCGGTGCGGCCCTTCGGGGGTGCGGGCGGCGAGCAGGCCCCCGGCAGCGGCCATGACGGTGGTGGCGAGGATGACGGTGCGGGCATCGGCGCCGCCGAGGGCGTTGACGAGGTGCGGGATGGCGCCGCCGAGCGTGAGGGCGCCCACGAGCGTGCCGAGCGCGAAGCCGCGTCCGCGCGTGGCGTACCAGGCGGTCATGGCTTTGAGCGCGGGCGGGTACACGAGCGCCAGGGCCGCGCCGGTGAGGGCGCGGGCGGTGAACAGCACGGCGGTGTGGTCGCTGAGCAGCAGGGCGTTGCAGGCGGCGGCGCCGAGGGCGCCCAGCAGGATGAGTGTGCGCGGCGCCACGCGGTCCGCGAGGCTCAGGCCGGCGCTGAGGGTCGCGCCGAGCACGAAGCCGAGCTGCACGGCGACGGTGAGCCACGCGCTGGCGGCGTCGCCGAGGGCGTGCTGCGCGCGGAGGTGCGGGAGGATCGCGGCGGCGCTGAACCAGGGGCTGAGGGTGAGGACGATGGCGAGCGCGAGGCGCGCCAGGGCGGACGCCGCCGGGGACATGGGGGTCAGCATACGGCGCCGTTCCGGTCGGAGTTACGTTCGTGGGGCGTGGGCGCGCGGTACGGTGGGCGGCATGACGGATTCCACGATGCGTGCGCTCGTTGTCGAGCAGCTTGGCGGCCCTGAAGTTCTGCAACTCCGTGACGTGCCCGTGCCGCAGCCCGGCGCGGGTCAGGTGCGCGTGAAGGTGGAGGCTGTGGGCATCAACTTCGCGGATGTGCTGGCGGTGCGCGGGGAGTACCTGACGCGCACGCGCCTTCCGATGACGCCCGGCATGGAGTTCGCGGGGTCGGTGGACGCGCTTGGCGAGGGCGTGATGGGCTTCAGCGTGGGGCAGCGCGTGGCGGTGCTGGGCGGCGTGGGCGGCCTGGCGGAGTTCGCGGTGGTGCCGGCGGGCGCGTTGTTGCCGGTGCCGGAGAGCCTGAGCGCGCCGGAGGCGGCGGCGTTCCCGGTGTCGTATCTGACGGCGTTTTTCGCGCTGAGCACCCTCGGGTATAGCCGCGCGGGTGAGTGGGTGGTCGTGCAGGCGGCGGCGGGCGCGCTGGGCACCGCGAGCGTACAGCTCGCCAAGAGCATGGGCCTGAACGTGATCGCGTTGGCGAGCAGCGACGAGAAGCTGCAGGTCGCGCGTGACCTGGGCGCGGACGTGACGTTCACGTCGGACACGGCGGACCTGGTGGACCGCGTGCGCGAGGCGACGGGCGGGCGCGGCGCGAACCTGGTGCTGGAGGTCGTGGGCGG
Source organism: Deinococcus maricopensis DSM 21211 (assembly GCF_000186385.1). Lineage (NCBI taxonomy): Bacteria > Thermotogati > Deinococcota > Deinococci > Deinococcales > Deinococcaceae > Deinococcus > Deinococcus maricopensis. Next base: position 2,932,808 of record NC_014958.1, read on the forward strand.
CAAGGGCTTCCAGGGCAGCCTGGATATGCTGGCGCCGCGTGGGCGCGTGATCGTGATCGGCGCGGCGAGCCGTGAGCCGTCCACGCTGCGTCCGGTGGAGCTGATGAAGCGGAACCTGACTGTGACGGGCCTGTGGCTCACGAGCCTGATGCAGGATCCGGAGGCGGCGCGCGAGGCGGTGGCGTTCCTGACGCCGCTGCTGGCGAGCGGGCAGGTGCGCCCGCAGGTGGGGCCGACGTACGCGCTCGCGGAGACGGGGCAGGCGTTCGAGGACCTGCTGGGGCGCCGCACGACCGGCAAGGTGATTATCGAGCCGCAGCGCTGAGCGGCGCCGCGTGAGGCTGGCGCCACCCAACGGTGGCACCGGCCGGTTACGGGTCCGGCCGGCGCGGACTGGAGGCCACGTGGGCTGCGAGGTCCGCAATGACGTGGCGGTGGCTGGGGTGCGGTTCGACGCGGCCAGTCATGACGACGACCAGTTCGAGGTCGGGGAACACCGCGAGGTACTGACCGCCGTAGCCGGTGGCGTAGAGGCCAGGGGGTTCCGGGGGGCCGGGCAGCCACCAGAGCCAGCCGTAGCGCGGCAGGCCCTCCATGAAGGCGTAGCCTTCGACCCACGGGCGGGTCATGTGCTTGATCCAGCGTGCCGGCACGAGGGTGTGGCCCTGCCACTGGCCTTCCTGCAGGACCAGCTGGCCGAGGCGCAGCAGTTCGCGGGGCGTGAGGTGCAGCATGCCCGACGCCCACACGCGGCCCTGCGGGTCCCTGGGCCAGGGCCGTGCGGGGATGCCGAGGGGTGAGAGCAGCGTGTCCTGCAGGACACGTTCGAGCGGCTGTCCGGTCACTCGGGCGAGCAGCGTGCCGAGCAGGTGCACGCCGGCGTTCGAGTAGTGGAATTCGGTGCCGGGCTCTGTTCGGAGCGTCTGCGTGAGCGTGAAGTGCACGGGGTCGGCGTTCAGGAACCAGGCGTCGTCGTAGGCCGGGTTGGTGATTTCCGAGGGGAGGCCGGACGTCATGGTCAGCAGGTGCCGCACCGTCACCGCGTGCCAGCGGGGGTCGGTGAGGGTGCGCTGGGCGTCAGGCCAGTCCTGCAGGATGGGCTGGTCGAGGTGCAGCAGGCCGCGCCGCACGACCACGCCGGTCAGCAGCGACACCAGGCTTTTGGTGATGGACTGCGTGTCCTGCGCCTCGTGCGCCTGGATGCCGAAGTACCGCTCGAAGGCCAGCTGGCCGTGCCGGGCGACGAGCAGGCTGGTGGCGTGCGGCCGTTGCGCCGTGAGGTGCCGTTCGGCCTGCTCCAGCCGTTGGGGGTCCAGGCCCACGGTGTGGGGCGGCACGACGGGCAGGTCATGCGGGTGGCCTTGGTGGGTCATGCGCGCCTCCCTGAATACCGGACGGCCACAGCGCCCGGTGTGCTGGGGGGCGCTGTGGCGTCCTGATGTGGTTCAGCTCTTGAAGCCGTGCGGGTGGGTGCGGTGCCAGTCCCAGGCGGTGCGGATGATTTCGCGCAGGTCCGTGAACTGCGGCGTCCAGTGGAGTTCCTGCTGGATGCGGTGGCTGTCGGCGACGAGGCTGGGGGGGTCGCCGGCGCGGCGGGGGGCGATTTCGCGTTTGAGGGGCGTGCCGAGTACGTCGTCGACGGCGTCGAGGACCTGGCGGACGCTGAAGCCGTGGCCGAGGCCGACGTTGTAGGCGTTGCTGGGGGCGCCGTCCAGCAGGGCTTTCACGGCGAGGACGTGCGCGTCGGCGAGGTCGGCGACGTGGATGTAGTCGCGGATGCAGGTGCCGTCCGGGGTGGGGTAGTCCTCGCCGAAGATCATCATTTTCTCGCGCTGGCCGAGGGCGGTGAGCAGCGCGAGTTCGATCAGGTGCGTTTTGTTGGGGTGGTCCTCGCCGATCTGGCCGCCGGGTTGCGCGCCGCACACGTTGAAGTAGCGGAGTTTGATGTGGCGGATGCCGTGCGCGCGGTCGAAGGCGTTCAGCATGTGTTCGGTCATGAGTTTTGTTTCGCCGTACACGCTGGTGGGCGCCTTGGGGGCGTCTTCGGGGATGGGCGTGCTCTGCGCGTCGCCGTACACGGCGGCGGTGCTGCTGAACACGATGGGGGCCTTGACGGTTTCGGCGTTGGCTTGCAGGAGGTTGAGGCTGCCGGTGACGTTGTTGCGGTAGTAGCGGGCGGGCTCCTTCATGCTCTCGCCGACCTCGATGAGTGCCGCGAAGTGCACGATGGCGTCCGGGCGGACGCGCGCGAGGGTGTCTTTGACGGCGCTGTAGTCGAGCAGGTCGACCTGCGCGAGGGTGGCGCCGTCCGGGAGGGCTTCGGCGTGGCCGCTGCTGAGGTTGTCGAGGACAGTGACGGTGTACCCGGCGCGTTGCAGCGCGCGGACGGTGTGGCTGCCGATGTAGCCGGCGCCGCCGGTCACGAGGAGGTTCATGCGGTCACTTTAACCGCCTGTGCGGGGGGCGGGGCCGGTGGTCAAGCGAAGTTCAAGGTGGGTGGGGAGCGTGGGGGGGCTGGGGGCGGGGTCGCCGTGCAGCAGGGCGAGCAGCAGTTCCCCGGCGGCGCGGCCTTTCGCGGCGTGGTCCTGGTGGACGGTGCTGAGGCCGGCGAGGGCGGCGCCGGGCACGTCGTCGAAGCCGAGGAGGCTGAGGTCCTCGGGGACGCGCAGGCCGAGGGCGCGGGCGGCGCTGAGGGCGCCGAGGGCGATCTGGTCGCTCATGCACAGCAGCGCCGTGGGGCGGTCGGGGGCGCTCAGGAGGGCGTGCGCGGCGGCGGCGCCGCCTTTGGGGGTGTTGCGGGGGGCGCGGTGCACGCCAAGGGGGAGGTGCTGGGCGTAGCCGCGCAGGCGTTCGCGGGTGGGGTGGGAGTCGGTGGCGTCCTCGCCGGGGAAGGCGAGGACGGCGGCGCGGGTGTGCCCGAGGGTGCGGAGGTGGGCGCTGGCGGCGGCGGCGCCGCCGGCGTCGTCGATGCGGACGGTGGGGTGGTCGTCGCCGAGGCCGTCGTGGTCCACGAGGACGAGGGGGGTGGGGCGGTTGAGGGCGGCCTGCATGGCGGGGTCGCCGGCAGCGCAGTACAGGATGAAGCCGTCGACGGCGGCGGTCATAACGGCCCGCGCGTCGTTGGGGGCGGGCAGGAGGGTGAGGTTGAGGCGTTCGGTCTGGACGGCGCCGGCGACGCCCTGGAGGAAGAGACCGGCGGCGGGGTCGGCGAAGGCGTACTGGAGGTCGTCGCCGTACAGGACACCGATGTTGCCGGTGCGGCCGCGGCGGAGGTTGCGGGCGGCGGGGTCCGGGCCGGTGTAGCCGAGGGCGTGGGCGGTGTCGAGGACGCGCTGGCGGGTCTGGGGGTTGATCTGGTCGGGTCGGTTGTAGGCGTTGCTGACGGTGGCGACGCTCACGCCGAGCGTGCGGGCGACATCCTTGAGGGTGGCGCGCTTCGGGCGGGCGGGCGGCATGGGTTCATGCTACGGGATGGGGTGGTGTAGGGAACACTCGTGGGGGTTGTCGCCTCCTACAATCTGAAACGATTCAGTCGTGACCGAGGCCCCCATGACCCACACCACCCACCCAACCCCCGCCCTCCACGCGCACCACGCCACCTGGCTGGTGTTCTTCCTGTGCGGCGTCCTATATGCCTCCTGGGTCGTGCACATCCCCGCCGTGAGCGCCCGCCTGCACCTCACCCCCGCCCTGCTGGGCAGCCTGCTGCTGCTCATCGCTGTCGGCAGCCTGCTCAGCATGACCCTGGCCGGGCACCTCACCGCCCGCCACGGCAGCGCCGCCACCACCCGCGCCTTCGCGCTGATCAGCGCCTTGTTGCTTCTGCCCCCGCTGATCGCCCCGGACGCCGTGACGCTCGGTCTGGCGCTGTTCGCGTTCGGCTTCGCGAACGGCGGGCTGGACGTCGCCATGAACGCACAGGGCGTCACCGTCGAACGCACCCTGCAGCGCCCCACGCTCAGCGGCTACCACGCCGGGTACAGCCTCGGGAACCTGGCAGGCGCCGGCCTCGGCAGTCTCCTGATCAGCGCGGGCGTCACCGCCGTCCCCCACGCGCTCAGCGTGAGCGTCGTCATGCTCGCGCTGGCACTGCTCACCGGCCCTCGCCTGCTGCGCCACGACCAGCGCAGCGCGGACGCCGCCCAGCAAGGCCCGGCCGCGCGCCTCTCCCCCGCCCTGCTGCTCACCGGGCTGCTGTGCCTGCTCGGCATGCTCGGCGAGGGCGCCATGGCCGACTGGAGCGGCCTGTACTACCAGCAGGTCCTGCACGCACCCGCCGCGCTCACGGGCCTGGGCTTCATTGCCTTCACGTGCACCATGACGCTCGGCCGCGTGTTCGGGGATCGCCTGCGCGCGCAGCTCGGCGACCTGACGGTCGTGCGCGGCGGCGCGCTCATCGCCGGGGTGGGCCTCGGCGCGGCCCTGCTGACCCGCGACCCGGTCCTGACCGCCCTGGGCTTCGCGGCGTTCGGGGTGGGCGCCGCGAACGTCGTCCCCGCGCTGTACGGCGCGGCCGGGCACGTCGGCGGCGGGCCGGGCATCGCGCGCGTCGCCACGCTCGGGTACCTGGGGTTCCTGGCGGGCCCGCCGCTGCTGGGCTTCGTGGCGCAGGGGACCAGCCTGCCGGTCGCGCTGGCGCTGGTGGCGGGCGCGGCGCTGATCATCGCGGGCCTGTCGGGCCGCGCCCTGCAACCCGCAGCGTAAACCGAAGGGGCGGGGCGCCAAACTCGGCACCCCGCCCGCCCTGCCCCCGGCCCTCAGCGGGGTTCTTGCGTGCGGAACGCCAGCAGTCCTAGCGCCGTGAAGCCCACGAACGTCACGGCGGTGAGCAGCAGCGCCGGGGTGTGCAGGGTCGGCGCGCCGCTGCCCAGCGCCAGCGGGTAGGACCACGGCAGGAACTTCCACGCGACCGCGTTGCTCAGGGCGTACGCGGCGCCCGCCGAGCCGACCAGCGCCGACCCGATGGTGATGGGCCAGCGGAAACGCCACGAGAGCCCGATGGCGAGCGCCGCCATCGGCAGGGCCCCCAGGCCCGCCCAGCCGGCACTCCGCGCGAACTGCTTGAGGGCGGCGCCGTCCAGGATGCCCGCCAGGCCCGCGACCAGCGCGTACGCGCCGACCAGCACGGCGGTGCCGAGCGCGAGCAGCGCGAGCAGCGCCGCGAGCTTCGACAGGTACACGCTCGCCCGCGACACGGGCTGCGTCAGCACGTGCTTCAGGTGCCCGTCCTCCAGCGCGACCACCTGCGCGCCGAGGATGGCCGTGCCGAGCGGCAGGGCCGTCGCCACCCACAGCCCCAGCATCAGCTGGGACAAGCGCTCCAGCCGCGCGGCGTCCGCCACATGCCCGAGCCGCAGCGCCAGGAACCCCATCACGCCGATCAGCAGCGGCACACCCACGGCGAGCAGCAGCGTCGGCGTGCGCCGCAGCTTCAGCGGTTCGACCATCAGGGCCCTCAGCATGCGCGGGCCTCCGGGGCGCGCACGAGGTTCAGGAACAGCTCCTCCAGGGTGTGCGTGGTGGCGGCCAGTCGGGACACGCGGTGTCCGGCCCGCACCAGCGCCTCGTTCACGTCGGCGCTCACGCGCGGGTCCGGCAGGACCACGTCCGCGCCGTCCACGCGGGCCGCGTGCCCGAGCTGCGCGAGGTGCACGGCCGCCTCGGACGGCTGGTCGGTCGTGACGCGCAGTTCCGGGTGGGCCTGCGCGCGCAGGTCCGCGAGGGTCCCCTCGAAGCGGGTCGTGCCGTCCGCGACGATGCCGACGTGCGTGGCGACCTGCTCGATCTCTGCGAGCAGGTGGCTGGACAGCATGACGGTCAGGCCCCGTTCGGGCAGCGCGCGAATCAGGTCGCGGACCTCGCGGATGCCCTGCGGGTCGAGGCCGTTGGTGGGCTCGTCGAGCAGCAGGAATTCCGGGCGGCCCAGCAGCGCCGCGGCGATGCTCAGGCGACCGCGCATGCCGAGGCTGTACCCGCGGACGGGCCGGTCGGCGGCGTCCGTCAGGCCGACCAGCGCGAGCACCTCCGGGAGTTCGCGGGCGTCCGCGCCGCGCAGGCGCCGCGTGACCTCCAGGTTCTCGCGGCCCGTGAGGTGCGGGTACGCGCTCGGGGCCTCCACGAGCGCGCCCACGCGGGCCAGGGCGGCGCGGTGCAGCGGCTCGCCGAACAGGCGCACCGTGCCGCTGTTCGGGCGGGTCAGGCCCAGCATGGCGCGAATCGCGGTGGTCTTCCCGGCGCCGTTCGGGCCGAGGAAGCCGTAGATCTGGCCGCGCCCGACCGTGAGGGTCAGGTCGCGCAGGGCGTGCACGCGGCCGTAGCGTTTGGTCAGGTGGCTGACCGTGAGGACGTCGTTCATGCCTGCACGGTACGGCGCGGGGGACGCGCGCAGCGTCCCCCTTTGGATGCATGGGCTTTACCGGGTGCCCGGGTCAGTGTTCCACGTGGATGTGCGGGAGGCGGCGGTCCAGCCAGGGGGGCAGCCACCAGTTCCAGCGGCCCGCGAGCTTCAAGAAGGCGGGCACGAGCACGAGGCGCACGACGGTGGCGTCCAGCAGCACCGCGACCGCGAGGCCCAGGCCGATGCTTTTGTTCGCCACGACGCGCCCCACGATGAACGCGCAGAACACGATGAACATGATCAGCGCTGCGGACGTGATGATGCGCGCGGTGCGGCCCACGGCCAGCACGACCGCCTCGTCGTTCGGGACGCCGCGCAGCACCTCCTCATGCACGCGTGAGAGCAGGAAGATCTCGTAGTCCATGCTCAGGCCGAACATCACGGCGAACAGGATGAGTGGCAGGGTGCTGTCGAGCACGCCCACGTCCTGCGGGATGCCGAGCGGCCCGGCAAGCACGCCGCCCTGCACGACGAGCGTCACGACGCCGTACGCCGCGCCGACCGTCAGGGAGTTCATCAGCAGGCTCTTGAGCGGCACCAGCAGGCTGCGGAAGGCGAGCATCAGCAGCACGAACGTCCCAGCGAACACCGTGAGGATCGCGGCGGGAATGGCGTTCGTGATGGCGCGGCTGAATTCGCGCTCGCCGATGGGCGCGCCGCCCAGCAGCGCGCGCACACCCGCGCCCCGCAGGGCCGCGCGGAGCTTCGCTTGGAACGGGTCGATCTGGTCGGCGCGCAGGTACCGCTCGGGCAGGACGGTCACGCGCAGGTAACGGCGGTCGTCGCTGACGGACCGGCGCGTGAGCGTGGCGAGCGCCTCCAGGCTGCTGCCGAGGGTGGTGCCGGTGCGCAGTTGCTCGGGCGTGACGAACGGACTCACGACGGTGTGCACGCCTGGCACGGCCCGCAGGCGGTCCACGGCAGCCCGGAAGGTCGCGCGCGTGTCCGGACCGTACCGCTGGCCCGCGCCGAGGTCGATGATCACCTCGAACGAGGAGAGCACGCCGCCCGCACCGAGCGTCTGCACGTCCTTCAGGGCCGCGCGGGACTCCACGTTCTCCGTGAGGCCCCACGCGCCCGCGTACCCGGTGCGCATGTTCAGGGCGGGCGCGGCCAGCAGCAGCAGCAGCGCGGTGCTGGCCACCACGGCGAGCCACGGGCGGGCCGTGACGCGCCGCGCGAACACCGTCCACGCGGCGCTCACGCCGGCGTGCTGCGCGAAGGGCGCGCGCAGCAGCCGCGGGCTGTTCACGCGCTCCCCCAGCAGGGCCAGCAGGGCGGGCAGCGCGGTCACGCTCGCCAGGACGGTCAGCAGCACTGCGAGCACCCCGCCGATGCCCATGCTGCGCACGAACGCGATGGGCGGCACGATCAGGGCCGCCATGGCCACCGCGACGGTCAGGCCGCTGAACATCACGCTGCGTCCGGCGGTGAGGGCGGTGCGGTACGCGGCGGCGCGCGCGTCGTGGTCACGGGCGAGTTCCTCGCGGTATCGGTTCACCATCAGCAGGGCGTAGTCGATGCCCGCCCCGAGGCCCAGCAGCGTGATGACGCTCTGCGCGAAGGTGCTCACGTCCGTCAGGAACGTCAGGCCGTACAGGCATCCGAGCGCCACGGTGATGCTCAGCACGCCGATCACGAGCGGCAGGCCCGTGGCGACGAGCGCGCCGAACACCAGCAGAAGCACCACGCCCGTGAGTGGCAGCGCCGCGAATTCACTGCGTTTCGTGTCGTTTTCCGCGAGGGCGGTGAAGTCGTCCGCGATGGCCTGACCGCCGGTCACGCGGACGCCCAGCAGCGGGGGGGCGCGCTCGGCGAGCGCGCGAATGCGCGCCAGGGTCTCGCTCGCGCCGTCCCCCACCGGAATGAACGCGACGCTGAGGGTGCGGCGCTGGTCCGGGCTGACGGTCGGGTACACGCTCTGTGCGTCGTACGGCACGACGCGGGCCACGCCCTGCACGCCCTCCACAGCGCGCATGAACGCCGTGTACACGCGCCGGAAAGTGGGGTCGCTGGTGGGCACGGCGCTGCGCGTGACGAGCAGGACGCTGTTGGTGCTGCCCTCGCCGAAGCGCTCGGCGAGCAGGTTCGTCACGCGGGTGCTTTCGGCGTTCGGGAGGCTGCCGGGCGTGGCCGTCAGGCGGGCGGGCGTGCGCGCGGCGAACGGCGCGCTGAGGGCCGCCACGAGCGCCCACAGGATCAGCACGGCCCACGCGTGGCGGGTCACGAACCGGGCCAGGGTCTGCATGCCTGCAGTAGAGCACGCACCCGGACGTGCGCATGTCCCCGCGAAGGTACGCTGAGGGCATGCTGGACCTCGTGCCTGCCGCGCGCGCCTTCGCGCTGCCGTACTACGCCGAGCCGCACCGCGCGTACCACACGGCGGCGCACGTGGAGGCGATGCTCGAAGCCCTGCGCGTCCGGCGCGCCCTTACGCCCACGCTGGAGCTGGCCGCGTGGGGCCACGACCTCATCTACGACCCGCGCGCCACAGACAATGAGGCGCGCAGCGCGGACGTGTTCGGCGCGTGGCTCACCGCGAATGGCGCGCCCGCGCCGCTGGCCGAGGAGGTGCGCGCGCTGATTCTCGCCACGACGCATGACGCGCCGCCGTGTTCGCTCGCGGCGGCATTGTTCGTGGACGCGGACCTGAGTGTGTTCGGCGCGGACGAGCAGGCGTTCTGGGCGTACGAGCGGCACATCCGTCAGGAGTACGTGCAAGTGCCGTGGCTGGTGTACCGCACGGCGCGTATGCGGGTGCTGCGGCAGTTTCTGGACCGCGAGCCGCTGTACCGCACGCCCGCCTTCGCGGACCTGGAGGTGCCCGCGCGGGTGCACCTGCGGGCCGCGCTGGGGGCGCTGCGGCGCCGCTGGCGGGCGTAAACGAAGGCAGGCACCCGTGCGGGGTGCCTGCTGGGGCCGTGCAGGGTCAGTCGGCGGCGGTGCCGTGCTGGCCGAGCGCGGTGGCTTTCTTGGCTTCCTCGGCTTCCGCTTCGAGTTTCGCCTTGATCTTCTTCAGGACGAAGGAGCTTTCGCGTTCGCGCTGGTCGAGGACGCCGCGGATGAAGCGGATGTCTTCCTTCACGCCGGGGATGACGATCTGCTCGAGTGCGTTCACGCGGCGGCTGGTCTTCTTGATTTCCTCGCCGATGCGGCGCAGTTTCGTTTCGGTCGCGGCGACCTTCACGAGCGCCTGCATGACGCGGCCGAAGTCCTCGGCGGCCTGGATGGTGCGCGTGCCGACCGTGATGGGGCTGAAGCTCGCGGTGTTCTCGCGTTCCGGAACCTGAATTTTCGGGACCTTCACGCCGTAGATACTCTCGATCTGCATGTTGACCGCGTACTCGCCGCTCTGCGCGAGGCTGAGGCTCTCGACGGCCTCGGGGGAATCCCAGGCTTTCGCGGAGAACAGGCTCACGTACGCGCCCTTGCTGACGCTCGCGAGTTCCTCGCGGGCGGCGAGGGCGTCGCGGACGAGCGCGAAGAACTCACCGATCAGGGCGTCGCGTTTGCGTTTGAGCAGGTCGGCGCCGCTGTTCGCGGTTTTCAGGTTCGCTTTGCTGGCGAGCAGTGCGGTGCGGGTGGGGCTGATATCTGCCATGTGTTCACCTCCCTGCGGGGTGGGCTGAGGGCCTACCGATTCACGGTACACCCTCGCGGTGCGGCCCGCGTGAGCGGGCCGCGAAGGTCAGATGCGGTTACCGCGCCACATTTCGTCCATCTTCGTACCGTAGTACTTGTCGATGGCGTCGCGGCCGATACGGGTGAGCTGGCTCTGCGGGAGTTTGCTGAGGATGCCCCACGCGACCGTCAGGCTGTCGTCAATGCTGCGGTCCGCGTTGCCCTGGCCGATGAAGTACTGCTCGAAGTCCTCGGCGAAGCGCAGGTACAGCTTGTCGGTTTCGGTGAGGGCGTCCTCACCGGTGATGGCGACGAGCTTGCGCAGCTCCAGGCCGTTCGCGTACGCGGCGAACAGCTGGTCGGAAACGTTCTTGTGGTCCGCGCGGGTCTTGCCCTTGCCGATGCCGTTGCCCTGAAGGCGGCTGAGGCTCGGGAGGGGGTTGATGGGCGGGTTCACGCCTTTGGCGTTCAGCGCGCGGTCCACCACGATCTGACCTTCGGTGATGTAACCGGTCAGGTCGGGGATGGGGTGCGTGATGTCGTCGTCGGGCATGGACAGGATGGGGATCTGCGTGACCGAACCGGGCTTGCCTTCGATGACGCCGGCGCGCTCGTACAGCGACGCCAGGTCGGTGTACATGTAGCCGGGGAAGCCGCGGCGGCCAGGGATCTCTTCGCGCGCGCCGCCGATTTCGCGGAGCGCCTCGCAGTAGTTCGTCAGGTCGGTCAGGATGACCAGCACGTGGTAGCCGTGCTCGAACGCGAGGTACTCGGCGGTGGTGAGCGCCATGCGGGGGGTGAGCAGACGCTCGACGGCGGGGTCGTCGGCCTTGTTCAGGAAGAGGACCGAGCGGGCGAGCGCGCCGGTGCGCTCAAACTCCTGCGTGAAGAAGCTGACTTCACGCTGGGTCAGGCCCATCGCGGCGAACACGACGGCGAAGTCGCCTTCGTGACCGGGCACCTTCGCCTGGCGGGCGATCTGCGCGGCGAGTTCGTTGTGCGGGAGGCCGGAGCCGCTGAAGATCGGGAGTTTCTGGCCGCGGATCAGCGACGTGTTCACGTCGATGGTGCTGATGCCGGTCTGGATGAACTCCTCGGGCTTGGCGCGCGCGGCGGGGTTCATGGCCTGGCCGTTGATGCTGACGCGCTTTTCCGCGACGACGTTGGGGAGGCCGTCGATGGGGCGGCCGAGACCGTCGAAGCGGCGGCCGATCATTTCCTTGCTGACGCCGAGGCGCGCGACGTCCTCGACGAGGCTGACGCTGGCGGTGGCGAGGTCGAGACCGCGGGTTTCTTCGAACACCTGGATGACGGCGTTCTGCTCGCTGACTTCGATGACCTGACCGCCGCGGGTGCGGCCGTTGCCGTCGCGGATTTCGACGATGGCGCCGTACGCGAGGTCGGCGGCGGCGTTCACGAACAGCAGCGGTCCGCTGATGTACGCGACGTCGTTGTATTCCTTCTTGAGGAGGGTCACGCTTTCACGCCCTTAAAGGTGGTGTCGAGTTCGTCCATGACGCCGTTCCCGTAGGCCTCGAATTCCGCTTCGCTGACGTAGCGGGCGCGGCTGAGTTTCTCGATGACGGGGTTCTGGATGATCTCGTCGATGGTCGCGCCGCCACGGAGGGCCGCGTCGGCTTCGTCGTAGAACTTCAGCATCATTTTCATGAGGCCGTAGTTCTTCGGCATGCTGGCGCTGGCGTCGACGGGGTCGAAGCCGTTCTGCTGCAGGAAGTCCTGGCGGAGCATACGGCCCGCTTCGATGATGAGACGCTCGTTGTCCTGCAGGGCGTCGGGGCCGACGAGCTGCACGACTTCCTGCAGGCTCGCTTCCTGCTGGAGGATGTTGCCGATGCGGGCGCGCAGTTCCGGGAAGTCCGGGCCGACGTTCTCGCGGTACCAGCTGTCCAGGATCGGCGTGAACAGGCTGTAGGAGCCGTTCCAGTTGATGGCCGGGAAGTGGCGGCGGCGCGCGAGGCCGGCGTCGAGGCGCCAGAATGCGCCGGTGATGCGCAGCGTGGCCTGCGTGACGGGCTCGGACATGTCGCCGCCGGCGGGGCTGACCGCGCCGATCACGGACACGGCGCCGTCTTCGCCGGCGAGGGTGCGCACGGCACCGGCACGCTCGTAGAACGCCGCGAGTTTCGCCGCGAGGTACGGCGGGTAGCCTTCTTCGGCGGGCATTTCTTCGAGGCGGCTGGAGATTTCGCGGAGCGCTTCGGCCCAGCGGCTGGTGCTGTCCGCCATCAGGGAGACGCTGTAGCCCTGGTCGCGGAAGTACTCGGCGAGGGTGACGCCCGTGTACACCGAAGCTTCACGCGCGGCCACCGGCATGTTGCTGGTGTTGGCGATCAGGATGGTGCGGTGCATCAGGGGGCCGCCGGTCTTGGGGTCCTCGAGTTCCGGGAACTCGACGAGCACGTCCGTCATTTCGTTGCCGCGCTCGCCGCAGCCGACGTACACGACGATGTCGGCGTTGCCGTACTTCGCGACGGACTGCTGCGTCACCGTCTTGCCCGAGCCGAAGGGGCCGGGGATCGCGGCGGCGCCGCCCATCACGAGGGGGAACAGCACGTCGAGGATGCGCATGCCCGTGAGGAACGGGAGGCTGGGGTCCTTCTTGAGCGCCACGGGGCGGGGCGCGCGGACGGGCCAGTAGTGCGCGAGGCGCAGTTTGGTGCCGTCCTCGAGTTCCGCGATGGTGTCGTCGATGGTGTACTGCCCGGCGTCGGCGACCCAGCGGAGCTTGCCGCTCACGTCGGGGGGCGTCAGGATCTTGTGCGTGAAGCTGAACTCGGGCACGGTGCCGAGGATGCTGCTGCCGCTGACGGTGTCGCCGGCGCGGACGCTGGGCGTGAAGGCCCATTTCGCTTCGCGGTTCAGGCTGCTGACTTCGATGCCGCGCGCGATGAAGTCACCGGAGGCCGCGCGGATCTTGTCGAGGGGACGCTGAATGCCGTCGTAGATGCCGTTGAGCATGCCCGGCCCGAGCTCGACGCTCAGGGGCAGGCCGGTGGTTTCGACAGGTTCACCGACGGTGAGGCCGCTGGTGTCTTCGTACACCTGCACGAAGGCCGTGTCGCCGTCGAGGCGAATGATTTCGCCGACGAGGCGCTCGGTGCCTACGCGCACGATGTCGTACATCTTCGCGCCGTACATGCCCTTCGCGATACACGTGGGGCCTGCGATGCGCTCGATGACGCCTTGTTTCGTGGTTTGCGTCATTGCTGCTCCTTGGGGAGTGTTGAGAGAGGTGCGGGGCGGGGGCGTGCAGCCGTGGGGTCGCATGGCCCTCCGCCCCTCATACCTTGTTTACAGCTTGATGTCGAAGCCGATGGTGTCGCGCACCAGCTTGCCCATGTACGCCTTGGCGTCCACGGTGTTGCTGCTGAACGCGTCCGCGAGGCTGGGGATCGGCAGGATGATCGGGAGGTCCCGGCCGCGCATGGCGCGCGCCACGGCGGTCTGGGGGTCGGCGATCAGGCCGGTGTCCACGGCGACGAGGCCGTAACCGCCGCTGGTAACGAGCGTTTCGAGTTCGCGCACGGCGGTTTCGGGAGTCGCTTCGATCACCTGCACGCCGGCCAGGCGGTAGCCGGTGGCGGTTTCGCTGTCGGCCAGCACGGCGACTTTGTGCTGAGGGGCGGTCATGCGCGCTCCAGTTCCGCGCGGATCTGCTCGGTGGGCACGCCGTAGAATTTGGCGCGGCCGATCAGGCGCAGCTTGGCGATTTCCTGTTCCTTGCGGCGCAGGAAGTCGATGGCCACACCCACGCCGAGCGGGTCGCCGGCGGAGGCGTCCGTGGCGGCGCGGTCGAGTACGCGGCGCGCGGCCAGTTCGGAGCCTTCGAGGGTGGGCGCTTCGAGGATGGCGGTCATGTCACCGGCGGCGTTGTCGCCGCCCGCGAGGCGCGCGAAGCCCTGCGTGTCGATGTCGCTGCCGCCGGGCACGAACAGCGCGGGGTTAAGGCTGCCGCCGCGCAGGCTGCGGGCGGTGAGGGCGTTGGTGACGTCCACTTCGCGTGACAGGTAGCGGCGGAGGCTGGTGTTGCGGCTGACGCGCAGCGCGTGCCGGTAGTACCCCTGGTCGAGGGTGACTTCCAGGTCGAGTGAGCGGGAGCCGGCGGCGTACGCGGCCACGGCGTCCTTGAACGCCCGCGCGAGCGGGTGGCCGCTGAGCGCGATGGCCTGCGCGGCGGACGCGAGGTCACCGCTCTGCACGGCGGCCTGCAGGGTGCTGGGCTTGAGGCTGCCGCCGGGCACGAGGCTGCCGAGGATGTCGTCCTGGCTGCGCCCGGCGATGATGCCGCGCGCGACGGTCTTGAGGTTCACCAGGTCCCACTTCATGAGCAGGACGCTGATTTCCGCGCGAGCGTCGCCGTCGGCCATGCGCAGCACCTTGTTGGCGGTCTCGAAGAGGTTGCGGGACAGCGCGGCGTCGAGTTCCGGCAGGCCGGCGTCCGGCGCGGTGGCGCCGACGAGGTCGCCGCTGATGGGCGTCTCGCTGAGCACGCGCAGGAACTCGGCGTAGGTGCCGCTGGCGGCGGCGCTGTCGAGGGCGCGCCCGTCGAGCAACTTGGTGCGCATCACCTTGAGGCGCGCGTTGATGAAGTCGTAGTCGTCGGGCATGGCCGTCCTTACTCCGCCATCATCCGGGCGATTTGCGGGGAGAGGGCGGCGCGCACGCGCTCCAGGCGACCTTCGAGCGTGTTGCTGATGCCGCTCTTGCCACCGCGACCGACGACGCGCACGCCGCCGCGAATGGCGGGGTTCTCGCGCACGTCGATGCCGGGGGCGACCTCGCGGGCGATGTGCGCCTCGGCGGGGTTCACTTCGAGGGCTTCGGCGTCGGGGATGGCCTGGCGGGCTTCGCTGATGAGGCGCGCGAGGATCTCGCGGTACTCGGGCACCTGCGTGACGTTGCGCAGCTCCTGCTGGGCAATGTCGAACGCCTGCGCGAGGCCGCTTTCGTTGGCGTTGAGACGCGCGGCGGCGAGTTCCAGGTCCGCGGCGCTGCGCGCGCGGGTCAGTTCAGCCTGACGCTGCGTTTCGAGGGCGCGGGTGCGGCTCTCGACAAGAGCCTGCGCGCGCTCCTGCGCTTCGCGGAGAATCGCCTGGGCGCGTTCGCGCCCTTCGGCGCGGACGCGCTCGATTTCCGCGCGCGCTTCGTTTTCGAGAAGGGCGTCGAGGGCCATATCAGCGAAGGATGAACAGCGCGAGGAAGCCGAAGATGACGAGCGTTTCGGGGATCAGGAAGTACAGCAGCAGGCTGCCGGCCTTGCTGGGGTCTTCGGCGACGGCGCCGACGAGGCTGCTACCGATGCGCGCCTGGGCGATGCCGGTGCCGACGGCGCCGAGGCCGAGGGCGAGGCCGGCGCCGACGGCGCGGAGGCCCTGGTACAGGGAGTCGTTGTCAGCGGTGGCGGCTTCCTGGGCGAGACCGCTGGTCGCAAGAGCGAAAACGAGGGACGCGAGGACGATCTTGTTGTATTTGGTCATGTCAGGACTCCTTGGACTTATTTACCTTGCCCGCTCACGGGGCTGAGGCGGCGGAGGGGGTTGTAAGCGGGGCTGGTCTCGGCGTTGAAGCCGGTCGGGTTGAGGAACTCGACCATGTGAAGACGCAGCGGTTGGACGATGTGGCCGATCAGGGTCAGGGCGAGCACGAAGAAGTGCAGCAGGACGCCCAGAATGATGCCGATCAGCACGCCGAGAATCCCGAGGCTCTCGCCGAGGCTCCAGCCGAGGTCGGTGCAGAGTTTCGCGAGGATCGCGCTGACCAGACCGACGGCGAAGATACGGGAGTAGCTCATCACGGCGCCGCCCTGGGACAGCAGCTCGATGGGGAGCATCGGGAAGTGCTTGATCACGCGGATCCAGCCGACGATGAACAGCAGGAAGCCGACGTACATCAGCAGGACCAGCGGGTTCCCGAAGTTCGTGAACTGCGAGAAGTCCTTGCCGGCGCGGGTGGCGAACGCCATGGCGATCAGGGCGCCGACGCCGCCGAACAGCGCGAGGCCTTCCCAGGTGTGCACGGGGTCGCGGTGGCGCAGGCCCTGCGCGATGCGGATGCCCCAGCCCCAGAGGACCTGGACGATGCCGAACAGCAGGGAGAACACGAGGGCCACGTTGCTGAAGTAGCTGGTCTCGAGGCGCGGGAAGAGGATGGGGATCACGCCGTGGTGCGCTTCGGCGGCGGCTTCGGCGCGGATGCCGGTCCAGCCCCAGAGGCTGTTGACGATCTCCGGGTTGACGTAGAAGAGCCCGGCGTGTTCGAGGAGGGTGCCGAAGAATTCACCGGTGAGGAGGCCCCACAGGATGGTCCAGGCGGCCATCACGTTGGTGACGAAGCCGAGGTTCCGCAGGGTTTCGGGCGGCACGTACGCGCCGAAGAAGCTGAGGTCCCAGCCTTCGTTGCGCTTGGCCTTGCCGAGCAGCCACATGCCGAACGCGAGGAACAGCAGGCCGTAGCCGATGTCGGCCATGATGATGCCGAAGAACAACGGGAAGAACACGGCGATGACCCAGGTGGGGTCGAAGGTGCCGTACTTCGGGAGGCTCATGAGGCCCATGACAACTTGGAAGGGGCGCACGTAGCTGTTGTTCTTGAGCTGGACGGGCACGCTTTCGCCGTGGTGCTCGTCGGCGTCGCTGAGCTGGTAGCTCACGCCGTTGCCGAACGTGGCGAGCGCGGCCTGCATGTCCTTAACGCGGTCGGCGGGCACGTAGCCCTGGAGGACCATGCTGTACTTGCCGCGGGCGCTGACGGCCTGCACGTCGTGGATGGCGACGCGGTCCGCGAGGGCGTCGCGAATGGCGTACAGGGTGGGGGCGTGCGTGTCGGCGAGGCGAGCGCGTTCGTTGTCGAGGTCGCGCAGCGCGGCCGGCGTTTCGCGTTCGATGCGCTCGAATTCCCGCGCGGCGTCCGCGAGGGTGAGGCGGTCGAAGCGGCCGGGGAGGCGCAGTTCGCCGACGCGGGCCTTGCCGAGCGCGGCGCGGGCACGGTCGCGGTCCGCGAGCGGCACGACGACCAAGCCGACGACGTTGTTGCCAACGGTGCGGGTGTCGAGCGCGTAGCGGTCCTTGAGGTCGGCGTTGAGCGCCGCGTTCAGGTCGTTCAGGCCGGCGTCGCCGACCTGCATGGTGAACGGAATGACGGCGAGTCGGCGGCTGCGGTCCACGCCGCCCGCGAGGGTGGCGAGGGCCTGCGTAACCTGACCGTAGGTGCCGGCAGCGTCGAGGTCGCTCGTCAGTTCCGCGCGGCGTTTCGCGAGGATGCTGGCGGGGCCGGCGACGTTCTCAAGGTGCGTGCCCCAGTCGCGCTCGTCGGGGAGCGCGCCGTGGGGGACGCGGTGCGTGCCGAGTTCCGTGAGGGTCGTTTCGGCGCGGGCAAGGAGGCGTTCGGTGTGCTTGCGCTCGTCGGCCTCGGCGCCCTGGAGGGGGCCGGTGCTGAGGCGCCCCTGCTCCTGCACCTGCACGGGCACAATGTGCAGCACGCCCGCCGCCTGGAGGGCGCTGATGATCGCTTTATCGTCGCGTTTGCGAGCGGCGATCACGACCTGCTGCATTTTGTTGATCACGGAAGCACCGCCCTCAGGATGGTTTCGACGGCCTGCCCGACCTTCTGTTGGTTGCGGGCGGTGGCGGTCTGCACGTCACTCTGGGCTTGCGTCGCGGCCTGCTGGCGGATCTGGGCGGTTTCCTCGCTCAGACGCTGTGCGTGCTGGGCCGTCATCTGTCGGGCCTGTTCTTCGGCGTCGCGCATGATGCGCGCTGCTTCTGCTTCGGCCGCTTCGATCTCGCGTGCCGCTTCCTGACGGGCCTGCTCGATTTGCTGGTCGAGGGCCTGTTCGCGGCTGGCGAGTTCGCTTAACACTCGGCTGGCGTCCAAATTCCTCCTCCTTTCCTCCCCCTCCGTGACACGCGGCACCTCGGGCCTCTGGGGTCTGAGGTGCACATTGGTCTGTCTGGAAGGCTTGATGAAAGCCCGACGTACGTTAGGTCAAGCTCGCGCAAATAGTACCATAGGCGTCCATACGCGCAGGCAGGGACAATTACCCCTGCCGGTGAGGCGTAGATGTCAGGGAACGCGCACCCAGGCGCGCCGCACCGCCCCTTTTTGGGCAGAAAACAACGCCGCCCCGGGCCAGGGGACGGCGTCACGCTCACTTCAAGGAGGGTCAGGTCGGTGCTGTGGGGGTCTCACCTCGCTTTGTGGAATGAGGGCGGATTGGAAACCCGGGTAGGGTACGGAGCGAGGTTGAGTCAGTCGCCGCCGAGCAGCACAGGCGTGCCGAGCGGACTTTCGGCTTCGC
Source organism: Deinococcus maricopensis DSM 21211 (assembly GCF_000186385.1). NCBI lineage: Bacteria > Thermotogati > Deinococcota > Deinococci > Deinococcales > Deinococcaceae > Deinococcus > Deinococcus maricopensis. The sequence continues at coordinate 2,951,143 of NC_014958.1, forward strand.
GGTAGCCTTCTTCCTGGTGCGCGACCAGGTCGACGCCGAGCGTTTCCTGACGTTCCGTGATGCGCAGGCCGCCCATCAGCGCGCCGACGAGTTTGAGCAGCAGGAAACTGCCGATGCCCGCGAGGGCGACGGTGATGAGCACGCCGAGCGCCTGCACGCCGAGCTGGCTCCAGCGTCCGTCGATGACGCCGCTGCCGAGGTCGTTGACGGTCTTGGTGGCGAACACGCCGGTGAGCAGGGCCCCCACGATGCCGGCCACGCCGTGGCAGGCGAATACGTCGAGGGCGTCGTCGGTGATGAAGCGGTGTTTGAGCTGTACCGCCCAGAAGCTGGCGGTGGCGCCGAGCACGCCGATGAGGATGCTCGCGAGGGGGCTGACGAAGCCGCAGGCGGGGGTGATGGCGACCAGGCCGACGATGGCGCCGGTGGCGGCACCCACGGCGGTGGGACGCTGGCCGCGGATGACTTCCCAGAACAGCCACGCGAGGATCGCGGCGGCGGTGGCGGTGTTGGTGGTGAGCAGGGCGTTCGCGGCGACGCCGTTGGCGCCGAGGGCGCTGCCGGCGTTGAAGCCGAACCAGCCGAACCACAGCAGGCCCGCGCCGAGCAGCACGAACGGGACGTTGTGCGGCACGGTGGCGCGGCGGGTCAGGCCGAGGCGGGGGCCGACGACGATCGCGGCAACGAGGGCGCTGACGCCCGCGGCGATGTGGATGACGGTGCCGCCCGCAAAGTCGAGCGCACCGAGCTTGAAGAGGTAGCCGTCGCTGCTCCACACCATGTGCGCGAGGGGACTGTAGATCAGCAGAGTCCACAGCGCGGCGAACAGCACGAACGCGCCGAACTTCATGCGGTCCACGACGGCACCGCTGATCAGGGCCGGGGCGATGATGGCGAACATCGCCTGGAACGCCACGAACAGCGGGGTGGGGATGGTGCCGGTGAGCTGCCCCAGGGTGCCGTTCAGGCCGACGTTGGCGAAGCTGCCGATGAGGGCATTGCCGCCGGCGCCGAACGCGAGGCTATACCCGAGGAGCACCCACAGCACGCCGACGATGGCGATGGCGACGAAGCTCATCATCATGGTGTTCAGGACGCTTTTGGCGCGCACCAGACCGCCGTAGAAGAACGCGAGGCCGGGCGTCATGAGGAGCACGAGGGCGGCGCTGATGAGCATGAAGGCGGTGTCGCCCGTGTCGAGTTTGGGGGTGCCCTGCGCGGCGGCGGTGGTGGCGGCGGCGAGGACAAGGGTGGCAAGCGGTGCTCTGGTCATGGTGGTCTCCCCTGGGTCCTTCAGGCGGGTGTGAGGCGCGTTTCGTTGACGGGCGTGAGGGCGGCGCTGCCCCGCTCGCCGGTGCGGATGCGGATGACCTCTTCGATGGGGGTGACGAAGATCTTGCCGTCGCCGACCTCGCCGGTGTGGGCGCTGCGCAGGATCGCTTCGATGGCGACGTGCACGAAGGGGTCGCTGACGGCCATCTTGAATTCGACCTTGTCGCGGAATTCGACCATGACGCGCGTGCCCCGGTAGTGCTCGACGACTTCCTGCTCGCCGCCGTGGCCGCTCACGCGGGTGAGGGTGAGGCCGCTGATGCCAGCCTGGAACAGGGCTTCTTTGACCTGTTGGACCCGTTCGGGTCGGACGATGGCGGTGATGAGTTTCAAGACTGCCTCCCTGGTGAGCGGTGCGCGCTGTCCAAGATGAACAGCTCTTGCTGCACACCGTAAGGCCAGATACTCGGGAAGTCAATGCTTTTTGTGCAATTTGTTCATACTTTTTTAGACGCTTTGCAATTTCTGATTTGCGTGGTGATCCAACAGCCCGCCCTGCAGGTCCCGGAACAGCGGAAGGGCGGCCATTTGGCCGCCCTTCCGCTAATTCATGCCAGCTTTCGCCGTCGCCGGCGCGCCCACCACCGTGACGCCCACCACACGAGCGCCACCAGCAGCAGCACCCCCAGCACCGGCACGAACACCGCCAGCACACTCACCAGCAGCGACGACACGTCCTCCAGAAACGACACCACCGGATTCGCGAGGCCGCCCGTCGTCGCCGTCGCCACTGGCCGTACGGCTGTCCGCGTGGCCTGCACGCCGCCCGCCACCATGAACCCGAGCACCATCGACAGCGCCGGCGGCACGTCCACCAGATGGTTCTGCGACGCGAACAGCAACGCGCCCGCCCCGGCATTCACCACGCCGCCCACCAGATGCAGCGCGTGATCCACGCCCGGCACCTTGTCCCCCACGAAATCCAGCGCGCCCAGCACCGCCACGATCAGCAGCACCCACGGGTTCGACAGCCACGCCACCGGATCCTGCAGGTGCACCACATTCAGGCGGTCCAGCAGTCCCATCAGCAGCAACGGCACGTACGCATTCAGGCCCGCTGCGCCCGACAGGCCGAACGCCGACAGCAGATTCGAGATCACCTCCACCAGCCCACCTCCTCTTCCCTCTTCTATGCGAGCCTGGGGTGGAGCGGAGCGCGGGAAGCTTCAGGGAACTTCACGCTCCGCCCCACCCCACGGGCACGCCCGAAGGTCAGGCGGGGTCGACGGGGGCCGCCGGGGCCGGTTCGGGTTTCGGGCGCAGGTCCGTGCCGTTGAACCGCGCCTGCGCCTCCAGCAGCCCCAACGTCGCCCACGCCTCCACCGCGTTCGCGCCGAGACGCACGAGTTCATCGACGGTGGTCCGCTCCTCGTCCCGCCATTTGCTCAGCACCCAGCCCGCCGGGTCCCATCCGGTCGGCGGGCGGGAAATGCCAAGCTTCAGGCGCGGGAAGGCGTCCGTGCCGAGTCGCGTGATGATGTCGCGCACGCCGTTCTGGCCGCCGTGGCGTCCGCCCAGGCGGAACTTCATCAGGCCGAACGGACTGTCGAGGTCATCCTGCACGACCAGCAGGTGCGCGCCGTCCAATTTGTAAAACGTCATGAGCGGCGCGACCGCACGGCCGGAGCTGTTCATGAACGTCTGCGGCTTCACGAGCAGTACCTTCTCCGTGCCGAGCCGCACCTCGGTGACTTCGGCGTCCCGGTCCTTACGCCAGGTCGCGCCCGCGCGGCGCGCCACTTCATCCACGACCAACCAGCCGACGTTGTGGCGCGTGAGAGCGTACTGCGCGCCTGGGTTGCCCAGGCCCACCACCACGCGCACGCTCAGGCCTCCAGCGCGTTCAGCACCTCGCGCCAGCGGGCGTCCGCGTCGCGGACCTTGCTGTCCTCGCGGAAGCGGTCGTACTCGCGGCGGAAGTCCGCGAAGCGCGCGTCCGTCTGCCCGAACAGCAGCCCGAGGGCAGTGCGGACGTCCTGAATGTGCCGGGTGGTGAGCGGTTCCTTGCTGTCGATCACCTCGTCGAGCGTTGCCATCAGGCCCGACAGGGGCCGCAGCCACTGGAAGTGCGGATCGTTCAGCACGAGGTTGTACAGCGTGAACGCCCCATCAATCTTGCCGTTCAGGAACTCGTAGTCGCTTTTCGCGTGTTCGAGCAGCGCGGCGTGCAGGTGGCGCAGCGCCTTGGCGAGGCCGGTGAGGCGCACACGAATCGGGTCGGACGCGGTCATGCGCGCAGTGTAGCGCCCGTCGGGCGTGCGGACGGTGGGCGCGCTACGCTGTGGCGTCATGGAGTACCGCACCTTCCACGAACCGGATTTTGACGCGCTGCAGGCGCTGGAGGCGCGCGTGCTGCGCGCCGAGGACCCGAATTTCGACGCGCTCGCCGAGCGTGAACGCGAGGGGCGCGTGCGCACCAGCCTCGCGGCCCTGAAGTTCTTCGAACGCAGCGAGCACAGTTTCGCCGCAGCCGAAGGCGGCACGCTGCACGGCGTGATCCTGGCGCAGAGCGTGTGGCAGGGCGACCGGCCCATCGTGCTGGTCGCGCGCGCGCTCATCGCGCCGGACGCCCCGGCGGACACCGCCGCGGGCCTGCTGCGCGCCTGCGTGAAAAGTGCGTACGACGCGGCGGTGTACGAGGTGCATTTCCCGCTCACGGACGGCCTGGAGGACGCCGCGCGCGCGGACGGCGCGTACGTGACCGGGCAGTACGCGGTGCGGCACCTGGGCACCCGCGCGGAAACGGCGCCCGGGGCACGCCTGGGCGGCGCACCGAACGCGGGCGCTTGAGGGGACCCTCATCCTCCCGGGCGGAATCGCGCTACGCTGCTGGGCATGAAGGCTTCTCGTGTGTTGATTGGGGTGCGCGGCATGGACCGCGAGGCGGGGCAGCGGGTCGCAGCGGCCCTGGAAGCGATGAACGGCGTGAGCCGCGCCACGCCCGATGACGGGCAGGTCGAGGTGCACTACGACCCCAGTCTGCTGACCGTGATGGACCTGATCCGCGCGGTCCGCAAGCAGGGCTTCCTGGCAGGCATGCTCTAACCGTGGCGCTCGGCTACGTGGGGACCCTGACGCTGCGGCTGGAGATGCCGTGGGTGGGGAGCCTGAAGGAGAAGCGGGCGCTGGTGCGGCCCATCGTGGAGCGCGTGAAAAGCCGCTTTCCGGTGAGTGTCGCGCGCCTGGACGGCCTGGACGCCCATGACTGGGAGGTCGTGGGCGTCGTGACCGTCTCGAACGACGCCGCGTGGGTCGAGGAGACGCTGCGGCACGTCGCGGACTTCTTCGCGGAGCAGGGTGAGTACCGCGTGACCGCCGAGGACACCGACGTGTTCCCGCTCGGACACGACGAAGACTGACCCCACGTCGAGAACGGCGCCCCCGGATCACCCGGGGGCGCCTTCTTGTGTTCGCGGCGTTATTTGTTGAGGGCGCCGAACCCGGCGGGGCGTTGCAGCAGGCGCCAGTTCAGAACGCTGTTGCCGCTGAACTCAATGGCGCTGGGGCTGGGGTTGTCGCAGTTGTACTTCGCGTTGGTTTTGCGCATGATCGGCCACACCACCATGGCGGCGCGCCCGGCGATGTCGCGCAGCGGAATCGGGCCGAAGGTGCGCGAGTCGAGGCTGCCCTGCTCGGTGCGGTTGTCGCCCATCATGAAGTACTGCCCGGCAGGCACCGTGAATTCCTTTTGGGTTTTCATGTACGCGTAGCGGTTGCCGCTCTGCGCGTTGTTGGCGATGTCGCTCTGGGTGTCCCAGCAGCCCTGCGCCTGCCAGTAGTCGGTGGTGAACGACTGGTCGATGCGGGTGTTGTTCACGTACAGGTTGCCGCCGTCCATGCGGACGCGATCGCCGGGCAGGGCCACCAGGCGTTTGATCAGGAACGGCCGGTACTGCCACAGGCCCACGAAGCTGCGCACTTCATCTTCGGCGGCGCGGGGAGGTTTGAAGATCAGGATGTCGCCGCGTTTGAAGTTCCCGACGCCGACCTTGTGCAGCCACGTCTCGTACTTCGGCACGAGGACGCGTTCGCCGTTGCGGAGGTTCGGCATCATGCTGGTGCCGTCCACGCCGACGAGCGTCGCCACGAACTGCGTGATGACGACGGCGAACACGATGGGTTCGAGCAGTTCTTTCCAGAGTCGCTTCAGAAAGGACTGCGGGGGTTTTTGAACTTGGGTCATGACGCTCCTTACGCTCGGCAGCATAGCGTTTCTCCGGGAATGCCCGTGAGGTGGGCGTGGCGAGGGGGCGCGCGCGTGGTATAGGCTGAGGTGATGCCGCTCGCGGGAACGCTCGTGGAAGGACGCTACCGTCTGGTGCGGCCCGTTGGTCATGGCGCGAGCAGCGTCGTGTACTTCGCGGTGGGGACAGACGGGTTGCCGTACGCCGTGAAGGTTTTCCCGGCGGAACTCATGGCGCGTGCGGAGCGGGAGTTGTCGCACAGCCCGGCGCTCACGCACGCGCGGATCACGCCGGTGCTGACGCGCACGGAAGTGCAGGGCCTGCCGGCCCTGGTGCTGGGGTTCGCGCGCGGGCGGGTGCTGTTCGATCGGTACACGCGGCGCCCGGCGCTCACGCAGGAGCGCCGGGCGTTCCTGTTGACGCTCGCGCACGTGCTGGAGGCGCTCGGCCACCTGCACGCGCAGGGCATCGTGCACCGGGACGTGAAGCCGGAAAACATCATCGTGGACACGGACGGCAGCGCGAAGGTGGTGGATTTCGACCTGAGCGGGCCGATCAATGAGGCGTTCAGCACGCCGCTGCGTATCGGCACGGCGGCGTTCCAGTCGCCGGAGGCGGTGCGCGGCGAGCCGCTCGGGCCGGAAAGTGACCTGTACGGCGTGGGGGTGCTGCTGCACTGGGGCATGTACGGCGCGCTGCTGGATGAGGAGGGGGCCGGGCCGCTGCCGGAGACGCGCGATCCGCTCGAGGGGTTGCGGCGGACGCTGCTGGAACCGGACCGGTTCGCGCGGCCATCGCGGGCCCTGGACGTGCGGCGGCAGCTGCTGAGCCTGGCGAGCCTGCCGTACTGAGCGTCCCTGGTGGTTGCGGCAGCAGCGCCGCCCCCACGAGTGGGGGCGGCGCTGCTGTGGGGGTCAGAACGGCGCTTCGGCGGTGGCACGCTCCTGGGCGCGGTCGTTGTTGCGTGCGCCGGTGCCGACGGTGGCTTTGTTGGGGTCGACGTAGGCTTCGATGACTTTGCCGTTGCCGCGGAAGCTGATCAGGGTGACGTACTGCACGCCGCCTTCTTCGCCTTCCTTGAGGTGGGGCGGGTCGGTGGGGCGAGCGCCGCGGCTGTACTTGACGATTTTGGGCAGCTTGAGTTTTTTGGTGTCGACTTCGTCGAGTTCGCGGCGTTTGTAGCTCTGGCCCTTGTACATGACGGCCTGTTCGCCGTCGGCGTTGGTGTAGGGGCGGGCGCCGATGAGGGTCCAGTCGAAGTTGTCGGCCATGGCGAGGGGGAGGCTGAGGCCGCCGGCGGGGATGTCTCCGCTGGTCCAGCCGCCTTTGCCGTATTTGCGTAGGGTGTTGAGGATGTCGCGGTCGTCCTGAACGTCGACGCTGATGCTGGTGCCGAGGGGGCCGGTGAGGTGCAGGGTGGGCATGATGTTCTCCTTTTCTGGGTGGCCGTCTCACCACCCATCGGTTTTACGTAAATAGCGTAACACATTTTGGGGCGGTATGCGTCGCCTCCCCTCCGCCCGGTCTGGCACCACCCCGCGCTCGGTGTTACTGTGGTCAAGGCAGCCCCGCTGCCGCATCCGCCACCACACACGGGCCACGTGAGGCCCGTAAGGACATCCACCGCGTCGCGTGAGACGCGCACCTCCCGCCACGTGCGGCGGGATTGGAGCCCGGACATGATGCATACCCCCCAACGCGCGAGCGCCCACCCCGGCCGCACGCCGTCCACCCACGCCCGCACGGAGCGCGCATGAGCGCCCCCGTCGAGCGCGGCGAACTCCGCTACGAAGGCAAAGCCAAACGCGTCTACGCCACCCCCGACCCGCAACAGTACGTCGTGGAGTACAAGGACGACGCCACCGCCTTCAACGGCCAGAAACGCGACCAGATCCTCGGGAAGGGCAGCGTCAACAACGCCATCACCAGCGCCCTGTACCCGCACCTCGAACGCGCCGGCGTGCCCACGCACTTCATCGCGCAGCTCAGCGAACGCGAACAGCTCGTCCGCGCCGTCGAGATCATCCCCGTCGAAGTCGTGGTCCGCAACGTCGCCGCCGGCAGCTTCAGCAAACGCCTCGGCATCACCGAAGGCACGCTGCTCGCGCGCCCCATCGTCGAGTACTACTACAAGAGCGACGTACTCGGCGACCCCCTCATCAACACCGACACCGCCATCAGCATGGGCTGGGCCACCGACGAGGACCTCAGCACCATCAAGGCCCTCGCCCTCAAGGTGAACGCCTTCCTGACGCCGTACTTCCTCGCGCGGGACATCCGCCTGATCGACTTCAAACTCGAATTCGGCAAGACGCACGACGGTCAGATCGTCCTCGCCGACGAAATCAGCCCCGACACGTGCCGGTTCTGGGACGCCGTCAGCGGTGAGCGCCTCGACAAGGACCGCTTCCGCCGCGACCTCGGCAACGTCGAAGGCGCGTACCAGGAAATGCTCGCGCGCGTCACCCGCGAACAGGCGTAACCCCACCCGGCGGGCGCGCCACCCCGGCACGCCCCCGCCCACCGAAGGCAGGCCCCCATGCAGTACAAGGCGAAAGTCTACGTCACCCTCAAACCCAGCATCCTTGACCCGCAGGGCCGCACCGTCGAACGCGCCCTCACGCACCTGAACCACCAGAACGTCGAGGGCGTGCGCATCGGCAAGTACATCGAACTGACCCTCGAAGGGGAACGCGCCGACGTCGAAGCGCAGCTGCGCGACATCAGCGTGAACGTCCTCAGCAACCCCATCATGGAAGACGTGCGCTTCGAACTCGAAGAGCAAGCGGTGGAGCAGTCCGCGTGAAGACCGCCGTGATTCAGTTCCCGGGCAGCAACTGCGACGCCGACGCGCTGCACGCCGCCGGGAACGTCATCGGGCAGGACGCCACCTTCGTGTGGCACACCGACACGCAACTCCCGGACGTCGACGTCGTCCTCGTACCCGGCGGCTTCAGCTACGGCGACCACCTGCGCAGCGGCGCCATCGCCGCGCGCAGCCCCATCATGACCGCCATCCGCGCCTTCGCGGATGCCGGCGGGTACGTGATCGGCATCTGCAACGGCTTCCAGATCCTCACCGAAGCCGGTCTGCTGCCCGGCGCGCTCACCCGCAACGGCCACCTGCACTTCACGTGCCAGCCCGTGCGCCTGCGCGTCGAACGCACCAACACGCCGTTCACGAGCGCGTACACCAGCGGGCAGACCGTCACGATCCCCGTCGCGCACGGCGAAGGGAACTACTACGCGGACGCCAACACCCTCGACCGCCTCGAAGGCGAAGGGCAGGTCGTGTTCCGCTACGTGGACAACCCCAACGGCAGCCTGAACGACATCGCCGGCATCGTCAACGACCGCCGCAACGTGCTCGGCATGATGCCGCACCCGGAACGCGCCGTGGAGCACCTGCTCGGCAGCGCCGACGGCCTCGGCGTGTTCCAGAGCCTGCTCAGCCGCGTCGGAGCCTGACCACCCGTGAGCGCCGCCACCCGCGACTTCCTGACGTGCCTGCTGCACGCGGAATTCGCGGCGCTCACGGCGGCGCTCTCCGGCGTGCCCGAAGGGCACTTCGGGCACGCTGACGATGGGCCGCGCAGCGCCGCCTGGCACGCCGTAAGCGCCCTGCACAGCGCCCACGCTGCCCTCGCGCTGCTCGGCGCGCCCACCGTCCTCCCACCCACGCCCCACGGGCCCGCCGCCACGCTCGACGCGCTGCAGCGCACCTCAGCGCTGCTGCTCCACGCCCTGCGCGCCGCCGACGACACGCGCTTCGCGCCGGAACGCACCGGCGACGCGCGCACCGTGAACGGCCTCGCGGCGTTCCTGCGCGCGCTCACGCACCACCGAGGGCAAGTGGCCCTCATGCACAAGGAGAACCCCCATGACGCAAGCGACCTCGCTGCGCGATCAGGCCAGCACGTTCGGCCTCACCACTGAAGAATTCGACCTGCTCGTGAGCAGCATCGGGCGCGACCCGAACGCCCTGGAAGCCGCCATCGTCGGCGCCATGTGGAGCGAACACTGCGGGTACAAGAACTCCCGCCCGCTGTTCCGCGTGTTCCCCACCACCGGCCCGCAGGTCCTGCAGGGCCCCGGCGAGAACGCCGGCGTCGTGGACATCGGCGACGGCCTCGCCGTGGCGTTCAAGATGGAAAGCCACAACCACCCGTCAGCGGTCGAGCCGGTGCAGGGCGCCGCGACCGGCGTGGGCGGCATCCTGCGGGACATCTTCGCCATGGGCGCGCGCCCGTTCGCGGTGCTCGACAGCCTCCGCTTCGGGAACCCCGACAGCGCCCGCACGAAATTCCTCGTGCACGGCGTCGTCGAAGGCATCGCGCATTACGGCAACGCCATCGGCGTGCCCACGGTCGGCGGCGAGGTGACGTTCCACCCCAGCTACCAGGAGAACCCGCTCGTGAACGTCATGGCGCTCGGCCTGCTCCGCCACGAGGACCTCGCCAAAGGCACCATGGGCGAGGTCGGCAACAAGATCGTGTACGTCGGCAGCAAAACCGGCCGTGACGGCCTCGGCGGCGCCGTGTTCGCCAGCGCGGACCTCAGCGACGCGTCGCAGGCGGACCGCCCGGCCGTGCAGGTCGGCGACCCGTTCATGGAAAAGCTCCTGCTCGAAGCCACCCTCGAAGCGATCGAGGCGGGCCTCGTCGCGGGCGTGCAGGACATGGGCGCCGCCGGCCTCGTGAGCAGCACCTGCGAGATGGCGTACCGCGCGAACCTCGGCGTCACCATGGACCTCGACGCCGTCCCCACCCGCGAAGCCGGCATGGTCCCCATGGAACTGTGCCTCAGCGAATCGCAGGAACGCATGGTGCTCGTGCCCGTCCCCGGCAAGGAACAGGCCCTGTTCGACCTGCTCGCCAAATGGGAACTGGACGTCGTCGAAATCGGCGAGGTCGAAGCGCACGACCGCTACCGCCTCACGTGGCGCGGCGAGGTCGTATGCGACCTGCCCGTCGCGCTGCTGAACGAAGCGCCCAAGTACACCCGCGAAGGCGTCGAAAGCGAAGAGATCAAAGCCAAACGCGAACAGGACCTCAGCGGCATCCCCATCCCCGAGGACCTCGAAGGCACGCTGCTGCAGCTCCTATCGCACCCCACCATCGCCAGCAAACGCCCCATCTACGAGCGCTTCGACCATCAGGTCATGACGAACACCGTCGTCGTGCCCGGCACCGCCGACGCCGCCGTCCTGCGCGTCAAGGGCACCCGCAAAGGCGTCGCCGCCACCAGCGACTGCAACCCCCGCTACGTGTACCTCGACCCGTACACCGGCGCCGCCGCCGCCGTCGCCGAAGCCGCCCGCAACCTCGCGTGCGTCGGCGCCACCCCCCTCGCCATCACCGACAACCTCAACTTCGGCAACCCCCACCGCCTCGACGTGTACTACCAGCTGCAACAGGCCACGCAGGGCATCGCCGACGCCTGCCGCGCCCTGAACACCCCCGTCACCGGCGGGAACGTCAGCCTCTACAACCAGTACGTCGAAGAAGGCCGCACCGTCGCCATCCACCCCACCCCCACCATCGGCATGGTCGGCGTCCTCCCCGACATCGGCCTGCGCGCCACCCAGGCGCTCGCCGAAGGGCAGGCCATCTACCTGCTCGGCCACCACGCGAACACCATCGGCGCCAGCCAGTACCTCGAAACCATCCACGGCCTCGAAGCGGGCCGCGTCCCCACCCTCGACCTCACCCTCGAACAGAAGGTCATCGACGGCGTCCTCGCGCTCATCCGCGCCGGACACACCAAAACCGCGCACGACTGCGCCGAAGGCGGCCTCGCCGTCGCCCTCGCCGAAATGTGCATCAGCGGCCAGACCGGCGCGACCGTCCTCCTCGAAGACGACGCCCGCCCCGACGCCCTCCTGTACGGCGAAGCGCACGCCCGCATCCTCACCGGCGTCCCCTACGCGCACGCCGACGCCGCCGAAACGCTCCTGAACGAACTCGGCGTGCCCTTCACGCGCCTCGGCGACACCGGTGGTAACACGCTGAACATTGCCGTCACCGCCGACGGTCCACAATTGAGCGTGAACCTCGACACGCTCCAACGCGCCCACGCGGCGCCCCTCCGGGAGATCCTCGCGTGACCGAACTCTGGCCCCTCGAGTCCCTGGAACTCGAAGACAAGCCCCGCGAGGAATGCGGCGTGTTCGGCATGTACAGCGCCACCCCCGTCGACCTCGCCTGGATGACGTACCTCGGCCTGTTCGCCCTGCAGCACCGCGGGCAGGAAGCCGCCGGCATCTGCGTCAGCGACGGCGAGAAATTCCACGTCGAAAAGGACCTCGGACTCGTCACGCAGGTCTTCGACGAACGCAAACTCGACACCGTCCGCCTCGCGAACGCCCGCGTCTCCATCGGCCACGTCCGCTACAGCACCACCGGCAGCAACCTCCGCTTCAACGCGCAACCCCTCACCACCCGCACCAACAAAGGCGTCCTCGGCCTCGCCCACAACGGCAACTTCGTGAACGCCCTCGAAGTCCGCAAAGGCCTCCTCGACGAAGGCGCCCTGTTCCAAACCACCAACGACAGCGAAGTGATGCTCAACCTCATCGCCCGCCAGGCGAAAGAGGACCTCATCACCGCCACCGCCAACGCTATGCGCGAACTGCGCGGCGGGTACGCCTGCGTCCTCATGAGCCGCACGCAACTCGTCGGCTTCCGCGACCCCAACGGCGTGCGCCCCCTCGTCATCGGCCAACGCGACGACGGCGCGTGGGTCATGGCGAGCGAACCGTCCGCACTGTACGCCGTCGGCGCGCGCCTCATCCGCGACGTCCAACCCGGCGAGCTCGTCTGGGCGGACCGCGACGGCCTGCACTCCATGATGGTGCACGCCGCACGCCACACCCCCTGCGCGTTCGAATGGATCTACTTCGCCCGCCCCGACAGCACCCTCGACGGCGTCAGCATCCACGAAAGCCGCGTGCGCATGGGCGAACAACTCGCCCGCGAACGCCCCGTCGAAGCGGACATCGTCGTGCCCGTCCCTGACAGCGGCATCGGCGCCGCCATCGGCTACGCCCGCGCGAGCGGCATCCCCTTCGACTACGGCCTGTACAAGAACCCCTACGCAGGCCGCACCTTCATCGCACCCACCCAGGAAGCGCGCGAACTGAAGGTCAAGATGAAGCTCTCCCCCACCAGCGCCGTGCGCGGCAAACGCGTCATCCTGATCGACGACAGCATCGTGCGCGGCACCACCAGCCGCCAGATCGTGAACCTCCTGCGCGAAGCGGGCGCCACCGAAGTGCACTTCCGCGTGAGCAGCCCGCCCATCACGCAGCCGTGCTTCTACGGCATCGACACGGCCGCCCGCAAGGAACTCGTGGCGAGCACACACACCATCGAGGAGATCCGCGAGCTGATCGGCGCGGACACGCTGAGCTTCATCAGCGAACGCGGCCTGGAAGCCGCCATTCAGGGCCCCGGCGTGTGCCTTGCGTGCTTCAACGGCGACTACCCCGCCGGTACGCCCCTCCTGAACGACGTGGACAAGCTCGCGCTCGAAGTCTGAGCGGCTGTTCCGGGCAGCGCAGGTGTAAAGCCTGCGCTGCTTTGTTGATGCACTTACCGGACTCGCGCGATGTGTTTTTTACTGTTTGCGACTCTTTCGAGCTTTCCTTCACGCATCAATAGGCCAATGAGACTGTACGAAAGGTAATCCTTTGAACCTCCACCATAGTCACTTCTGAGGCCAAGCAAGCTCGCGGCTTCCGCATTGGTCACGCCTTGCTCGTTCGCTTGAGCAAGTTCAAGCAGAGCTTCTTTGAGTAAGGCCAGGCCAATTTGGGCTTTCTCTTTGACGCCTGATGGAACAACGAGTGACCCACGCGCTTTTCTGGCTAAGCCAGAAGGCATGACGGTATTCGTTAATAGGCCGCCAGATGCCTGCGTCCCAAAAGCAGCAATCAATTCCGCTTCAAGCCTGAGCGCCTGCAACTCCGTGAGATCGTCAATGAGGCGGACCACCAGTACCTCTTTTCCCGCCGCTTGAATTTCCTGAATCCGCTGACCTTTAAGTGAGTTATCGACATTCACCAAATGGGCGTAAGATCTCGTCCCTGTGCCTTTACCGATATAAAACGGTAAGGCTGGCGAGCTGGTCGGATCTTTCAACGCGTATACGTAATACCCTTTGGCTTCAGTCATTGCCTCTGCAGCCTAAACCGCTTCAGCATCAGAGCAGCGGGCGTTGCTGTGTCCATTGAGCCAGGAGCGCCACGACCCTTGCCGGATCTGAGAGCCGATAGGCTGCTTTTGTTTCCCCCTCGCCGACTTTGATGGTGGTGCCGTTCATTTCGCGGAGCGCCTTGAAGCCTTCCTCGTCGGTCACATCGTCACCAATGAATACAGGCAGGTGGCTGGGTGCTTCCTGCGCAAGCCTCCGCACGGCTTTGCCTTTGCCGAAGCCGCCAGGACGGAACTCGCGGACTTTTTTGCCGGTCATCATCTCCCAGCCGTCGGGGAGCTTGAGGCGCGCGAGCTGCCGCTCCACGTTCGCCTGCTGCGCCTCGGGGACTTCGCGGTAGTGGACGGCGAGCGTCCAACCTTTGTCCTCCACGCGCACGCCGGTCGTGCCCGGCAGCTGCGCGCGGAGGGCGTCCAGCGCGGCGGTGTCGGGAGGCTGGAGGGACTCGCCGGGCCATTCCATGCCGTGCAGGCCGATGACGGGGAGGTCGGGGAGGTTCAGGAACGCATGGACCTGCTGTGCGCGGCGGCCCGTGACGATGGCGGCGCGGTGCTGTCCGCCGTTCAGGAGGGCGTGGAGGGCTTCGCGCGCGCCGGGTTCCGGCCACGCGTCCTCGGGGCGGGCGACGATGGGCGCGAGGGTACCGTCGTAGTCGAGGATGACGAGCAGGGGGCGCGTGCCGAGCGTGAGGAGGTCGGGGGGGAGGGTCATGCGCCTCCGTGGTCTTGAAGCTTGAGTTCGTGCAGGAAGGTGTCCGTCCAGGCGTGCAGGTCGCTGTCCCGCAGGTGCTCGCGCAGGCGCGTGAGGCGGGCTTTTTTCTCGTCGAGGGGCATCTGGAGGGCGGTGCGCATGGCGTCGGAGAGGTTCTCGGGGCTGTAGGGGTTTACCTGGATGGCTTCGGGCATTTCGTCGGCGGCGCCGGCGAAGCGGGAGAGGATGAGGGCGCCGTCGCGGGCGCACGCGGCGAATTCTTTGGCGACGAGGTTCAGGCCGTCGCGGAGGGGGGTGACGAGCATGGCGTCGGCGGCGCGGTAGTGGGCGACGAGTTCGTCGCGGGGGACGCCGCGGTAGATGTACTGGATGGGGGACCAGCCGCCCTGGGTGTGTTTGCCGTTGATGCGGCCCACGAGGCCTTCGACCTGGTTGCGGAGCTGGCGGTAGGAGTCGACGCGTTCGCGGCTGGGCACGGCGATCTGGAGGAGCGTGACGCGGCCGCGCGTTTCGGGGTGGCGGTCGAGGAACAGGTCGAACGCTTCGAGGCGTTCGGGGATGCCTTTGGTGTAGTCGAGGCGGTCGACGCCGAGGAGGATCTGCGTCTGGAGGGTGCGGCGGATGCGGTCGGCGGTGTCTTCGACTTCGGGGCTGGTGGCGAGGTGTTCGTAGGCGTCGACTTCGATGCCGATGGGGCGGTCGACGATGCGGGCGGCGCGGCCCTTCCAGTGGACGAGGTCGCCGGAGGTGTCGGCGCGCAGGGCGCGGCGGCAGGTGTTCTGGAAGTGCGCGACGTAGTCGGGGGTGTGCATGCCGATGAGGTCGGCGCCGAGGATGCCGTCGAGGATGTCGAGGTCCCAGGGGAGCGTGCGGAACACTTCGACGCTGGGCCAGGGGATGTGCCAGAAGAAGCCGATGCGGGCGTTCGGGAGGGCGTCGCGGATCATGCGGGGCACGAGGGCGAGCTGGTAGTCATGCACCCAGATGAGGTCGCCGTCCTGGTAGGCGGCGATGGCGGCGTCGGCGAAGCGGCGGTTGACGTTCACGTAGGCGCGCCAGGCGCTCGCGTGGTACTGGGTGCGTTCGATGAAGTAGTGACTGATGGGCCAGAGGGCGCGGTTGGAGAAGCCGTAGTAGTAGTCGCGGACTTCGGCGTCGCTGAGGCGGATGCGTTTGAGGCGGTAACGGGGCTGTTCGGTGGGGAGGTCGACGTCGGTGACGTCGGGGTGTTGTTCGCCCCAGGCGATCCAGGTGCCGCCGGCGTGCTGCAGGGCCGGGTCGAGGGCGGCGGTGAGGCCGCCGATGGACGGCGTCCATTGGAGTTCGCCGTTGTCGTTGCGGGTGGGGGCGTAGGGTTCGCGGTTGGAGAGGACGATCAGGCCCATGCGGTGTCCTTTCGTGGGGTGGGGCGTATCCTGCGGGGATGACGCCTTCTCGTTCTCAGGTTCGGCCGGGTCTTACGGTGGACATCGTGCAGAAGCAGGATCAGCCCACCGGGCGCCTCACGCGCGGTGTGGTCGCGCAGTTGCTGACGCGCAGTCCCAGTCATCCGCACGGCATCAAGGTGCGGCTGACGTCCGGTCAGGTGGGGCGCGTGCAGCGCGTGGTGACGAGTGAGGATTCGTCCGCGTGAGGGCGGGGCGGCGCATGTGGCGCCGCCCCGCGTGCCGTGACGTTCAGCGCTCGTCGGTGGGTTCGGTGGGTTGGGTGTCGCCGGTGACGGCGGCGTCGTTGCCTTCGCCGGGTTGGTAGGCGTCGCTGCCGTATCCGTAGCGGTTGTCGTCGGGGGTGCGGCGGTCGTCGTGCGTGTCGGGCCGGGTGTCCTGGGTGTCGTTCGTGTCGGTCATGGTGGGCCTCCTGTGCCCCACAGCGTGCCGCGTTCGGGCGTGGCGTGGGTGATGCGCACCTGAACGTGCGTTAGGACGCGCGTTGGTTGGGCGTTAAGGGCCGCTGGGGGTGCGCTCATGCGGGGTTGGCGCGTGCGGGCCTACGGTGCGGGGTGAAGGAGGCCCTCATGCCGAAAGCCTGGAGCAACAAGGACGAGCGTCAGTACGAGCATGTGCTGCAAAGCGAACTGGACCGCGGGGAGTCCCGGGACCGCGCGGAGGAGATCGCGGGGCGCACGGTGAACAAGCACCGGCGCGAGGAGGGGCGGACGCCGAACGCGCGGACGCAGGGCACCGGGAACCCGAACCTGGCGTTGGAGGACCTCACGCGTGACGAGTTGTACAACCGCGCGCGTGAGCAGGGCATTGGTGGGCGCAGCAAGATGACGAAAGCGGAGCTGGTGCGCGCGCTGCAGTCCTGAAGCGTGCGCGCGAGGAGGGCGGCCCTGGTGGGCCGCCCTCCTGTGGTGGGGTGCTCAGCTGCGGTGGCTGCCGGTGGTCGTGGCGGTGGTGGTGCTGGGTTCGGTGGTGGTGCCGACGCCGGAGGTGACGCCGGTGCTGTTGCTGCCGGTGTCGTCGTGGCGGTTGTCGGTGCTCATGCCGCCCTGGCTGCTCTGGCCGCCCATGGTCATGCTGCCCTGCAGCCCGCCGGATTGGCCCATGCTGCCCATCTGGCTCATGCCCTGCTGCTGGACGCGGATCTGGTTGTGGACGTCGCGGACGCCGCGGACGCGTTCGGCGCAGTCTTCGGCCATGCGTTTCTGCTGGCGGTCGGTGACGGTGCCGGTGAGGGTCACCTCGCCGTTCTGGACCATGACCTCGATGTCGCTGGCGTCGATGCCGTGGTCGTCTTCGAGGGCGTCGCTGACCATTTCGCGGATGCGGTCGTCGCTGCGCTGGTAGCCTTTGGGGCCTTTGCCGCGGTGGCTGATGCCGCTCATGCCCATACCGCCCATGCTGCTCATGCCCGTCTGGCGGTCCTGGCCGTAGCCGCCCATGCCGTACCCGCCGCCCTGCATGCCCATCTGCCGTCCGTCCTGGCTGCCCATCTGGCGGTCGTCGCCGATGCTGGAATAGAAGCCGTCGTGGCTGCTGTAGCCGCCGCCGCCGCCCATGCGGCCCGACATTCGGCTGGGGTTCATGTCGCGGTCGGTGCCCATGCCGAGGTTGCTCTGGCCGTAGGCGAAGCTGCGGTCGTCGCGGTAGCCGGTGTTGCGCTGGTACATGCCGCTGCCGTGCAGGCTGTCGCTCCCCATCTGGCGGTCGTCGCGGCCGTAGCCGTAGGCTTCGCTGCCGCTCATGCCCATGCCGCCGCGCATGCTGCGTTCGTCGTAGCGCTCACGCATGTCGTCGCGGCCGTACCCGCCCTGCTGGGCATAGCCGCCCTGGGGCATGTCCATGCCGCGGCCCTGGCTCATCTGGTCGTGGGCGCGCTCGCCCATGCCCATCATCTGGCGGTCCTGGCCGTACCCGCCGCCTTGCATGCCCATCTGCCGCCCGTCCTGGCCGGTGCTGATGAGGTACCGCTCGTCGCGGCGGTCGTGCTGGTAGCCCTGCATGTAGCGGTCATCGCGTCGGTTGGTCATGGTGGTGCCTCCTTCTTGAATGAACGTACGTTCGTTGGCCGTCTCTCCAGTCATACCGCCGGTGTGCGCGGGTCAGATGATAGGCAGCTTCAAGGCGTGCCGGGCGTCACCTCATGAGGGGTCCGGTACGCTGAGCGGGATGACGAACCTGTACCAGCTGGAAGCGGCGTACCACGAACGCGTGTGGGGCGGGCAGCGCCTGCGCGCGCAACCACACGGCACACCCATCGGGGAGGCGTGGGTGGTGGCCGAGGGCGGACGCGTGGCCGGCACGGACCGGACCGTCGCGGACTTCGCGCGCGACGAAGGCGCGGCGTTCCTCGGGTCGGACGTGGCCGCGCGGTACGGCGCGCGGTTCCCGCTGCTGATCAAGCTGCTGGACTGCGCGGACTGGCTGTCCGTGCAGGTCCACCCGGACGACGAGCAGGCGGCGCGTCTGGTGGGCGAGGGGGCGTTCGGGA
Source organism: Deinococcus maricopensis DSM 21211 (assembly GCF_000186385.1). NCBI lineage: Bacteria > Thermotogati > Deinococcota > Deinococci > Deinococcales > Deinococcaceae > Deinococcus > Deinococcus maricopensis. The sequence goes on from NC_014958.1 coordinate 2,969,517, forward strand.
AGACCGAGGCGTGGCACTTCCTGGAGGTCGCGCCGGGCGCGCGCATTCTCGCGGGCGTGCGGGAGGGAACCAGCCCGGCGGCGCTCGCGGACGCCATTCGGTCGGGGACGGTGCTGGACGTCGCGCAGGCCGTGGACGTGCGGGCCGGCGACTCGGTGTTCATCCCGGCGGGCACGCTGCACGCGCTCGGGCCGGGCATGCTGCTGTACGAGGTGCAGCAGACGTCAGACACGACGTACCGCGTGTACGACTGGGATCGCCCGGCGAGCGCGGGGCGGGCGCTGCACGTGGAGGAGTCCGTGGCGGTCACGGACGCGGCGGCGCGCGCGCAGGTGACGCCCACCCCGGGGGACGCGCCGGGCGTTCACACGGTCGTGACCTGCCCGTACTTCACGCTGGACGTGCTGCGCGTCCCGGCTGCCGGGCAGTCCGAGGATACGCGCGGCCGCAGCTTCCACGCGCTCACGGTCACGAGCGGCGAGGTGGAGGTGCGCGCGCACGGGGAGACCGTGACGCTGCGCCGCCTGGAGACGGTGCTGGTGGCGGGCGGGGCGGGCGCGTATACGCTGCGCGCGCTGGACGGGACTGCGGAGGTCCTGCGGGCGTTCGTGCCCACGGCCTGCTGAGCGCCGCGCGGGGTCAGGTGCGGCCGCGGGAGTGGCCGGTCGTGACCCCGCCCGCGATCAGGTGCGCGGCGCGCAGCGGCTCCGGAATGTGCCCGTGCACGGTCAGGGCCCGCAGGGCGCCGTCCGCTTCGGCCAGGGTCAGGCCGACGCGCTGCACGTACGCGCCGGCGCACGGCTCCATCGGCCCGAGCGCCTCGATCAGGCGCCACTTGCGCGGCCCACCGGGCACGTGCGTGAGCAGCGCGTCGCGCACGCGTTCCAGGCGGGGCGCGCGGCGCGCGACGATGAGCACGGGCAGGCCCGTCGCGGCGCTCAGGGCGGGCGCGTCAATGACGTTGAATCCGGCGAGGGCCACGCCCTGCAGCAGGATCAGGTGCAGGTGCGCGCGCTGAGGCGTGCCGTTCACGAGGCGCGTGAGTTCGCGGGTGGCGTTCGCGCCGTCGCGGCGGACGCGGCCGCTCAGGACGGCGTGCAGGTGCGTGTGCGCGTACACCGTCCCGATGATGCGGACGTCGCCGCGGTGTTCGGGCGGGAACGGCGCGTCGTCGAACGCGATCGCGTGCGTGAGGGCGCGGGTCATGCTGACGTTCTACTGCGTGCCGCGCGCGCGCCGGACGGCGTGCGCGCCCGGCGGTGTTCCTGCGTGAGGAACAAAGGTGGTTCGCGCCGGGGGTATTCATCAGATACGCGCGGTATGCTATTGGGCGCGATGGACGATTCCCAGCACAGCACGGTGATGTCCGGCGGGAACGCCGCTTTCGTGGAGTCGCTCTACGAAGCGTACCTGTCTGACCCCCAGAGCGTGGACGCCGAGTGGCGCACGTATTTCGACGAGTTGAGAGGCGGCGCGCGCGACACGCCGCACACCCCTGTTCAGCAGGCCTTCCTGGAGATCGGTCGCCGCCGCGCGCCCGTCGTGGTGCAGGCCTCCGGCGGCGTGAACGCCGCGCAGCAAGCCGCGGGCGCGCTGATCACGGCGTACCGCGTGTACGGCCACATCAGCGCGAACACCAACCCCCTGAAATGGCGCGGCCTGCCGGTCGTGCCGGAACTCACCCCCGAGTACTACGGCCTGACGAGCGCCGACCTGAATGAACGCGTTCAGGACGGGCACTTCAAGGGCACGCTCGGTGAGGTCATCGATCAGCTGCGCCGCACGTACTGCGGCGCGATCGGCTTCGAGTACAACTACCTGCCTTCCCGCGAGCGCGAGTGGTTCCAGGAGCGCGTGGAGCGCAACAAGGGCCGTGGGGCGTTCACGGGGCCGGAGCGGCAGCGCATCATGGCGAAGCTGAATGCCGCCGAGGGCCTGGAAACGTACCTGCACAAGCGCTACGTCGGGCAGAAGCGCTTTTCGCTGGAGGGCAGCGAGGCGTTCATTCCGCTGATGGACCGCCTGATTCAGCGCGGCGGCGAACTCGGCGTGAAAGAAACCGTCATCGGCATGGCGCACCGTGGGCGCCTGAACGTGCTGGTCAACATCTTCGGCAAGAAACCCGCGGACCTGTTCGCGGAGTTCGAAGGCAAGAAGGTCCTCAGCGACGATCCGGACATCGCCGGCGACGTGAAGTACCACATGGGCTTCAGCAGTGACGTGCGCACGCCCGGCGGGCCCATGCACCTCGCGCTGGCGTTCAACCCGTCGCACCTCGAGATCGTCTCGCCGGTCGTGCACGGCAGCGTCCGCGCACGCCAGGACCGCCGCGGCGACACGGAGCGCCGTCAGGTGCTGCCCATCACCGTGCACGGCGACGCGGCCGTGAGCGGCCAGGGCGTCGTCATGGAAACGCTGAACCTGTCGCGCCTGCGCGGCTTCACGACGGGCGGCGCGGTGCGCATCGTCATCAACAACCAGATCGGCTTCACCATCAGCGACCCGCGCGACACCCGCAGCAGCCGCTACTGCACGGACGTCGCGAAGATCGCGAACGCGCCGGTGCTGCACGTAAACGGCGACGACCCCGAAGCGGTCGTGTTCGCCGGGGACCTCGCGCTGGAGTACCGCCAGACGTTCGGCAAGGACGTGTTCATCGACCTGATCAGCTACCGCCGTCACGGGCACAACGAGGGCGACGACCCCACCATGACGCAGCCGATCATGTACCGCGAGATCAAGGACCACACGACCACGCGCGCGCTGTACGCCGCGCAACTGGAACGCGAGGGGGTCCTGCCGGCCGGTGAAGGCGACGCGATGGTGTCGCGCTTCCGTGACCGCCTCGACGCGGGCGACACCGTCGTCGAGGAAATGGAGAACCTCGAGCAGAGCAAGCTCGCCGCGGACTGGCGCGCGTACAAGAACACGCACTGGACCGAGGACGCCCCCACCGGCGTGAGCGAGGAGACGCTCACGCAGCTCGGCGCGAAGCTCGCCAGCGTGCCCGAAGGCTTCAAGCTGCACCGCGTGATCGAACGCGTTCTGAAGACGCGCGGCGACATGGCGAGCGGCAACACCCCGCTCGACTGGGGCATGGGCGAAATGCTCGCGTACGCCACGCTGCTCGTCGAGGGGTACCACGTGCGCCTCGTCGGTCAGGACTCCGGCCGTGGGACGTTCGTGCACCGCCACGCCGTCCTGCACGATCAGGCCGCGCAGGACCCCATGAACGAGGAGTACATGGCGCTCGGGCACCTCGCGCCCGAGCAGGGCCGCGTCGAGGTCATCGACAGCACCCTGTCCGAGGAAGCCGTCATGGCGTACGAGTACGGGTACAGCACCAGCGAACCGCTCGCGCTCGTCGCGTGGGAAGCGCAGTTCGGCGACTTCGCGAACGGTGCGCAGGCCGTCATCGACCAGTTCATCAGCGCCGGCGAGAACAAGTGGCAGCGCCTCAGCGGCCTGACGCTGCTCCTCCCGCACGGGTACGAGGGTGCCGGCCCGGAGCACAGCAGCGCCCGCCTGGAGCGCTACCTGCAGCTGTGCGCGCAGGGCAACATGCAGGTGGTCGTGCCGAGCAGCGCCGCGCAGATCTTCCACCTGCTGCGCCGTCAGGTTGTCCGCCCGTACCGCAAGCCCCTGATCGTCATGACACCCAAGAGCCTGCTGCGCAACAAGCTCGCGGCGAGCCCCCTGTCGGAGCTCACGCACGGTAGCTTCCGCGACGTGATCGGCGACGACACCGTGACCGGCGCGCGACGCGTGATCATCAGCAGCGGCAAGCTGCACTGGGAACTGTTCGAGGCGCGCAACGAAGCGGGCCTGGACAACGTCGCCCTGATCCGCCTGGAGCAGCTGTACCCCTTCCCCGCCGACGCGCTGCGCGCGGAACTCGCGCAGCACCCGAGCGCGCAGGTCGTGTGGGCGCAGGAGGAACCCCGCAACCAGGGCGCGTGGCTGATGATTCAGGATGACCTGCGCGGCGTCCTCGCCGACGGCCAGACCCTCACGGTCGCGTCGCGTCCGCGCAGCGCCAGCACCGCCGTCGGATACATGCACCGCCACGTGCAGGAGCAGAAGGCCCTGATTCAGGCGGCGCTCGGCGCGCGTGAACCGCAGGCCGCTCAGGAAGCCGTCACGACCGCCATCAAGAACGCGCAAGCCCAAAGCTGAAGTCCCCGTCGGCCCCGCGCGCACGCGGGGCCGACTCCTGCCCTCTGGAGGAACCTATGCCCGTAGACATCAAAGTGCCCGTGTTCGCCGAATCCGTCAGCGAAGGGACCCTGCTCACTTGGCACAAGAAGCCCGGCGACGCCGTGAAGCGCGATGAGGTCATCGCGGAAATCGAGACGGACAAGGTCGTCCTCGAAGTGACCGTCCCGCAGGACGGCGTGCTCGTCAGCGCCCTGAAGAACGAAGGCGACACCGTTCTCAGCGAGGAAGTGCTCGGCGTGATCGGCGAGGCGGGTGCCGCCCAGGCGACGCCGGCCGCGAGTGTGGACGCGGACCGCACGGGCGGCCCGGTCGCCAGTGCCGAGAGCGGCAGCGCGGTCGCGACGGCCGCGTCGAACGACGCGCTGTCCCCGGCCGTGCGCAAGATCGTCGCCGAGCACAACCTCGACGCCGGCAGCATCCCCGCGACCGGCCCGAAAGGCAACATCACGAAGGCTGACGCGGCCGCGGTCGCCGCGCAGGGCGGCCTGACGTACCAGGGCCCGCAGGCGGCGGCGCAGCCCGCCAGCATGCCCAGCGCGCCCACGCACACCGCCCCGGCGACGCCCGCCCCGGCTGTCAGCGTCCCGCAAGGCGAGCGCCCGGAGCAGCGCGTCCCCATGACGCGCATCCGCCAGCGCATCGCGGAACGCCTGAAGGACGTGCAGAACACCGCCGCGATCCTCACGACGTTCAACGAAGTGAACATGAAACCCGCGATGGACCTGCGCAAGAAGTACCAGGACCAGTTTGTCGCGAAGCACGGCACGAAACTCGGCTTCATGAGCCTGTTCGTGCGCGCCGCCACCGAGGCGCTCAAGCAGTTCCCGGTCGTCAACGCCAGCGTTGAAGGCAAGGACATCATCTACCACGGGTACTACGATCTCGGCATCGCTGTCGCGTCCGACCGTGGCCTGGTGGTGCCGGTCCTGCGCGACACGGACCACATGAGCCTCGCGGACATCGAGAAGGCCATCGCGGGCTTCGCGCAGAAGGCCAAGGCCGGCAAGCTCACCATGGACGACATGAGCGGCGGCACGTTCAGCATCACCAACGGCGGCACCTTCGGCTCCATGATGAGCACGCCCATCATCAACCAGCCGCAGAGCGCCATTCTCGGGATGCACAACATCATCGAGCGGCCCATCGCGCAGAACGGCCAGGTCGTCATCGCGCCGATGATGTACATCGCGCTCAGCTACGACCACCGCATCATCGACGGGAAGGAAGCCGTGCAGTTCCTGGTGACCATCAAGAACCTGCTGGAAGACCCCGCCCGCATGCTGCTCGACATCTGACCACTTGCCCGCGGAAGCGGCCCGCCCCCTGGGGGCGGGCCGCTTCGCCGTTCTGCCGACGCGCCATCACCCCGGAGCCGCTACGGTTGGGGAATGCCGAACGCCCTCCACCTCATGAACGCTGGCGGCCTGCTGGAGGCGCCCCTGGAAGCGGCGCTGCGCGCCGCCGCGACCGAGGCGCTGCACCGACACGCCGAGCACCTCGCCCTTGACGGCGTGGACGTCGCCATGTACGTCAGTGAGCGGACGATTCCCGAGACGGGCGTACTCGGGTACGCCCCCTTTGGTCATTACGTGGAGGTCATGCTCTCCCCCGACAACGCCAACTTCGAGCGCCTCTGGCGCACCGAGGTGCCGGCGACCCTCGCGCACGAACTGCATCATGCGCGGCGCTGGCGCGGCCCCGGGTACGGTCACACCCTCCTGGAGGCGCTGGTGTCCGAAGGACTCGCGCAGCACCACGAAGCCACCGAACGCGGCCACGCGCCCATGTACGCCTGCATCCACGCGGACCTCGAATCCCTGTGGGCGCAGGCGCAGGAAGGCCTGCACCGCCCCCATGACCATGCCGCCTGGTTCTTCGGGACGGCGCACCTCCCCCGCTGGGCCGGGTACGCGCTCGGGTACGAGCTGGTGCGCCGCTACTTCCAGCAGCACGGCGGGAACGCCGTCACGCACGTGGACGCTCCCGCCGGACGCTTCAGTGCCTGCTGGGCTTAGATCTCCTGAAGGGGCCGCTCAGCCAGCCACGCCGGCAGATGACCCGGCTCGTACGTCTCGAAGTACAGGCGCGTCAGCGGCACCAGCGGGTACGACTGCAGCGGCCCTTCCTCCTGGCGGCGGTCCACGATGCAGGCAATCGCCAGGCACCGCGCGCCATACGCCTCGGCGGCCCGCACGGCCTTCAGGACGCTCCCGCCCGTCGTCAGGACGTCCTCCACGGCCACGAACGTCTCCCCGGGCTTCACGGTGAACGCCTCACGGATCTTCATGCCGCCCTGCCCGTCCTTCTCCGCGAAGATCGCGCGGGTGTCCAGGTGGCGGGCCACCTCGTACGCGAGGGTCACGCCGCCCATGGCCGGGCCGATCACGAAGTCCGGCGTGACGCCCGCAGCGCGCAGCGCGTCCGCGAGGCCGCGCCCGAACTGCTCCGTGAACTTCGGGTACTGCATGACGGTCGTGGATTGCAGGAACATTGGCGAGTGACGGCCCGACGCGAGCAGGAAATGCCCCTCGTGCAGCGCGCCCGCCTCCCGGTACAGCGAAAGAACGTCCATGCCCGCAGTCTACCCGCGCCGCCAGATGTTACCGAAACGGGAACGCGCCGCTTTGGCGTCCACGCGCGGGCGGTACACTCGGAACCGTATGGACGCATTCGATGTACTCGTGATCGGTGGTGGCCCGGCGGGCTACGTGGCCGCAATCCGCGCGGCGCAACTCGGCTTCAAAACGGCGTGCGTGGACGCCTTCGAACGAAACGGCAAGGCGTCCCTGGGCGGCACGTGCCTCAACGTCGGCTGCATTCCCAGCAAAGCTATGTTGGACAGCAGCGAGAAATTCGAGATGATCACCCACGAAGCGGACGAACACGGCATCGTCGTCGACGGCGCGCGCGTGGACCTGAACAAGATGCTTGCCCGCAAGGACGCCGTCGTGGACAAGCTCACGGGCGGCATTCAGTTCCTGTTCAAGAAGAACAAGATCAAGAGCTACCACGGGTACGGTCGCCTCGTGCGCCGCGAAGGCGACGCGTGGATCGTGGACGCCGCCGGTGAGGAAGTCAGCGCGAAGAACGTCATCGTCGCGACGGGCAGCAACCCGCGCGCGCTGCCGCTCGCGCCGTTCGGCGGACACATCGTCGAGAACAGCGGCGCGCTCGCCCTCACCGAAGTGCCGCAGCGGCTCGGCGTGATCGGCGCTGGCGTGATCGGCGTGGAGCTCGGCAGCGTCTGGCGCCGCCTGGGCGCGCAGGTCACCGTTCTCGAGGCGCTGCCTGGTTTCCTGCTGCCCGCCGACGACGCGGTCAGCAAGGAAGCCCTCAAGCACCTCAAGAAGCAGGGCCTCGACTTCCACTTCAGCGTGAACGTCAAGGACGTGCAGCAGAGCGACGCGGGCGTCACCGTCACGTACGAGGAGAATGGCCAGAGCGTCACCGCGCAGTTCGACAAGCTCATCGTCTCCATCGGTCGCGTGCCGAACACGCAGGGTCTGGGCGCGCAGGATGTCGGCCTGACGCTCGACGAGCGCGGCTTCGTGAAGATTGACGATCACTATCGCACGAACCTCCCGGGCGTGTATGCCATCGGTGACGTGGTGGGCGGCGCCATGCTCGCCCACAAGGCCGAGGACGAAGGCGTCGCCGTCGCGGAAATCATCGCGGGGCAGGCCGGGCACGTGAACTACGACGCGATCCCCTGGGTGATTTACACCAGCCCGGAAATCGCGTGGGTGGGCCTCACGGAGCAGGGTGCCAAAGCGCAGGGTCTCGAGGTGCGCACCGGGCAGTTCCCGTTCGCCGCGAACGGCCGCGCGCTCGGCCACAACGACTCGCGCGGTTTCGTGAAGGTCGTCGCGGACGCCAAGTCTGACAAGATTCTCGGCGTGCACATGGTGGGCCCGAACGTCAGCGAACTGATCGCCGAGGCCGTGAGTGTCATGGAGTTCGGCGGGAGCGCCGAGGACCTGGCGCGCACCGTGCACGCGCACCCGACGCTCAGCGAGGCCGTCAAGGAAGCGGCGCTCGCGGTGGACAAGCGGGCGCTGCACGCCTAAATGAGTGTCAACAGCGAGGGTATTCTCGGACACTCTCGCTGTTGACACTGTCTTTATGTTCCACTATTATTTCTCGCGTGCCTGAAACACGGCACACCCTGAAAGGGCAGCAAGCGGCGCAAGCCAAACGCTGAAAAGGTGTGGCCCCATCGTCTAACGGTTAGGACACTACCCTTTCAAGGTAGCGATACGGGTTCGAATCCCGTTGGGGTCACCACCGAAACCGCTCAAGCTTTACCGCTTGAGCGGTTCTCTTTTGCCACCTCTGCAGAAGTCTCGTTTTCAAAGGCCAAGAAGTCGAATAAAAAGGCTGATTTTGAACGACTGATTATCAAACGTATCTATTTAAGATTTACAGCAAGAGCGGCTCTTAAATACTCTCGAAATCAAATTCAATATTTAGATTTTATAAACTTTTACACCCGCCTGCCCACTTATGATCGGCCTAGATGAAGGCCATTATTCCAGCGGCTGGTTACGGGACGCGCATGCGTCCCCTCACTTTTACGCGCCCGAAGCCCGTGCTGAACGTGGCGGGCAAACCGATTATCGTGCACGCCATCGAGACGCTCCGGGCCGCCGGCATCACGGACATCGGCATTGTCGTCTCCGACCTCACGCGACCGGCACTCGAGCAGGCCGTCGAAGACATTGCCGGTGTTACGGTCGAGTTTATTGAGCAGCCGGAGATGCTGGGGCTCGGCAATGCCGTGTTCATGGCGCGCGACTGGGTGGCGGGCGACGACGTGTGCGTATACCTCGGGGACAACCTGTTCGAGGATGGCGTGAGTGCGTACGTGAATGCCTTTCACGCGGAGCGGCCGGACGCGGTCATTGCCCTGGTCGAGGTGGAGAACCCCACAGCGTTCGGGGTGGCAGAACTGGATGGAAAGCGCATTACGCGTCTTGTTGAGAAGCCGAAGAACCCGCCGAGCAATCTGGCGGTGGCGGGCGTGTACTGCTTCTCGAGCGCGATTTTTGAGCAGCTGGCGACGCTGAAGCCTTCGGCGCGCGGTGAGTACGAGATCACGGACGCCATCCAGGGGTTGATTGATTCGGGCCAGACGGTGCTGGGGCAGACGGTCGTGGGGTGGTGGAAGGATACAGGGCAGCCGCGTGACCTGATTGACGCGAACCGCCTGTTGCTGGAGAAGCTGGAGGAGCGGATTGAGGGGACCGTGGAGGACTCGCGCGTGAGCGGGCGGGTGTGCATTGCGCCGACGGCGCGGGTGACGCGCTGCAAGATCGTCGGGCCGGCCATGATTGGCGAGGGCGTGGTGCTGGAGGATACGTATGTGGGGCCGTTCACGACGATCGGCGCGAATTCGGTGGTGCGGAGTTCCGAGGTGGAGCACAGCATCATTGAGCAGTCGTGTGTGATCGAGAACGTGGAGACGCGCCTGCAGGATTGCCTGATTGGGTTGCGGGCGGTGGTGCGTGGTGGGCGCCGGGTGCCGCGGACGCTGAAACTGACGCTGTCGGATGCGAGCATTGTGGAGTTGACCTGATGGCCTCTTCACTCGGGAGCGGCTGTTACATTACTTGAGCGTGGTTGTATTAAGCTTGGGGTATGAAGAACCCGTACGCTGAGTGGTTCGAGCAGCTTCGCGCGGAGTACGGGGAGCAGCTCAAGCAGGTGCCGCTCCCGGATGGACTGCCGGAGCACCTCCGCGACCTGATGGCCCGCGACGATCAGGAAGCCATTCAATTCATGCTGAAACTCGCTTGGCAGCTGGGCGCGCAGGTCGGGTACGCCGCCGCGCAACGTCAGGAGCAGACGCAAGCCGTTCCGAAACGCACCACCGCCGTTCAGGCGTGACCCGGGGAGCCCAGGCGGCTCCCCTTTTCGTGCGTGGGAAGTGTGAGGCGAATGGTGCGCGGTGCCGCGCCAGCCGGTATAACCGGGGGACTATGGCCCTTCTGGATCGGCTCGGACGTCCCCTGCGGGATCTGCGCATCAGCGTGACGGACCGCTGCAACCTGCGGTGCACGTACTGCATGCCGCGGGAAGTGTTCGGCGCGGATTACGCCTTCCTTCCGCGCGCGGAGCTGCTGACCTTCGAGGAGATCGAGCGGCTGGCGCGTGTGTTTGTGGAGGCTGGCGTGCGAAAGTTGCGCGTCACCGGCGGGGAGCCCCTGCTGCGCCGGGACCTGCCGGACCTGCTGGAGCGGCTGGTCCGCCTGCCGGGCGTGGAGGACGTGGCCTTGACGACGAACGGGGTGCTGCTGCCGCGGCTGGCGGGGGCCTTGTACCAGGCGGGGTTGCGGCGCGTGACGGTCAGCCTGGACGCCCTGGACCCCGTGGTCTTCGGGCAGATGAACGGTATGGGCACCGCGCCGGAAGCGGTGCTGGCGGGCATCGAGGCGGCGGCGGCGGCCGGGTTGCGCGTGAAGGTGAACACGGTGGTGCAGCGCGGCGTGAACGACGATCAGCTGGAGGCGTTGTGGGCGCACTTCCGGGGGCGGCACGTGCTGCGCTTCATCGAGTTCATGGATGTCGGGAACCACAACGGCTGGGATCTGTCGCAGGTGGTGCCGTCAGCAGAAGTGCTGACGCGGCTGGGGGGTACGTTCACGCCGGTGGCGCCCACGCACCGCGGGGAGGTGGCGTCGCGGTACGCGGACGCGGAAGGCCGGGAGCTGGGCCTGATTTCAAGTGTGACGGGGGCGTTCTGTGGGTCGTGTTCGCGGGTACGCCTGTCGGCGGTGGGGGTGGTGTACACCTGCCTGTTCGCGTCGGGTGGAGTGGATCTGCGGGGACCGCTGCGGGCCGGCGAGGACGACGCGGCCTTGTTGGAGCGCGTCGTGAGCGTGTGGTCGGCGCGCACCGACCGGTATTCGGAGGAGCGCGCCGCGGGCGGCGAACGGACGGGTAAAGTGGAGATGTCGCACATCGGGGGGTGAGGGTGGTGTACTTACACCACGCCCGAAACTGGCGTCCGAAGTACACGAAATGCTTTACGATGCCTTCATCTGGCGGTGGCGGGGCGCGTGAGCCTCGCCGTCAGACCACCGCACGCCACCGCCACAGGCCGCGCAGGACCCCGCCGGAGACGCTCACCGGCGCTGCGCGCGCCGCCCTGGAGGTGCCATGGCCAAGTACCCGCTGATCAAAACGACCCTCAAAGACCGCCTGCTGGGCGGCCACTACCCGGAGGGTCTGCCGCTGCCCAGCGAGCCGCAGCTCGCCCGCGAATTCGAGGTGTCCCGCATGACCGCGCGGCGCGCCATCGACGAACTGGAACGCGAAGGGTACGTGTACCGCGTGCAGGGCGCCGGCACCTTCCCGACCGGCAAACGCTTCCGCCAGGGCATGTTCCGCGTGCGCCCCTTCAAGGAGTGGGCGCGCCACCCGGACCACCGCACCACCGTCCTGCGCGCCATGGAAATTCAGGCGACGCCGGAAATCGGCATTGTCCTGCAGGTGCAGCCGGGCGACCCGGTAGCGTTCGTGCACCGCCTGCGCACCGCCGGGGACGAGCCGCTGGTAATCGAGAAGCGGTACATCAACACGCAGCTCGCGCCGGATCTGCTGGGGCATAACCTCGCGGCCGAAAGCATTCACGAGGTCATGGTCAGCATGGGCGTGGTCCTCACGCGCGTGGAGCAGACGCTGGAAGCCGTGAACCTCCGCCAGGAGGAAGCGGACCTGCTGCGCGTGCCGGTGGGCACCGCGTCGTTCCTGCTGCGCCGCACGACGTACAGCGGCACGAAGCGCGTGTCGTACGTGAACTACTGGGTGCGTGGCGACCGGTACGCCTTCCAGGACAGCTTCGAGCCCTGAGCGCATGATTTTGGGCTCAGTCCAAGTACAATACAGGTCCATGGACTCCACGTCGCAGCGCGAACGTCAGAAGGAGCGGCGCCGCGCCCGCATCTATACCGTCGCCATCGAGCTGTTCAAGAGTGGTGGCTTTCAGGCCACCACCGCCACCGATATCGCCAAGGCCAGCAACGTCTCGCGCGGGACCTTCTTCAACTACTACCCGTACAAGGAAGCGGTGCTGCTCGACTACGGCGCCGAAATCATGGAGCGCCTCCGCGATCATGCCGAGGCGCGGCTCGCGCAGAACGCGCCCTCGCTGACGGTCCTGCAGGAAGTGTGGGACCAGCTGGCGCAGGAAACCGCGCAGGAACGCGACCTGATTCCGCCGCTCGCGTACGAACTGCTCAACCCGGACCCGGAGCGCGCGCGCACCGCGTACCAGGCGCTGCCACTCAGCAAGGTCATCGAGCTGATCCTGCGGCCCATGCAGCAGGGCGGGCAGCTGCGCGCGGACCTGAGCCTGCAACGCATGTGCAACCTGATCGCGGACACATACCTGATGGTGGCGCTGCGCTGGAGTGCATACGGCGCGGAACCGACCGTGCAGAGCCTGCAGGACGACATGCGGCGCACGCTGAGCTTCCTGCTCGAAGGCGTGCTGCGCCGCTGAGTCCCGGCGTGCGGTAGACTCCGGGGCGACACGCGCCGGTGGGCGCGCAGCGAAGGAGTACCGTGGCCCCACGCGAGATTTACGTCAACCAGGGCGGGCACCGCTGGCCGTTCAGCAAGGGCCTGGTGGTGGAAAGTGTCGTTACGGCCGGCGGCACGCCCGAAGCGGCGGCGGCCGTCGCACGCGCCGTCGAGCAGCACCTGCTCGACGTGAACCTGCGGGACGTCACGACGCGGCAACTCAAGGAGGCGATGGTGTCGCAGGCGGGCGCGCTGCTCGGCGACGCCCTCTCGGACCGGTTGCGTGCCCAGACGGCCGCGTTCGAGGACATCATCGTGGAGGGCGAGGCAGGCACCCTGCCGTTCTCGCGCGGCATCCTCGCGCGCAGCCTGGAAGACACCGGCCTGGCACCGCGTGAGGCGTACAGCGTCGCGAGCCGCATCGACCAGCACCTGCGGGAGCGGGGCATCACCCATTTCGCCGCGAGTGACATCGACGACCTGATCGAACGGGCGCTCAGCGAGCGGTACGGGGAGCACCTGCGCCTCACCTACCGGTTCCTGCGACAGAACCGCGGGCGGCTCGGCGTGCTGGAAACGGGCGGCAGCACGCCCGTACCATTCAGCAAAGGCATCCTGACGCAGTCGCTGCTCGCGGCGGGCGTCGCGCCGGACTACGCCCGCAAGGTCGCGCGGGCCGCGCAAGCGAGATTGCGCGGCACCGAGGACCGCCTCGTGACGCGCGCCCATGTGAGCGACGTCACCGAGGAGCTGCTGCGGCAGGAAATCGGCCCGCAAGTCGCAGACCGGTACCGGCTGCTGCGCGTCGTGCGCCGCCCGCCCAAACCCCTGGCGATCCTGCTGGGCGGCGTGAGCGGCACCGGCAAGAGCTTCCTCGCGGCGGAACTGGCGTACCGACTGGGCATCACGCGCATCATCAGCACCGACTCGGTGCGCGAGGTGATGCGCGCCATGGTGAGCCCCGCACTGGTCCCGACACTGCACATGAGCAGCTTCGACGCGTGGGAGGCGCTCCTCGACCCCGCCGAGCCGCACCCGGCGCACCCCAGCAAGGCGCAGCTGCTGGCGGGGTTCCGGGAGCAGGCGCAACAGGTGTCGGTGGGCGTGGGCGCCGTCGTGCGCCGCAGCCTGGAAGAGAACGCCAGCCTGGTGCTGGAAGGCGTGCACCTCGCGCCGGGGTACCTGCGCGCCAGCGACTTCGAGGGCGCCATCGTGATTCCCATGCTGGTGACCGTGCCGGACGAGGCCGAGCACCGACGGCACTTCCAGGCGCGGGACCGGGAGACGACGCAGACGCGCCCGATGAGCCGGTACCTGCGGTACTTCCGGGAGATCCGGCAGATGCAGACGTACCTCACGGACCTCGCCGGGCACGTGGGCGTCCCCACCCTGAACGGCCTGTCGCTCGACGAGGCGGCGGACCAGGCGATGGAAGTCATCATGAGCCGCGTCGTGACAGCCCTCCCGCCCGAGCAGCGCGCGGCCTTCACGAACGTCTGAGTGACCGGGGGCACGCCTGACCGAGGAGTGGCTGGATCTCGTGGATGCCTCGTGGATGCGGGCGACCGCGTGGTGGGCCGGGTCCGAATGGAGGACGCTTAGGCGCAGCCGCGGCCAGTACGGGTCATCAACACGTTCCTGGTGAACGCGCGCGGTGAACAGTGGATTCCTCGCCGCACCCTGCACAAACGCCGCTTTCCGGGGTGCCTGGACGTGAGCGTCGGCGGGCACGTCATGAGCGGCGAGTCGTACGTGGCGGCGTTCTCGCCGTTCGAGCAGACGCTCAGCGCGTTCATGCGGGTGTACGAGGTCCGCTGCGACGAGGCACCGGCCTTCAACCCCGAGGACTTCACGGAGGGGACCTGGCTGACGCCGCAGGCCCTGGTGGCGCGCATTGATGCAGGCGACCCGGCCAAGGGGGACTTGCGGGAGCTCACGCGCCTGCTGTACCTGAACGGCTGAACGTGCCCGTCCGGGAGGGGGCGCTCAGTCGCCGAGGTAGCGGCGCAGTTCGTCGATGCCGTGCGTGTTGCCGATGACGGCGATCTTGTCGTGCGGGAGGACGTCGTGTTCGGCGCGCGGGGTGATTTCGATGTTGCCGGCGCGGTTTAGGGCGATGACCTGCACGCCGAAGCGGTTGGTGAGGTTCAGGTCGCGCAGGGTGCCGCGCAGGCGCTCGTTCGCCTCGATCTCCACGATGGCGTAGTTGCTGCCGAGGTCGAGGGTGTCCACGAGGTTCGGCGTGGCGATCTGCCGCGCGAGGCGCACGCCCATGTCGTGCTCGGGGCGGATGACGAGGTCCGCGCCGAGCTTCTCCAGGACGCGGCGGGCGGTGTCGTCGATGGCTTTGCACACCACGTACGGCGCGCCGAGGCTCTTGGCGTTCAGCGTGGCGAGGATGCTCGACTGGATGTCCGTGCCGATGGCGATGATGACCACGTCGAAGTCGGACACGCCGATGGAGCGCAGTGCGCGCTCGTCGGTGGCGTCGAGGATGGCGGCGTGCGTCACGAGGTTCATGACGCCCTCGACGTGTTCTTCCTCGACGTCCACGGCGACGACTTCATGGCCGATTTCGTAGAGGGTGGTGGCGACGGCGGTGCCGAAGCGGCCCAGGCCGATCACGAGGCATTGTTTGACTTTCACGAGGGGTTCTCCTTGCTTACCCGAGCAGGATGTCCCGTTCGGGCGGGTAGCGGACGGTATCGCGGGACGCGCGGGCGCTCAGGGACGTGGCGAGCATGAGCGGGCCGACGCGCCCGAGGTACATCAGGACGATGAGCAGCAGGTGCCCAGCGGCGTTCAGGTGCGGGGTGGTGTTCATGCTGAGCCCGGCGGTGCTGAGGGCGCTGACCGTTTCGAACAGGGCGTTCATGGGCGGCACGGAGGGGTTCGTGAGCAGCAGCAGGAGCAGCGCGGCGTGCAGCACGCCGATGCCGAGCAGGGCGATGGTCATGGCGCGCGTGATGAGGTCACGGTCGAGGCGGCGGTGATGCGTGACCGGCTCGCCGCGCCCCCGCGCGTAATTCCACACACCCCTCAGGACGACGTAGAAGGTGGTGGTCTTGATGCCGCCGCCGGTCGAGCCGGGGTTCGCGCCGATGAACATCAGCAGGGTGGTGAGGAGCAGCGTGGCGGGCCGCATCGCGTCGTACGGCAGGGTGTGCAGACCGGACGTGCGCGGCGTGACGCCCTGGAAGACGCTGGCGGTGAGCTTCCCGAGGGGGCTGAGGGGACCGAGCGTGCGCGGGTTGGTCCACTCGGTGAGGGCGAACCCGGCGATGCCGACGAGCAGCAGGGCGGCGGTGACGCTCAGGGCGATCTTGACGTGCACGCCGAGGCGGTGCTCGCGTGGGTTGCGCAAGTGCGCGACGACGCTCAGCTGCACCAGGAAGCCGAGGCCGCCGAGGATGATCAAGGCGCTGAGCACCAGCGTGACGAACGGGTCAGTGGCGTACCGCGCGAGGTTATCGGGGTACAGCGCGAACCCGGCGTTGTTGAAGGCGTTGATGGCGTGGAAGGCGGCGCTGTACAGGCCGCGCCCGGCACCCTGTTCGGGCGCGAAGCGCGCCCACAGCAGCAGCGTGCCGAGCAGCTCGATGGCGAGGGTCGTGAGCAGGATGCGCCGGATGAGCGGCAGGACCCCGCCGACGTCCAGGGCGCTGAAGTGCTGCGCGAGGCGCACGCGGTCCGTGAAGTACAGGCGGCGTCCGGCGAGCAGGGCCAGCAGCGTGCCGAACGTGATGATGCCGAGCCCGCCGATCTGCACGAGCAGCAGCAGCACGACCTGCCCGAAGGGGCTGAGGCTGGTGCCGGGGTCGACCACGGCGAGGCCCGTGACGGACAGGGCGCTGGTCGCCATGAACGCGGCCTGCAGGGGCGTGAGGGCGTGGCCGGGCGTGTGCGCGAACGGCAGGCTGAGTAGCAGCGCGCCGATGAGGATGCCCAGCGCGAACGTCGCGGCGACCAGTTGCGGGGCGGTGAGGCGCAGGGGGGGACGTCGGGCCATAGGGAGATCGGTTGATTCTACAGCGGCGCTCATGGCTGTGGGGGGCGCGAGCGGTATACTGGCTGGTCATGCCGAAGCGTCCTTCTGCCAAATCCGCGCCGCGCCGCGCCCCGTCCCGTTCTTCCAGTTCCACTGCCGGGGCGTCCACCGCGGACCGCGAGGGGCAGCTGCGCGCGGAGGCGCACCGAGTGGCGGCGCGTCTGGCACGCGGCGCGCGCCCGCGACGCCCTCACGCCGACGATGACGGCACGGGCGCCGAAGAGCGGCCCGCGCGTGGCCGTGAGCCCGTCGGGAAGCGCAGTGAGCGCCCCAAGCGCCTGTCGCACCTGAAGGCCCGGCAGTACGAGGTGGAGGTGCTGCGCGGCCTGGAGTCGTACGCGGCGGCGGAACTATCGACCGTTCCGGATGTCCGGGACGTGCGCGGCCTGCGCTTCTGGTTTGGCGGGGAAACGGCGCGTCTCACGCGTCTGCGCAGCGCCGTGGCGGTGTATCAGGTGCGGCGCTTCGACGTGCCGCGCCCCAAGGCGCTGCTGGGGCATCAGCAGCTGGTGCAGCTCGCGGAGTACCTCGCGGGCGTGGCGCGCGAGGGGGGCCACGCGAGCTTCCGCTTCAGTGCGGCGGGCCGCGACAGTGAGGTGTTCACGCGCCTCGCTGCGGAACTCAGCACGCTGCTGGCCCTCCCGTACGACGCGAATGAAGGGGAGCTGCTGGTGCGGTTCGTCCGCGCCGAGGACGCCGACGCGTGGGACGTGCTGGCGCGCGTGACGCCCCGCCCGCTGAGCGCCCGGCCGTGGCGCGCGTGCAACCGCGCGGGCGGCCTGAACGCGACCATCGCCCACGCGATGCTGCGCGTGGGCGGCCTGAGTGAACGCGACCGGATCTTCAACCCGATGTGCGGCTCGGGCACGCTGCTGATCGAACGCGCCGGCATGATGCCCGCCGAGGCGCTCGTCGGCGTGGACATCGACGAGGAGGCGGTGGACTGCGCGCGCGAGAACATCCGCGCGGCGCGCCGCGACATCGAGGTGGCGCACGTGGACGCTCTCGCGACGGGCCTGCCGGCGCGCAGCTTCGACCTGATCCTCGTGGACCTGCCGTGGGGTGACGCGATCGGGTCGCACACCAGCAACGAGACGCTGTACCCGGCGTTCCTGGCGGAAATGCACCGCCTGACCAGCAAGCACGGCCGCATGGTGGTACTCACGCACGAGCTGCGGCTGTTTGAGCGGACGCTCGCGGATCAGGACCGCTGGCGGGGCCGCGAGGCGTTCCAGGCGTACAGCGGCGGGCACCACCCGCGCGCGTACCTGCTGTCCCGCGCCTGAGCGGCGCGGCCCACATCCAAACGGCGCGCACGTGCGTATCACTGTGTAGGCCGGGCGCTCCTCGGCCCGGAGGAGGAACTACGCATGCCCAACCTCGGTTTTCCGGAAATTCTGCTGATCCTGGTGATCGCCCTGTTGGTGTTCGGCCCGAAGAAACTCCCGGAGCTCGGCAAGAGCCTCGGGCAGGGCGTCCGCTCGTTCCGTCAGGGCACGCAGGGCCTCAAGGACGAACTCGACGCCAGCTTCAAGGACACCGCTGCGCCGAACGCCACCACGGTCGTGACGGCTGCGCCCGCGGCGGAAGCGAGCGAAACGCGCGCGTGATCGGCGGGGCCCGCGCGTGACGTGGTAGCTTCCCGTGTGAGGGAGGCCACACACGCATGACGCCCACGGACGAGCAGCTGATCGCCGCCATCGCAGCGCGCGACGAGGACGCGCTGCTGGAACTGCACCGAAGGTACGCCCGGTATGTCTACGCCATGGCCCGCCGCATGCTCGGCCCGAACGGTGAGCACGAAGAAGCCGTTCAGGACGTTTTCATGAGCATCTGGCGGGCCGCGGAACGGTTCGACGCACGCCTCGCGAGCGCTAAGACGTGGCTCGTGACCATCGCGCAGCGCCGCATGTTGCAGACGCTGCGCGACCGCAGCCCCGAGACGTACGCCATTGAGGACTGGGACGCGCCGTCCGCGCAACCGGACCTGGAAGACCGGGTGATGCTGGACGGCGCCGTTCAGACCCTCGATGCGGAAAGCCAGCAGTTGATTGACCTGGCGTTCTACCGCGGGTACTCGCACAGTGAAGTGGCGGCCCTGACCGGCAAGCCGCTCGGGACGGTGAAGACGCGTATCCGGCAGGCGCTCACCGCACTCCGCTCGCAGTTGGAGCGTGGCCGGGGAGGTGAAGTGAAGTGAGCGTGGACCGCGATACTCTGGATTTATACGTACTGGGCGCCCTGGATGACGCCGAAACGGCGCGCGTGGAAGCGTACCTGCTGGCGCACCCGGACGTGCTGCGTGAGGTGCGCGCGGAGCGTGAGGCGCTCGCGCAGGCGGCGCTCGTGCAGGCCGCGCCCGTCCCGGCAGGGGCGGAGGAGCGGCTGCTCGCCCGGTTGCGGGCGCAGCCGGGCGTGACAACGCCCGACCCGATCAGGCCGCCGGCCACGGTGCCGGCGGCCCGACCCGCCGCCCCGAGGGCGCGTGCGCCGCGGCGCAGTGCCCCGTGGGGTGCGGTGCTGCTCGCCGTGGCGGCGGTGGGGGTCGGCATTGTGGTGCTGCCGGGCGTCCGCGACTGGAGCGCGGCGCAGACGTACGCTTCGGCGCGGCGCACGCCCGGCGCGCAGAGCGAGGTGCTGCTCGGCGCGAGCGGGACGCGCGTCGGGGAGCTGACGCGCATGCCGGACGGGCGCATTCTGGTGCTGATGGACCGCGCGCCCACCCAGGACCACTCGTACCAGGCGTGGCGTATCGAAGGCACGCAGGTGACGTCGCTCGGGGTATTCGACGGTCGGCTGTTCGCCACGGACGACCGTGTGCAGGGCCGGGCGACGTTCGGCCTGACGGTCGAGCCGCGCGGCGGTCGGCCCACCCCGACCCTGCCGCCACTCAGCACCACCACCCTGTCCTGAGCGGCAAGCGGGGGCGCCTGGCGCCCCCGCTTTGCTTGCAGGCCGCCTCAGCGGGTGTGCTCGTGCGCGTGCAGGGCTGCGCCGACGATGCCCGCCGCATTCTTGAGCGTGGCGGGCTGGACGGGCGTGCGCAGGTCCAGGTGGTCCTGCCACTTGTCGGCCTTCTTGCTGACCCCGCCGCCCACGATGAACAGGTCAGGGCTAAACAGCATCTCCAGATAGCCCATGAACGCCCCGGCGCGTTTCGCCCAGGCCTTCCAGCCGAGTTCGTCTCGTTCGCGCGCGCGGTCCGACGCCCACGCTTCGGCCTCGTGCCCATTGAACTCCATGTGCCCGAATTCCGTGTTGGGCAGCAGGGTGCCGTGCTGGATGACGGCGCTGCCGATGCCGGTGCCGAAGGTCAGCAGGATCACCACGCCGGTCACGTCCTTGCCGGCGCCGAAGCGCGCTTCGGCGAGGCCGGCGGCGTCCGCGTCGTTCAGGACCTGCACGGGCGTGCCGGTCGCGTCCGCGAGGAGTTTCGCGGCGTCGAGACCCACCCAGTCCTTGCTGACGTTCGCGGCGGTGAGGGTCGTGCCGCGGCGAACGACGCCCGGGAAGGTGCAGCCGACCGGGCCGTCCCACCCGAAGTGCCGCTGAATTTCGGTGATGACGCGCGCGACGTCGTCGGGGTCGGCACCTTCGGGGGTGGGGATGCGGTGGCGCTCCGCGAGGAGCTGCCCGGTGGTGACGTCCACGGGCGCGCCCTTGATGCCGCTCCCGCCGATGTCGATACCCAGGATCTGCTGAGGGTCCGTCATGCGCGCATGATACGGGCCGGACCTGTGCGCGCCGCGTTCCCTGAAGCGCCCCTGAAGACCCACAAAAAAACCGGAGCCGAAGCTCCGGTTCCGGGCACAGGGTGCCTTAGGCCGCGTGGGCGCCTTTGGCGGTTTCCACGAGGGTGGCGAACGTTTCGGGTTCGCGCGCGGCGAGGTCCGCGAGGATCTTGCGGTCCAGGCCCACGCCGGCCTTCTTGAGGCCGCTGATGAAGGTGCTGTAGTTCATGCCGTGCAGGCGGGCGCCGGCGTTGATACGCTGGATCCACAGGCGACGGAAGTCACGCTTCTTGTTGCGACGGTCACGGTACTCGTACGTGGCGGCGTTGAGCAGCGTCTGGAAGGCGTTCTTGTACTGCTTGCTGCGTGAGCCCCAGAAGCCCTTGGCGCGCTTGAGGACTTTCTTGTGACGGCGACGACGAACAATCCCGGTTTTGACGCGCGGCATCTTACTTCCCCTTCGGCAGCATGGCCTTCATGCGTGCCCATTCACTCTTGGCGAGAACGAAGCCCTGGCCTTTGCCGCGGATTTCGTCACCGGACTTGCCCGTGTTCTGGTGGCGTTTGCCACTCTTGAACGCCATCACTTTGCCGGTCGCCGTGATCTTGATGCGGCGCGTGGCGCTCTTTTTGGTCTTCTGCTTCGGCATGATGCTCCTTTAGCCCGGCGAACACCCACGCGGGTGGGGTTGCCGTCTGGGGGTTCGGGCCGCACACGCTGGTGCTGTTCACTGCCCGGCCCCGCTTGGCCAAGATAAAAGTGTACAGGATGCAGCGCGCGCACGCTAGGGGTGCATGCAGAAGCGGCCCGCAGGTGCGGGCCGCTCGGGGGCGCTGCCGGTTACGCCTGGGTGGGCGCGGCGTCGACGTCCACGTCGCTGGTGGCCGGGACGCCAGCGGCCGCGTCGGTTTTCTTGATCGCGCCGGGTTTGGGCACCATGATCATGTTCATGTCCATGCCCATCATGCTGGGGGTGCTTTCGGGCGCGCCGATGTCCGCGAGGGTTTCCGCGACGCGGTGCAGGATGCGCTCACCGAGCTCCGGGTGCGTGCGCTCACGGCCGCGGAACATGATGGTGACCTTGACCTTGTGGCCTTCCTGCAGGAAGCGGCGCACGTGGTTCGTCTTGGTCTTGAAGTCGTTGTCGTCGATCTTGACGCGGAACTTGATCGCCTTGACTTCGTGGGCGCGGGCACGCTTGCGGTTTTCCTTCTCGTTCTGCTGCTGCTCGTAGCGGAAGCGACCGTAGTCCATCAGCTTGCAGACCGGGGGGACGGCCGTCGGCCCGACCATGACCAGATCCAGGCTCTTCTGGCGCGCCATCGCCATCGCTTCGCGCGTGTCGATAATGCCAACCTGGCCGCCTTCGTCATCGATAAGGCGGACTTGTCGGACCCGGATCTGCTCGTTGATTTTGAGATCTTTCGCTATGCTCATCACCTCCGCGCGCCCCGGCGCACGCTGGCGCTCGGGACGGCATCGCCACAAAGGGCTTGACAGGTCAGTCTACCACGTGTACGGCCCGTTCCTGAGCGTGTGCGTGTTCGGCATGCCTTTAGACGCGGGACCTGCCGTACGCTTGGGCGCATGACGCTGCCCCTGTCGCCCGTGTTCGGCCCGCAGACCGCCCGTGACCTCGACCGTGAGGTGCTGCTCACCGACGGCCTGGGCGGCTTCTCGATGAGCAGCCTGGCAGGCGCGCCCACCCGCTCGTACAGCGGCCTCGCGGTCAGCCACCAACCGCCCGTGGACCGGCGGGTGATGTTCATCACGCCGCTGGAGACGCTCGACGTGGCAGGCCGCACCGCGACCCTGCACGCGTTCGAGGTGGCGCCCGGCACGCTGGAGGGCGACGGCCTGCACACCCTGGAGAGTGTGGTGCTGCAGGGGCTGCTGCCCCTGCGGACGCAGGTGGCGCACGGTGTGCGGGTGCAGCGGCGCGCCTTTATGCCCCGGCACGCAGGGACGCTGGTGCTGCTGTACGACGTGGACGCCCGCGAGGAGGTGACCCTGACGCTCGGCGGCCTGTTCACGGACCGCGACATGCACGCCGTCTGCCCTCAGGCGCCGACCTTGACGTTCAGCGTGCAGGGCCCCCACGCGACCATCCAGGGCACCCATACCCTCCAGATGCACGTGCACGCGCCGGGCGGAACCGTGACGGCGCTCTTCCCCGCCCCGTACACGCAGCGGCTGCATTACCGGCAGGAGGCGGCACGCGGCGAGGCGGACACGGACCGCGCGCTGGGCGCCACGCTGTTCCAGGTGACCCTGCCCGCCGGCGGGGGCCGCGTGGCCCTCGTCGTGGACGGCCTGGAGGAGGGGGCCCTCGACCCGTGGGGCGCGTGGGAGGCGGAGGTGTCCCGCCGCTCGGGCCTCGTGCGGACCGCGCAGGCCACCACCGGCCTGCGCGACGAGGACACGGCGCACCTGACCCTCGCCGCCGACGCGTACCTCGTGCGCCGCGCGTCGGTGGACAGCGTGTCGGTCATCGCCGGGTACCCGTGGTTCGCGGACTGGGGGCGGGACAGCATGATCGCGCTGAGCGGGCTGCTGCTCACGACCGGGCGCTTCACGGAGGCGCGCGGCCTGCTGGAGACGTTCCTACGCTACGCGCAGCGTGGCCTCGTCCCGAACAACTTCTACGATGACGGAAGTGGCGCCGGGTACAACACCGTAGACGGCTCGCTGTGGCTGTTTCAGGCGTTCGAGCGGTACGTGCACGCAAGCGGCGACGAGGCGTTCGCGCGGGCGCACCTGCCCGCACTGCGGGCCATCTTGCAGCACCACGTGGACGGCACGGACTTCGGGATTGGCGTGGACGCGCGCGACGGGCTGCTGCGGGCAGGGGCGCCGCGCGTGCAGCTCACGTGGATGGACGTACGCATCGAGGACTGGGTGGTGACGCCACGCCACGGTAAGCCGGTGGAAATCAACGCGTTGTGGATCGGCGCGCTGGCCGTGGAGGGGCGCCTGAGTGCCCGGCTCGGGGAGGCGGCGCAGTTCGGGACGGCGCTCACACGGGCGCAGGCGAGTTTCGCGGCGTTCTGGAACGCGGACGCCGGGTTCCCGTACGACGTGCTGCACGATGACGGCACCGCAGACGCCGCGATCCGCCCGAATGCGCTGCTCGCGCTGGCGCTGCCGGACACGCCCGCCACCGCCGAACAGCTGGACGCGGCGCTGCGCGTGGCAGAGACGCACCTGCTGACGCCACTGGGGCTGCGGACACTCTCGCCGGAAGACGCGGCGTACCGCGGCGCGTACGGCGGGCACCGCCTGGTGCGTGACGCCGCATACCACCAGGGAACGGTGTGGCCGTGGCCGCTGGGGGCGTACGTGACCCTGCTGCTCCGGCGTGGTGACGTGGTGCGCGCGCGGTGGGCGCTGGCGGGACTGCGCGCGCACCTGTGGGAGGCGGGCGTGGGCGGCGTGTCGGAGGTGTTCGCGGGCACGACGCTGGCGCCGGGCGGCTGCCCGTTCCAGGCGTGGAGCGTGGCGGAGGTGCTGCGGGCCCACGTGGCGGTGTCCAGACACTAATGTCCGGGAGATGTCTGACGCGGGGCGCCTGGAACCTTTTCCAGGGCGCCCTTATTTGCTTGACGCTCCCCGCTCGCGCTCGTAGCATAAGCGTCATGACTACACTTACCCTGCCGCCTCAGGCCGCCCAGGTCGGCCTCGCCGTGGACGTCGCCGCGTTCGCGATGCACGGCGGGGAACTGCGCGTCCTGCTCGTCCAGCGCGGCACGCTCCCCCACGCCCAAACCTGGGCACTTCCCGGCGGCTTCGTCCACGAAGGCGAAGAACTCCACGACGCAGCCCTGCGCGAACTCCGCGAGGAAACCACCATCAACCTCGAACCGCGCCACCTCGAGCAGTTCTTCACCTTCGGCGCCGTCCAACGCGACCCGCGCGGCCGCATCGTCAGCGTCGCCCACATGGCGGTCCTCCCGCACGGCACCGTCCGCGTCACCAGCGGCGGCAACACCATCGGCGCCGACTGGTTCCCCGCGCACACCCCCCCACCCCTCGCGTTCGACCACGCGGACATCCTCACGCGCGCCCTCAACCGCCTGCGCACCCGCCTGGAGTACGCGCACCTCGCCCTCGAATTCCTCCCGGAAACATTCACCCTTCCGGAACTCCAGGAAGTGCACGAGGCGATCCTGAACCGCAAACTCGACAAGCGGAACTTCCGCAAACGCCTGCTCGCGCAGGGCGTCCTGCTCGCCAGTGGCGAGCGCCGCAACGGCGTCGGACGGCCCGCGCAGCTGTACCGCCGCGCCAAAGGTGTCCGCGTTCCCACGAACCTGTAAGACCGAAGCGCGGGGAGTCCTGACGGGTCAGGACTCCCCGCGGGTTAGAGATTGAGGACACCACGCGCAGCGGTTCGGAGCGTCAGCGTCAACAACAGTCCATTTGGACGCCGCCGACCGTTTGTCCGCAGGCTCTTAGTCCGCCGCGCTCAGCAGGGCGTGCAGTGCCGCGGCGTCTGCCGGGGCGTGCGCGCCGATGTCATTGTCGAAGTACACGTACACGTCCTGCGGACCTCGTGGGGCCTCACCGGTGATGCCCGGCAGGGTGCCGGAGGGCTCCCCGCGCTGCCACGCGCGCAGACGCTGAGCCCACACCGCCAGTTCCTCGGGGGTGTACCCGCTGCTGTACAGCGCTGAGGCGCCGTGCAGGCGCACGTACATGAAGTCGGTTGTGCTCTCCTCCACCAGCGGGTACAGGCCGGCTGCGTCCGCGACGGCGAGCGCGACCCCGTGCCGACGGAGTTGCGCGGTGAACTCCTCGGTCAGGAAGCTCTCGTGCCGCACCTCCAGTGCGTGTCGCAGGGGCCGGTCCTCCGGGGTGGGCGCGTCCGTCGTGTCGAAACGGTCGGCGGTCTGCGAGAGCGCCGCGGCTTGCGTGGTGCGGCGCGGCAGGCGCGTCAGGAACGCCTCGATCACGTCCGGGTGGTACGTGAGCCTTGGCGGGAGCTGCCACACGAACGGCCCGAGTTTCGCGCCGAGCATCAGCACGCCCGACGCGTAGAAGTTCGCGAGGGCGTCCTCGACGTTGCGCAGCTTGCGCATGTGCGTGATGAAGCGGCTGCCTTTCACGGCGAACACGAAGTCGTCCGGCGTTTCCTGCGCCCAGCGCGCGTACGTGGCCGGGGACTGCAGGCGGTAGAAGGACGCGTTGATTTCCAGCGTCCCGAACGTCCGCGCTGCAAACGCAAGTTCCTCGCGCTGGCGCAGGCCCGGCGGGTAGAACGGGCCGCGCCACGAACGGTACGCCCAGCCGGACGTACCGACGTGCACGCGGCCCCGCGGGAGGGTTATGGGCGCTCCGCCGTGTCGGCGGGAACGACGTTCGCGCTGTCCGCCGGGAAGTCCCGGAGGTGCTGCGCGCGGGCGGCTTCGGCCTGCGCCATGTCGCTGAACGTCATGGGCTGGCCCTGCGCGTCGGTGAGGCGGAACTGGTGCGTGGGGCTCTGGGGGTCTTCGGTGGGGCGGCTGACCATCACGACGTAGCTCATGCGCCGAGTGTTCAGGACGGCGCGCGCGGGTGGCTGAGAATTCCCTCAATGTGCCCAGCGGATACCGCGCAGAAGGTGGGCGCTGACGCGCCCACCTTCTGGGAATTCCTGATGGGTTTTACTCGACGGTGACGCTCTTGGCGAGGTTGCGGGGCTTGTCGACGTCCTTGCCGAGCGCGGTGGCGGTGTGGTACGCGAGGAGCTGCATGGCGACGGCGTTCACGATGGGGCTGACCATTTCGTGCGCGTGCGGGACGTAGATGACGTCGTCGGCGTGGCGGGCGTTCTCGGTGTCGCCGTCGCTGAGGATCGCGATGACCTTGCCGCTGCGGGCGCGGACTTCCTGCACGTTGCTGATGGTCTT
This sequence comes from Deinococcus maricopensis DSM 21211, assembly GCF_000186385.1. Taxonomy (NCBI): domain Bacteria; kingdom Thermotogati; phylum Deinococcota; class Deinococci; order Deinococcales; family Deinococcaceae; genus Deinococcus; species Deinococcus maricopensis. The sequence goes on from NC_014958.1 coordinate 2,995,926, forward strand.
TTCCAGCAGGAAGCTTTCGGTGGCGACCACGACGACGGGCAGGTGCTCGTCGATGAGGGCGATGGGGCCGTGCTTCATCTCGCCGGCGGCGTACGCCTCGGCGTGGATGTAGCTGATCTCCTTGAGTTTCAGCGCGCCCTCGAAGGCGGTGGGGGCGTTCACGCCGCGCCCGAGGAACAGGTAGTCGCGGGCGCCGCTGTACTTCTCGGCGATCTGCTTGATCTTCTCGACGCGTTCGGGTGCGAGGGCTTCCTCGACGAGGCGCGGGAGTTCGCGGGTGGCGTGCAGCAGCTCACGGCCGAGGTCCTCGCCGAGCGTGCCGCGCGCGCGCCCGAGCCACAGGGCGAGCAGCATGAAAGCGCTGACCATGCTGGTGTACGCCTTGGTGCTGGCCACGCCAATTTCCGGGCCAGCGTGGATGTACAGGGTGTCGTCGAGTTCGCGGGTCATGCTGCTGCCCTTGGCGTTGATGACGCCGAGGGTTTTCGCGCCGAACTTCTTGGCTTCGCGCAGCGCTTCAAGCGTGTCGATGGTCTCGCCGCTCTGGCTGACGACGATGGCGAGGGTGTCCTCGCTGACGAGCGGGGAGCGGTAGCGGTACTCGCTGGCGACGTCCACTTCGACAGGCACGCGCGCGAGCTGCTCGATCAGGTACTCGCCCACCAGGCCGGCATAGTACGCGGTGCCGCACGCGATGATGCTGATGCGCTTGAAGCTGGCGGGGTTGAGGTTGATGTCGAGGTTCACCTCGCCGGTTTCGTCGTGCAGGCGACCGATCAGGGTGTTGGTGAGCGCGACGGGCTGCTCGTAGATCTCCTTGAGCATGTAGGTGTCGTACCCGCCCTTCTCGGCGGCTTCGGCGTCCCAGTCGATGCGTTCCACCTGGCGTTGGACGGCGTTGCCCTGCAGGTCGGTGACGCGGTAGCCGTCGTCGTTGAGGACGACCATGTCGCCGTCGTGCAGGAAGACCATGTTGCGGGTGTAGGCGAGCAGCGCGGGCACGTCGCTGGCGAGGAACATTTCGCCTTCGCCGACGCCCATCACGAGCGGGCTGACGGTGCGGGCCGCGACGATCTCGCGGTGGTCGACGTGCGTGACGACGATGCCGTACGCGCCGCGCACGTCGCCGAGCGCCTGGCGGACCGCTTCGTACAGGTTGCCGCTTAGCTGCGCGTACTTCTCCTCGATGAGGTGCGCGAGGACTTCACTGTCGGTTTCGCTGAGGAAGGTGTGGCCGCGGCTCATCAGGGCTTCTTTGAGCTGCAGGTAGTTCTCGATGATGCCGTTGTGGATGATGACGAGGCGGCCGTCCTCGGTGGCGTGCGGGTGGGCGTTGGTGTCGTTGGGGAGGCCGTGCGTGGCCCAGCGGGTGTGGCCGATGCCGAGCGTGCCGGTGAGCGGCGTGCCTTCCAGTTCGGTGCTGAGGTTGGCGAGCTTGCCGGCCTTCTTGCGCACCTGGATGCCGTTGTCGGTGCAGACGGCGACGCCGGCGCTGTCGTAGCCGCGGTATTCGAGTTTGGCGAGGCCGCTGATCAGGACGTCCTGGGCGTTGCGCTGACCGATGTATCCAACAATTCCGCACATAGTGTTCTCTCCGTGAGCGTGGGGCCGGGGCGGCGCGTGGGAGCGCCGCTCCAGGTGGGGGTGGGCGGAAGGACCTTGCCGCGACGCGACGAGGGCGTGGCGGCGGCCGTGGGGCCTTCAGCCGGGGCTGGACTGTACCCGCGGTGGTCCGCAGGGGAGGGTGGCGGCCCTTAATGGTGTGCCGTGTGGCGCGTTATGCGCGCGTTGCCGCGCGGGTTATGGCGTCACTTGAGCCGTGTGGGCTCGGGGAGGGTCCGGCGTGACCCTGGAGGCATCCGCAGATCGCTTCGCTCACCTCCACCTCGTATCCCGAATGCGCCGCGTGTGGGCGTCGGGCCTTGCGCTCCCCCTGTCTGGTGTTTGTGTGTGCCTGACACCTCCTTGCGTGCCGAGTGTATCACGCTATGCCCGTGAGTACGGTGTGTAACACACTCACTCATCGGGGCCTCATTCATGCTGCCGCACCCACCACACCCCCGCATGAAGCGCGGTTCATGCAACCTTGGCGCTCCTCTCGCGCGCCGCCCGAACAATAGAAGCCCAAGTCCCCACCCCTAGGAGGCACCACCGTGATTACACGCGCCGATATCGACCGCATCAAGGCCCTCCCCGAAGACGCCATGGTCCTCATGGCCGTCATCAACGACAACCCCGCCAACCCCGACAACGCTGCGAACGGCCTCACCACGCGCGTCAAGGTCGAGATGCAGGACGCCGGCGTGCCGCCCACCGTCATGAACCAGATCCTCGAGGACCTCGGGCGTTCCCGCAGCACCTACGGCAAAAGCGCCTTCTACCTCGTCGGCCATGACCAGTTCGAACGCTTCGAACTGCAGGTCGACCTGCCCGAACGCTTCCATTACGGCCGCCCCCTGCTCCCCATGCTCGACGACCTGCTCGAACGCATGCCCAGCGTCGGCGTGCTCGCCGTCGACCGCGAATGGGCGCGCTTCTTCATGGTCCGCCAGGGTGAAATCATCGAAGTGCGCCGCGACGAAAACGTCCGCCTCGACGACGGCGACCGCTGGGACACCATGGTATCCGGCACCCGCCACGTCCCCGGCGCGCCCGGCGCCGGCGGCGCCGGACGTGGCCAGCCCGGCAGCGGCCCGCGCAGCGACAGCGGCACCGACCTGTTCGAAAAACGCGAAAGTGCCGCGCAGCAACGCTTCTACAACCAGATGGCCGACCAGCTCACGCGCCACATGCGCGCCCTCGGCCTTAAGCACCTCGTGCTCGTCGGCCCCGTGCAGCGCCTCGCCGAATTCCGCGCGGAAATCGCCAGCACCGCCCCGTACGAGGTCATCGGCGAAACGAACGTCAGCGGCGGCGCCAGCTGGGCCGACCCGCAGCAGATCCTCGAACGCGTCATGAACATCATCGAGGACCACCAGGTCAAAGAAGAAGCGCGCCTGCTCAGCGACATCCAGGAAAAAGGCATCATGGAAGTCGAAACGGTCCTCGACATGGTCCAGCAATCCCGCCTGCACCTGATCGTCGTCCCGGAAAGCGGCGAGCAGATGCACGTCTACCGCAGCCACAACCGCGAAGTCCCCTACTTCACCAGCAAAAAGGACGTCGCCTCCAGCCCCCTCGACGGCAGCCTCATGGAACGCGTCACCCTTGAGGAAGTCCTCCCGGACCTCGAAACCCTGTACGGCGTCACCGTTCGCCGTGTGCACGGCGACTTCGCCGACCGGCTCGTGCAGGAATACGGCGGTCTCGCCGGCCTTCCCCGCTACTGACCCCTCAGGGAGGCCGCGCGGCTTCCCCGCACGGACCGGCACGCGCCGGTCCGTGCGCCTGCATGTCCCGCCCAGTTACTCCCCTCCGGACGTCCCGCGCGGCCAGTTCGGCGCGCGCTTCTCCAGGAACGCCGCCACGCCCTCTTTCAGGTCGCTGGTGGTCCGCGTCCAGGCGTTCACGCCCACCGCGTACCGCAGGCCCTCCGCGAGGCCCATACCCGGCACGAGCGCCAGCATCTCCTTCGTGGTGGCCAGCGCCGTCGCGCTGTTCGACGCGATTTCCTCCGCGACCTCCAGCGCCCGCGTCAACGCCGCGCCGTCCTCCACCACCTCGTTCACGAGCCCCACCCGCCACGCCTCACGCGCGTCCACCAGCCGGCCGGTCAGCAGCAGCTCGCGCGCGTGCTTCTCGCCGACCACGCGCAGCAGGAACACCATCACGATGGCCGCCACGAACCCCAGCTTCACCTCCGTGTACCCGAACTTCGCGCTCGCCCCCGCAACGACCACGTCACACGCACTCGCGAGGCCCGCGCCGCCCGCCACCGCCGCGCCCTCCACCGCCGCCACCACCGGCTTGCGCGACGTGTACAGCGCGGACAGCAGGTCCGCGAGCGCCTGCGAGTCGGCCTTGTTCGCCTCGCTGCTCGCCGCACCCAGCGTCTGCAGCGCCCGCAGATCCGCACCCGCACTGAACGCCCGCCCCGCTCCGGTCAGCACGACCGCGCGCACATCCGGGTCAGCCTCCGCAGCGCGCACCTCCGCATGCAACGCCGAAACCACGTCGGCACTCAGGGCATTCCGGACGTCCGGGCGGTTCAGGGTCAGCAGCAGCACCGCGCCGCGCCGCGTCACCAGCACAGGAGACATGTCAGCAGTCATGCCGAACACGCTACCCGAACGGACGCCCGTTTGCCGAGCGCCCCCTAAAGAAAACACCGTCCCCACACGCAACCACCCGCCGAATCGACTTTGCTACATTGACCCATTGGAGGAACGCCATGCCGACCTACCTGTACAAGAACCTCGAAACGGGCGAAATCTACGAGCTGCAACAAAGCATGCGGGACGACCCGCACACCACCCACCCCGACACCGGCGCGCCCATCAAACGCGTCCTCGCGCGCCCCGGCATCGCCTTCAAGGGCAGCGGCTTCTACGTGAACGACTCCCGCCCCGCCAAGAGCGACAGCGGCAGCAAAGGCAGCGAGTAGCATGCGCGCGCGCGTCCTGATGCTCACCGCGCTGCTCGGCGCCATCGGCATCGGCGGCTACTACACGGGCCGCGTCACCGCCGCCCGCGCCCTCGTCACCCCCGACGAAATCAACACCGTCGAAGTGACGCAGGCCGCCGTGAAAGCCGTCGTCCGCATCGACGCGCGCAAAGCCAAAGCCCAACTGCAACCCGGCGACGACCCCATCGAAACCGGCACCGGGTTCTTCTACAAAAAAGACCTCATCGTCACCAACTTCCACGTCGTCCAGTACCAGGAAAGCATCACCGTCACCCTGTACGACGGCCGCACCGCCACCGCCAAGATCGAAGGCGTCGACCCGGGCATCGACATCGCCATCCTGCGCGTCAAGGGCATCACCGCGCCCAAAACCCTCCCGTTCGGCGAGAGCGCCAGCCTGATCCCCGGGCAGAAACTCATCGTCATCGGCACACCCCTGCGCTACCAGAACTTCATCAGCACCGGCGTGTACAGCACCAACGCCAACAGCCGCAACGTCCCCCGCAACGACAACCTCGGCGAAGAAGTCGCCCAGTACCTCCTCACCACCGCCAACATCCAGGGCGGCAACAGCGGCGGGCCCGTACTCGACTCGCGCGGCGCCGTCGTGGGCATCGCCGACGCCAACGCCAGCTCCAGCGACCTGGTCATCGGCGTGATCGGCATCGCGCTGCCCGGCGACCTCGTCAAGCAGTCCCTCACGGACCTGGAGCGCGTGGGTGTGCCCCAGCGGGGCACGCTCGGCGTGACCCTCGTGGACCTCGCGGACCTCGACCCGGCCCTGCGGCGCCTCGCCGGCCTCACCAGCAGCGAGGGGGCGCTGGTCGACGAAGTGCCCGCCGGCACCACCGGGGCGCGCGCAGGCCTGCGCGGCAGCCTGCGCAACACCAGCGGGCAGTTCGTGACGCTCGGCGACGTCATCCTCGCGGTGGATGGCAAGCGCGCGCGCAGTCGCTACGACGTCATTCGGTTGATCGCCGCGAAACGCCCTGGGCAGACGGTCACGCTCAAGCTCTGGCGCAACAAGAAAGAAGTCACCATCAAAGCCACGCTGCAAAAACGGACGCTGTAAACCTCTTGAAAATTAGGCCCGCTAAAAAGCGGGCCTAATTTTTCACATATGCATAAACAATATTAAATTTTCCAGATTCACGATTTATATAAATACCTTCATATGTTATATTATCAGCGTCATTATTTTCTCCAGCAAATATATACTCCCCTTGACCAAAATTAATTTTATCTTGGAATCTCTTCAGACCAAAAGGGATTTTTTCAAGATTTTCAGAAGTCAGATAACTATTTTCTGATTTAAACCGAGCAAGCTGAGATTCAGACAGCATGAATATCATAACTGTCGCCAGACCATCCGCGTACTTTTGTTTCACGGGAATATTTTCTGGAACCACCAAAGGGCTACCAGCCTCCTCCAGAAGAGACCGCAAGTCCATATGCGGGCCTGGCGTGTCTTTCATCTGGTTTGAAATTTTACAGGAAGTCACAAGGGTTATAATACCAACCAAATAAAGAGTCTTTTTCATCGTACGCCCCTGACACGCTCTTCAGTATTACCGCGAGTCGTCAAAGTATTAATTCGAGGCCCTTGAAAACTTGTTGCTGGTTTCTGAGAACCTATTTTCCACAACGACATAAAGTCAGCAATGGGTTCACTTTGTCCATAAACTGTGTACTCTCTAGCAATGCCAGCTTTGTGCATCAGACCCATCGACTCATCTGTAATAGTTTTTCCAAAGATGGTTACTGCTTTTCCCTTGTCCCAATTATAAACATCATGAATATGCACCCTGTATTTCACTTTCAGAATATCTTTACCTCTTTGATAGACTTCACCCTGTAGCCAGTAGGTGTAGCCTCCAATCGCATAGAACCAATCTTTGCTGTCACCTGACCCAATGTATGCATCGGTAAACTTCGCACTCGTGAAACTGATGGACGCCCCAGGCTTCATGAACGCGATACGTGGCCCAACAGCCAGAACTTCGGCATCGCGTTTTTCGAGAACAGCGGCCCGAAGGACTTTGCAGTCTTTCATCATTGAACTGACATCAACTTCAAGGGGCTTGCCCGAATTATTCAGATAATGCCGCATATGCCGAGCTGCATTCGGCATACCCATCCCTGCAGCAACGCTCGCAGCCGCGTACCAGCCTTCCTTGGCCAGCCGTAACTTCATAGTTGGCGATTGACTCCCGTAAGCTCCTGACCCATCGGCCTGCCTCTGAATTCCTCCGCCTCCCGCTGAAGGTCCCCTTCCGGGGCGTTGGAGCCCTTGCCTGAACGCTGAGCCATTCGCCGCCAGCTGGGCACCCATGGTCTGGGCTTCCTGTTCAAGCCCCGCGTCTGGGTCGAGGCCGGGCGCGACGCGGCCTTGCGCCTGTTGCACGGTGTGCGTCGCTTCGTGCGCCAGCAGCTCCAGGCCCGAGGGGCTGTGCGGGTCGTACCGCCCGTTCTGGAAGTAGATGTCCTGCCCGCTCGTGAACGCCACCGCGTTCACCGACTTACTCAGTGTGTCCGCTTCCCCGTCCGTGTGCACCCGCACGCGGCTCAGGTCCGCGTTCAGGCCCGCTTCCAGGTGTCGCTGCACGCTCGCCGGCAGCGCCTCCCCGCCCCCGGATCTCGCTTGCACGCGCTGCGTGACGCTCCGGAGATGTGCTTCGGTCTGGCGCTGAATGGCCTGATCCAGGTGGCGTTGCAGCTGCGCGTGCTGCACCAGTCGGGCGTGGTGTTCGAGCGACTGTGCGTGTTTGTGCGCCTGGGCGCGCTGGAGGCTCATGGCGTGCTGGAGTGCGGCGGCGTCCGGGGTGCGCTGCAGGATGTGGGTGTAGGCGGCGTCCGCGTCGGCGCCCTGCTGGGCCGCGCGCTGCAGCACTTCGGCGGCGTGGTGCGCGCGTTCGGTGAGGGGAACGTAGCGGGCGTGGCGTTGCAGGGCGGCCAGGGCGGTGTGCTGGGCCGTTTCGGTGAGCGCCTGGCGCTGAATGGGCGTGAGGGCGGGCGGAGTCGGGTCGGGGGCTGGGGTGCGGCGCTGCAGGGTGGCCAGGGGTTGTGGCGTGAGTCCGTGCGCTGCGAGGGTGGTCATGGACGCGCGCACGGAGGCGCGCTGGACCGCCACGTCGGCGCTGAGGCGTTGGAGGGCCTGCGTGTCGGCCTGAAGCAGGGCGCTGGCGTGCAGGGCGGGTTGCGCGGTCTGGCGCTGTACGGGATGGGTGGTGCGCGCCTCGGTGAGCGTGAGGCGAGCGGGTGCGGGTGCAGGCGCGCTCCATCGGGGGACGTGCGTCTCATGGAGGCGCTGCACGGGGCGGACCGTCAGGGGGGCGGTGGGGGTGGGTTTGCGGCGGTGGTCGTGCACGTTAGCCTCGGCGTTCACAGTAGGGGGTGGTGCGTGCGCACGCGCGCGAAGTTGCGGCACGCGTGAGGTTTCATGGTGCCTTCGGGGTGGGGGCGGGGTATCATGCGCGCTGCATGTACGTGGTCGTCGAGGGGCCCATCGGGGTCGGGAAAACCAGTTTGTCGCGGCGGCTCGCGGCGCGGTACGGTGCGCGCCTGAACCTGGAGATCGTGGAGGAGAATCCGTTCCTGGCGCGGTTTTATGAACAGCCGGACGCGTACGCGTTTCAGGTGCAGGTGTTTTTCTTGTTGTCGCGGTTTAAGCAGCTGGCGGGGATCGCGCAGGGGGAGTTGTTCGCGGAGGACGTTGTCAGCGATTACCTGTTCGACAAGGATTTTATTTTCGCGGCGATGAACCTGCGCGACGATGAGTTCGCGTTGTATCAGGACCTGTACACACACCTGCGGCCGCGGTTGCCGCAGCCGGACCTGGTGGTGTACCTGCGCGCGGATACGGACGTGTTGTTGTCGCGCATTGCGATGCGCGGGCGGCCGTTCGAGGCGGACATGCAGGCGGCGTACCTCGCGGACCTGACGGGGCGGTACGACGAGTACTTCCGGACGTACGGCGGGAAGCTGCTGCAACTGGAGGCCGCGGAGTTCGATTTCGTGGGGAACGCAGAGCATGAGCGGGAGGTGCTCGCGCGGGTGGATGCGGCGCTCGGGATCAGCAGCGCTGCGGATTGAGCGCGGCGTCGGCGGTGGGGTGACGCGTTGCGGGCGCGTGGTGGTGGGGTGCGGGCCGAGCTGGCCCGGTGGTGGTGAGGCATGTACCTGGCAGTGAGCGGCAACATCGGCAGTGGGAAGAGCACCCTTACGGGCATGCTCGCGGAGAAGTACGGCTTGAACGCCGTGTATGAGCCGTTCGAGGAGAACCCGTACCTGCAGGATTTTTATGGGGACATGCGGCGGTTCGCGTTTCACAGTCAGGTGTTCTTCTTGTCGAAGCGGCTGGAGCAGCACCTGCGGGTGGTGAATGGCGCGCCGCACGTGATTCAGGACCGGACGGTGTTCGAGGACGCGAACATTTTCGCGCGGAACCTGCATGCGGGCGGGCACATGGATGACCGGGACTGGCGGACGTACCTGGGGTTGTTCGAGGGGATTTTGCCGGCGCTGCGCACGCCGGACCTGCTGGTGCACATTGATGCGTCGCTGCCGACGTTGCGCGCTCGGATCGGTCGGCGTGGGCGGACGTACGAGCAGGCAATTCCGGACGCGTACCTGGGGGGCCTGAACGATCTGTACGGCCAGTGGGTGGAGGGGTACACGCATTCGCCGGTGGTGCGCGTGCCGGGCGATGAGCTGGATTTCGTGGCGGACGCGGACGCGTTCGCGTGGGTGTGCGAGCGGATCGAGGCGCACGGGTTCGGGACGCCGCTGCTGCGTTGAGCGGCGCTTGACCTGGGTCATGGCGCCGCTCGGGCCGTGCGGGCATGCTCGGCGCATGGCGTATGTGATTACGGATCGGTGTGCGGGCGTGCGGGACGGGGCGTGCCGGGAGGTGTGCCCGAAGGACTGCATTCATGATGCGGGCGCGCAGTTCGTGATTGACCCGGAGGAGTGCATTGATTGCGGGGCGTGCGTGGTGGCCTGTCCGGTGGGGGCGATTGCGCATGAGGATGATCTGGTGGGTGCAGAGGGGGTGTTTGCGCAGGTCAACCGGGCGTTTTTCGGGCGGTGAGGGCGCGTGGCAGGATGAGGCGTGACGACCGAGCGTGCCCGGAATCTGCTGCGGCTGACGGGGGTGTTCGGTTCGGCGGGCGTCGCGGAGCTGGAGGTGCTGGCGGCTGCCGGGCGGTTCCGACGGTTGGGCCGGGGGGAGGCGTTGTTCCGGGAGGGGGACGGCGCCACGGCCCTATACGTGGTGGAGGGCGGTTGGTTGAGCGTGTCGAAGTTCAGTGGGGCGCGGGAGGTGGCGCTGCACGTGGTGGGGCCGCGTCAGGTGGTGTCGGGCGTGAGCGTGTTCGTGCCTGGCGCGACCGTGTCGGCCACGGCGGTGGCGCTGGAGGACGCGGCGGTGTTCGCGGTGGACGCGCAGGTAGTGCGGCGCACGTGTTTCGCGTCGCCGGTGCTGGCGGAGGCGGTCATCGCGTACTTCGCGCGGCGCCACGCGGAGGTGCTGGGGCGGCTGGAGCAGTTGGTGTTTCAGGACCTGAATGCGCGCCTGGCGGGGCATCTGCTGGCGCACGCTCCGGAAGGGGCGGCGTACGCGCTGCCGAGCAATTCGGCGCTCGCGGCACAGTTGGGGACGGTGCCGGAGTTGGTGAGTCGCAAGCTGGGGGAGTTCTACCGGCGGGGGTTCATTGCGTTGCAGCGCCGGAGCGTGCGGGTGGTGGACGCGGACGCGTTGCGGCGCCTGCTCCCTTGACGGGCGGGCGCCCGCTACAGTCAGGGCATGAAGCTGCATGACCTCGCTGCCGAGCTGAACCTCACGCCTCCCGCTGAGAATCCGGATGTGACGGGGGTGACGCATCACGCCGGGTGGGTGAGGCCGGGGTTCGCGTTCGTGGCCGTGCGGGGCGCGCGCGTGGACGGGCACGCGTTCATGGCGGAGGCCGCGGCGAACGGCGCGGTGTGCGTGTTCGGTGAGGGCCTGCCGGACGGCGTGCCGAGCCCGCTGCCGTACGTGCGCGTGCCGGGCGCGCGGGCGGCGCTGGCGGACGCGGCAGCGGCCCTGGCGGGGCACCCGAGCCGCGCGCTGCGCGTGGTGGGCATTACGGGCACGGACGGGAAGACGACGACCAGCTGGATCACGCGGCACCTGCTGCGCGCGGCGGGCGTGCGGACAGGGTTGCTGAGCACCGTGGGGTACGAGCTGCCGGACGGGGCGCTGCGGCACTTCCCGGCGCATTTCACGACGCCGGAGGCGCCGGAGGTGCAGTCGACCCTTTCGGAGATCGGTGCGAGCGGCGGCGAGGCGGTGGTGCTGGAGGCGAGCAGCCACGCGCTTGCGCTGGACCGCGTGCGCGCCGTGGACTGGGACGTGGCGGTCTGGACGCACCTGACGAGCGAGCACCTGGATTTCCACGGGACGGTGGAGCAGTACTTCGCGGACAAGGCGCGGCTGGTGGAGCGCGCGCGCTTCTCGGTGCTGAACGCGGATGACCCGTGGACGGCGCAGCTCCGGCCGCGCGCGGCGGCGTACGTGACGTACGGTGTGGAGGACGTCGCGGACTGGCGGGCGGGCGACATTGAGGAGCGCAGCACGGGCCTGCATTTCCACGTGCTGTCGCCGCTCGGGGAGTTCGACGCGCACCTGCCGATGGTGGGGCGGTTCAACGTGCACAACGCGCTCGCGGCGATGGCGGCGGCGGCGCACCTGGGGTCGGGCGTGGACGCGCTCGTGGCGGGGCTGGCGTCGTTCCGGGGCGTGCCGGGGCGCATGGAGCTGGTGCCGGGCGGGGACGCGGGCGTGCGCGTGGTGGTGGATTTCGCGCATACGCCGCCGAGCCTGGAAAAGGCGTTGGAGGCGTTGCGGTCCACGACGCGGGGGCGCCTGATCGTGCTGCTCGGGTCGGCGGGCGGGCCGCGCGATCCGGGGAAGCGCGCGCCGCTGGGGGAGGTCGCCACGCGCCTGGCGGATACGGCGATCTTTACGGAGGAGGATCACCGGGACACGCCGCTGGACGACATCCTGCAGGAGATGGCGCGGGGCGCGCGCGAGGCGGGGCGGGGGAATTTCGAGCTGGTGCCGGACCGGCGCGACGCGATTCGCCGGGCGGTGGCGTTGGCGCGGCCTGGGGATACGGTGCTGCTGGCCGGGAAGGGCCCGGAGGACACGCTGGAGCGGGGCGCGGAGACGCTGCCGTGGGATGAGGTGGCGGAGGCGCGCGCGGCGCTGGCGGTGCGCGCATGAAGGTGCTGGTGCTGATGGATTTCACGGCGCCGGCGCGGCTGGCGCTGGCGTTCGTGCGGGCGCGGATGCCGCATGCGCGGGTGCGGCTGGTGCACGTGCTGGAGCGCAGTGGGTTGTCGGCGGCGTTCAGTACGCCGTCGGCGGGGATCGGGGGGAGCGGCGAGGCGCTGGACGCGACGTTGAGTGCGCGGCTCGCGGAGGTGCAGGCGGAGTTGCGGCAGTTGGGCGGCGGTGAGGTGATCGAGGGGGAGCCGGTGGAGGTGGCGCTGCGGATGGCGCAGGCGCGCGAGGTGGACCTGATCGTGGTGGGGCGGGATTCGCCGGGGTTGCTGTCGCGGATGGTGGCGCCGAGTGTGGTGGAGCGGCTGGTGAAGGCGTCGCCGGTGCCGGTGCTGGTGATTCCGGGGGAGGGCGCGTGATTTCGCGGGCGTCGGCGGAGCATTACACCTGGGGTGGGGATTGCGACGGGTGGCATCTGGTGCGGACGGCGGCGCTGAGCGTGATTCAGGAGCGGATGCCGCCGGGGCGTGCGGAGGTGCGGCATGCGCACGGGCAGGCGCGGCAGTTCTTTTTCGTGCTGTCGGGGGTGCTGACGCTGGAGGTGGATGGGGTGGTGCACGTGCTGGGGGTGCAGGAGGGGGTGGAGGTGCCGCCGGGGGCGGCGCATCAGGCGCGGAACGTGTCGGCGGGGCCGGTGGAGTTCTTGGTGACGTCGCAGCCGCCGGCGCATGGGGACCGGGTGGTGCTGGCGGAACCGCCTTCATCCTGAATCGTTTCAGATTCTGTTAGGCTGAACAGCATGAGCGAGCTCAAGTGGTGGCAGCGCGGCGTCATCTACCAGATCTACCCCCGGTCCTACCAGGACAGCAACGGCGACGGCGTCGGCGACCTGCGCGGCATCACCGCCCGCCTGGACTACCTCGCCACCCTCGGCATCGAGGCCGTGTGGCTCTCCCCCATCTTCACCAGCCCCATGAAGGACTTCGGCTACGACGTCGCTGACTACTGCAACGTCGACCCGCTGTTCGGCACACTGGACGACTTCGACGACCTCGTCCGCGCCGCCCACGACCGAGGCCTCAAGGTCATGCTCGACTTCGTCCCGAACCACAGCAGCGACGAGCACCCCTGGTTCCTGGAATCCCGCTCGTCCCGCACCAGCGCGCGCCGCGACTGGTACATCTGGCGCGATCCCGCCCCGGACGGCGGCCCGCCCAACAACTGGAAGTCCTTCTTCGGCGGGGACGCCTGGACGTACGACGACACGACCGGGCAGTACTACCTGCACCAGTTCCTGACCGGCCAGCCGGAACTCAACTGGGCCAACCCGGACGTGCGCCGCGCCATGAGCGACGTCCTGCGTTTCTGGATGCGGCGCGGCGTGGACGGTTTCCGCGTGGACGTCATCTGGCTGCTCGCCAAGGACCCCACCTTCGCGAACGAACCCCTCAACCCGGACTGGCAGCCGGGCCAGCTGGACCACGGGCAGCTGGTGCACACCGGCACGCAGGACCTGCCGCTCACGCACGCGTACATCCGCGAACTGCGCGCCGCCCTCGACGAGTTCGAGGACCGCATGATGGTCGGCGAGATCTACCTTCCTATCGAGCGGCTCGTCACGTACTACGGCAGCGGCGAGGGCGCGGAGTGTCACCTGCCGTTCAACTTCCACCTCATCAACACGCCGTGGACGGCGGGCGCGGTGCGGCGCCTCGTGGACGAGTACGACGCGGCCGTGAGCGCCGTGGGCGGCTGGCCCAACTGGGTGCTCGGCAACCACGACCAGCACCGCTTCCGCAGCCGCGTCGGCGACGCGCAGTACCGCGTGGCGCAGACCCTGCTGCTCACGCTGCGCGGCACGCCCACCGTGTACTACGGCGACGAGATCGGCATGCGCGACGTGCCCGTGCCGCTCGAGCAGCAGCGTGACCCGCAGGGCCTGCAGCAGCCGGACGTGCCCGGCGCGAGCCGCGACCCGGAACGCACGCCCATGCAGTGGGACGACCAGCCGAACGCGGGGTTCAGCAGCGCGCAGCCGTGGCTGCCCGTCGCGGAAGACGCGCCCATCGTGAACGTCGCCGCGCAGGCGCAGGCCGAGGGCAGCGACCTGCAGTACTTCCGGGCGCTCACGCGCCTGCGCGCGCAGCGTCCCGCCCTGCACGCGGGCACGTACCGCCCGGTGGACACGCCGTTCGAGGACGTGTTCGCGTACCTGCGCGAGCACGAGGGCGACCGGGTGCTGGTGCTGCTGAACTTCGGCGGGGCGCGCCGCACACTGGACCTCGGCGCGCTCGGCACGGCGCGCACCCTGCTGAGCAGCGACGCCGCCACGGACGTGACGCTCGCGGACCTGGAGCTGCGCCCGCACGAGGCGCGCGTGCTCGACCTGGCCTGAGGGTCCGGGGGTCGGGGCGCGGGACGTCGTTCCCGCGCCCCGACCCCGTTCAGGCGGGCGGGTCGCCGAGTGTGCGGGCGCGCAGGGCCGCCTCGGTGCGGTTGCGGACCTGCAGTTTCGCGAGGACGCTGCTGATGTGGTTCTTGACGGTGCTATCGCTGATGCCGAGCTGCGCGGCAATGCGTTTGTTGCTGTCGCCGCGCGCGATCAGCGCGAGCACCTCGTGCTCGCGGGGCGTGAGCGGTTCCTGCGGCTCCTGCGGGCGCTGCGCGAGCAGCCGCAGGTACTTCGCGGCGACGGTCGGCTGAATGAAGCGCTCGCCGCGCGCGACGAGGCGGATGACGCGCGCGAGTTCGTCGGCATCGACGTCCTTGAGCAGGAACGCGGCGGCGCCCGCGCGCAGCGCGTCAAGCACGTAGTCCTCGCGGTCGAAGGTCGTGAGGATCAGCACGCGCCCGGCGAGGCCGTCGGCGACGAGCGCCTCGGTGACCTGCACGCCGGTCAGGCCGGGCATCTGGATGTCCATGAGGATCACGTCCGGCTGGAGGCGGCGGGCGGCGTCGAGCGCCTCGGGGCCGCTGGCGGCTTCGGCAGTGACGTCCAGGTCGTCTTCGGTGCTGAGCAGGGCGCGCAGGCCCTGACGCATCAGGGGCTGATCCTCGGCGAGCAGGATGCGGATCGGTTCAGGCATGCGGGACCTCCGGGGGTGGGGTGAGGGGCGGGTGGGCGCTGAGCGGCACGCGGGCGGTCACGCGGGTGCCGCCGCCCGGTGCGCCCGCAACGTCGAGGGTGCCGCCGAGGGCGCGCAGGCGCTCGCGCATGCCGGTCAGGCCGTAATGGCCGGCAGGGGCGGGCGTGCCGGTCAGGCCGACGCCATCGTCCTCGACAGTGAGCGTGAGGGTGCCGGCAGTGACGTCCGCGCGGACGGTGACGTGCGTGGCGCGCGCGTGCCGGGCGGCGTTGTGCAGCGCCTCGGCGAGGACGGGACGCAGCGCCGTGATGGTCTGCGGCGCGAGGGGCACGTCCGGGACGTCCACGGTGACGTGCCATCCGGCATGTTCCGCCTGCGTGCGGGCGAGCGCGCCCGCCATGTCGGGCAGGGACGCGTCCGGGGTGCTGCGCAGGTCGTCGAGGGCGTCGCGCAGGTCCCGCATAGCGGTGCGGGTGAGCGTCTGCGCGTCACCGAGCAGGGTGGCGGCGCGCTCCGGGTGACGGGAGGTGAGGCGGCGCGCGGCTTCCAGCTGCACCGTGAGGGTGCTGAGGGCGTGCCCGAGGGTGTCGTGCAGGTCCCGCGCGAGCCGTTCGCGTTCGCGCAGGCGGGACAGTTCGGCGTCCTGCTGCGCGCGTTCGGCGAGCTGCGCGTTCGCGTGCGCGAGCGCGGCTTCGCGCTCCCGCAGGCGCGTGAACGCGAAGCCGGTGCTGAGAATCGCGAAGAAGCCGACGCCGCCGATCAGGTCCGAGAAGCTGATCGGGAAGCGGTAGTGGTCCAGCGCGATGAGCATCAGCGCGGACAGCGGCACCGCCAGGACGCGCAGCCACGCGGGCGGCAGGCGGCCGCCGAGCAGCGCGAGGGCGACCATGACGGCGGCGAGGGCGGCGCTGGCGGCGAGGTGCGCGAGCAGCAGCAGGCACGCGACGCTCAGCGCCACGAACGCGGCGGTGCGCGCGTCTGCGCGGCCGTTCACGCGGGCGAGCGCCGCGAACAGCACGGCGGTCACGGCGAGCAGCGTGAGGGTCGTGCGGACCGGCAGGTCGGGCGTGAGGGCGATGCTGAGGGCCACAGCGGCGCCCAGCAGCCACAAGCGCTGCTGGGCGAAGGGGAGCGGGACGCGCACGTTCCGGAGTTTACGCGGCGCGCAGCTGCTGGACACGGCGGTACATGCTGTAGCCGCGCATGAACAGCACCGTGAGACTGAACGCGAGGAGCGCCGTGGTGGCGTGCGTGAGCAGGCCGGCCGGGTGGTTCAGGACGTACGTGCGCAGGGCGACGCGCACCGCGAGGCTGACGACCAGCACGGCGAGCGTGAGGGGGCTGCCGCGCACCCAGGCGACGTTCAGGCGTTCGGGGTCGAGGCGGACTGTCTGCGTGCGGGCCGTGAGTTCACCGACGACGGCGCCGCCGGCCACGCCGAGCAGCGCCAGCAGCACGGACACCGCCGAGGCGCTCAGGTCGGCCCACAGGGCGTTCACGGTGAGCAGCAGAAGCACGGCGGGCAGCAGCCACCAGCGGTCCACGCGGCGCTGCCGCTCACCGAGGGTGCGGGAGGCGATCAGCAGGCCGATCAGGACGGTGAACACCAGGACTTGCGGGGTGAGTTGGGCGTGGAGTTCGTTCATGCCTTCACGGTAGGCGCGCGACCCACCTGGCCGCGCGGGCCGGGTGGGGGGTGGGCGTCTGGGAAAAAAGGCCTATGCGCGGCCGGGCCGGACGGGGCGCGCGCCGCGCGGGCCGCGCCGGGCACGCTGAGGGCGTTCAGGGCGGCCCGCACGGCGCCGCCAGAGGAGGAACGCATATGGGTCTGATGGAAGCGGCTTTGTTTCTGGCGTTGATGGTGTACATGATCGTGTCGCAGGTGGGGCGTCGCCCGTGGACGACGGCGCGCGCCGTGCGGCCCATGCTGATCGTGGCGGTCCTGGCGGCGTTCACGCTGCACGGCGTGCATCTGGGCGGCGGGAACGGCCTGCTCGCCGCGTGGGGGGTGCTGCTGGGCGCGGTGTTCGGGGTGGGCGCGGCGGCGTGCATGCGCTTGGAAGGGCCGGCAGGGGCGCGGGTGACGGTGGCGGGGTGGCCGTACGCGCTGGTGTGGGTGGTGAGCATGGGTGGCCGGGTGGCGTTCGGGCTGCTCGCGCAGGGCGCGTGGCAGGACGCGGTGGTGCAGTTCAGCGTGGCGCACGGCGTGACGGACGCAGGCGCGTGGCGCACGGCGTTCCTGCTGATGAGCGTCACGGAGATCGTGGTGCGCACGCTGCTGGTGCAGCGGCGGGCCGCGCCGGTGCGGGCCTGGCAGCACGCCTGAACGCGCGGGCCGCGTTATGGTACGGGCCGTGAAGGTGGACGCGCGGACGGACGTACTGATCATCGGCGGGGGCGTGGCGGGGCTGTATGCGGCCCTGCGCGCCCGCGCGCTTGGCCTGCACGTGACGCTCGCGTGCAAGGGGGCCCTGACGGGCGGCAGCACGTACTGGGCGCAGGGTGGCGTGGCCGCGCCGCTCGGCCCGTGGGACGAGGCGGCGCACGCGCGCGACACGCTGGCGGCGGGGCGGGGGCTGTGCGAGCCGCGCGTGGTGGACGTGTTCGTGCGGGAGGCGCAGGCGCACGTGGACGCGGTGCGGGCGCTGGGTGTGCCGTTCGCGGAGGACCTGGCCCGCGAGGGCGGGCACGGTCTCGCGCGGGTGCGGCACGCGTTCGGGGACGGCACGGGCCGGGCGGTGAGTGAGGTGCTGGCCGCGCGGGCGCACGCGGCGGGCGTGGAGGTGCTGGAGGGCGCGTTCGCGCGGGCGTTGCTGCTGGGCGCGTCGGGGCGCGTGGTGGGCGCGGAGTTCCTGGTGGGCGGGGGCGTCCGGGCGGTGCAGGCGGGCGGCGTGCTGCTTGCCACGGGCGGGTTCGGGCGCGTGTACCCGGTGACGACGGCGCCGCCGGAGGGCACGGGGGACGGGGTGGCGCTCGCGGCGCGGGCGGGCGCGCAGGTGCGCGACGTGGAGTTCGTGCAGTTCCACCCGACGGTGGTCGTGTCGGGCGGTGAGGGGCTGCTGGTGACGGAGGCGGCGCGCGGCGCGGGCGGCGTGCTGCGCAACGCGTTCGGGGAGCGGTTCATGCTGGCGTACGACGCGGCGGGCGAGCTGGCGCCGCGGGACGTGGTGGCGCGCGCGATTGCGCGGGAGCGCGCGCGCACGGGGGACGTGACGCTGGACGTGTCGCATCTGGGCGAGGCGGCGGTGCGGGCGCGCTTCCCGGGGGTGCACGCGCGGTTGCTGCGCGAGGGGCTGGATGTGTCGCGCGTGCCGGTGCCGGTGCAGCCGGCGGTGCATTACACGATGGGCGGGGTGCGTACGGACGTGCGGGCGTTTACGGGGGTGCCGGGGTTGTTCGCGGCGGGCGAGGTGGCGTCGAGTGGTCTGCACGGCGCGAATCGCCTGGCGAGCAACAGTTTGTCGGAGGGGCTGGTGTTTGGCGCGCGGGCGGTGGCGGCCATGGCGGGCGACGTGACGTTTGAGGTGCCGGCGCGCCGCACGGACGCGCCGGGCCTGGGGGCGGAGGGGGCCGCGCGGGTGCGGGCGCTGGTGGCGGCGCATGCGGGCCTGGAGCGTTCGGGTGAGGCGTTGCGGGGCGCGCTGGCGGCGCTGCCGGCCGTGGAGGGTGAGGCCGGGGACCGCGCGGCGGCCGAGGGGGGGAACCTGCTGGAGGTGGCGCGGTTCCTGCTGCGTGGGGCGCTGGCACGTGAGGAGTCGCGTGGGGCGCACGTGCGTCTGGAGTTTCCGGCGGCGGACGGGGTGGCGCGGCATGTGGTGCAGGGGACGGCGCGGGTGTGGGCCGAGCCGGTGGAGGGGCTGGCAAGCGCCGTGGAGTGAGCGGCTGGGCGGCCGGCGTGGGGTGGTTTTGGCTGGTGGGTGGGTCGGGCAGATGCGCGTGCGGGCTGGGGGTGAGGGTGCTACGATGCCGTTCGTGTCCACTCAGTTCGTGAAACGATTCACACCCGGAGCAGTGCGGTGCTGAGCCTCGACGACCGGCTGCGCGCCGCCCTCGCCGAAGACCTCGGCCGCGGCGACGCCACCACCCGCGCCACCATCCCCGCCGAGCAGAGCGGTCACGCAACCTTCCTGCTCAAACAGGACGGCGTCCTCAGCGGCCTGCCCGCCGCCGCGCGCGCCTTCACCCTGCTTGACGCGCGCACACAGGTCACCTGGCACGCCCACGAAGGCGAAATGCACCCACGCGGCACCGTCCTCGGCGAAGTGCGCGGCCCGCTCCACGCCCTGCTCGGCGCCGAACGCGTCGCCCTGAACCTCCTGCAGCGCGCGAGCGGCGTCGCCACTTTCACGCGCGCGCACGTCGACGCGCTCGCCGGCACGCGCACCCGCCTGCTCGACACCCGCAAGACCACCCCGCTGTGGCGCGACCTCGAAAAGCAGGCCACGCGGCACGGCGGCGCCGTGAACCACCGCGCCGGCCTCGACGACGGCATCCTGATCAAGGACAACCACATCGCCGCGGTAGGCAGTGTGCGCGCCGCCGTACAGCGCGCCCGCGAAAGCGCGTACCTGCTGAAAGTCGAGTGCGAGGTCACTGACCTGAACGGCCTGCGCGAGGCCCTCGACGCGGGCGCGGACCGCGTCCTGCTCGACAACATGCGTGACGACCTGATCGCGCAGGCCGTGGCTGTCCGTGACGAGTGCGCGCCGCACGTCACCCTGGAAGCCAGCGGCAACATGACCCTGGCGCGCCTGCCGCGCGTCGCCGCCACCGGCGTGGACTACGTCTCGGTCGGGGGCCTCACGCACTCTGCGCCGAGCCTCGACATCAGCCTCGAACTGCACCCCACGGAGGGCCTCGCATGAGCATCATCCCCCCTCAGCAACACGAGCACCTGCTGCAACTCCGCCCGCTCCCCACCGAGGCGGAACTGCTGGACGGCATTGAGCGCCTGCGCCGCGAACGCAACGCCGTGATCCTCGCGCACAACTACCAGCGTCCCGAGGTGCAGCAGATCGCGGATTTCGTGGGTGACAGTCTGGGCCTCGCGCGGCAGGCGGCGCGCACCAGCGCGGACGTGATCGTGTTCGCGGGCGTGCACTTCATGGCGGAAAGCGCCGCGATCCTCAACCCGGGCAAGACGGTGCTGCTGCCGGATCTGCGCGCCGGGTGCAGCCTCGCGGACACCCTGACCGCCCAGGGCGTCCGCGACTGGAAGGCCGCGAACCCGGGCGGGCTGGTGGTCGTGTACGTGAACACCACCGCGGACGTGAAGGCCGAAGCGGACTACTGCGTCACGAGCGGCAACGCCGTGCAGATCGTGCGGTCCCTGCCCGAAGGCGTGCCGGTCCTGTTCGCGCCGGACAAGTACCTCGCGGCGCACGTGGCGCGCGAGACGGGCCGTCCCATGGACATCTGGGACGGGGCGTGCCACGTGCACGCCGCGATCCGACCGGAGGACGTGGCGGCGCAGCAGGCGGCGCACCCGGGCGCGGAACTGCTGGTGCACCCGGAGTGCGGCTGCAGCACGCGCGTGCTGCGGGACGTGCCGGACCTGCAGCTGTACAGCACCGAGGGGATGGTGACGCGCGCGCAGCAGAGCGACGCGGAGACGTTCATCGTCGTGACGGAGTTGGGCATGGTGCACCGCCTTGAGCGCGAGGTGCCGGGCAAGGCGTTCGTGCCGGTGGCGCGCACGGCCTGCTGCGAATACATGAAGATGATCACGCTGGAGAACATTCACGACAGCCTGCGGGACCTGTCGGGGCGCGTGAGCGTGCCGGAGGACGTGCGCGTGCGGGCGCTGCGGCCTATTGAGCGGATGATCGCCATCGGCTGACCGCCGCATGGGAAACGTGTGAATGATCCGTAGCGGCGCGCTCCCGGGGCGCGCCGCTACGCTGAAGCATGTTCCTTGAGGTGGTGCTGGTGTTGGGGTGGCTGCTGTTCTGCGTGCTGGCGGCGGTGGCGCTGGGCGCGTGGTATCGGCGCCAGGAGCGGCTGGACGTGCGTTCGCCGAACCTGACGGGCGCGGCGCGGCAGGAGGACCTGAGCACGCGCGTGCGGTAAGGGCCGTGCGGGAACGGCACCACCGCGCGGCGCTCCGGGGAGTCCGGAGCGCCGCGCGGTGGTGCGGGGTGGGTCAGCGGGGGTGCAGAACGCGGATGCGTCCGCCGTGGCGGGTGAGGGCCTCGTGGAGTGCCTGTTCGTTGGCGTTGCGGCGCACGTCGATGTCGAGCAGCACGGCGTCGGGGTCGGCGCGGGGTTCGCGGGCGCGGCGGGCCCGGTCGAGGGCGGCGCCGAGCAGGCCGCCGAGGGTGCCGCCGAGGAGAGCGGCGAGGGTGACGGTGCGCCCGAGGTGGGCGAGGAGGGTGTCCACGCCCTGGAAGGGGCCGATGCCGAGGAGCATGGCGCCGATCAGGCCGAGCAGGGCGCCGAGCGCCACGCCGAGGGCGGCGTCGGTGCGGGCGGCGTGGTGGACGCGGCACAGCAGACAGAGGTGGGTGCGGGTGACGCCGTGGGCGCGCAGGTCGCGCACGGCAGCTTCGGCGTGTTCCCGGTCGTCGAACACGGCGGCGATGTGCATGCAACTGCCTCCAGTGGTGGATTTTCCATCATTGTTGGCGGCGCGCGCGAGGTTGAAGGTGCATGGGCCACTGAGTGAAGGTGTGCTGATGGTGAGGGCGTCATGTGGCGTTCAGGGGCGTTTTTTGGCGGGCAGGATGGAGGGTTTGGCGCTGGTGCGCTGGTGGTGGAGGGTGGCGAGGGTGGTGGTGAGGCCAGCGCTGATGGTGAAGAGTTCGGGGCTGAGCTGGCCGGTGAGCAGGTAGCGGACGATCAGGGCGGCGCTGCACAGCGCGCTGAGCAGCAGGGCGAGGGGGAGCGGGTCGATTCGGCGCATGGGTGGTCCTCCTGATTACGAATCTATCCGTAATGCAGACCTTCTCCATGAATACTCTCTATGGCATTTCTTGAATTTACGGATGCTAGAGTAAATCGAGCATGCTCTCTACGGACGCACCCCTAACCACCTCGCCTCCACTCACCCCATGATGCCCACCATGCCTCCAACCCCCCGCCCCCGAGGCCGCACCACCACCCGCCCCATCCCCCACTGGGCCAGCGTCCTGCGTGCCCGCCGCACCGCCCTCGGCCTCGCCCAGGACGAACTCGCCGCCCGCAGCGCCGGCCTGCTCTCACAGGGCACCGTCAGCAACCTCGAAGTCGGCAAGGTCCACCTCGGCGACCTCGCCCTCACCCGCGCCGCCGCCCTCGCCCGCGCCCTCGACTGGACGCTCACCGACCTGCAAACCCACACCGGCCTCGACCTCGGCGTCACCCCCATCGCCCCCCTCAGCCGCCGCACCGCCGACGTCTACCCCCTCCAGGCCGCCCTCACCCCGCAACGCCCAGGCCTGCCCCTCACCACCGAATTCATCGAGGACGGCGCCCCCACCCAACTGCTCATCGTGCGCGCCGACACCGACGAACTCGACGGCCTGAGCGGCGCCAGCATCCGCCCCGGCGAACACGCCTACCTCGACCTGCACGACACCGACCCCCGCCCCGGCTACGTCTACGCCATCGAACACGCCGGGCACGCCCACCTGCGCCGCTACCAACGCACCCCCCTCGGGGACGCCTGGACCGCCGAGAACCGCGCCCGCCACGCCGACCTGCCCGCCCACCACGCCCGCGTCATCGGACGCGTCACGCGCGTCACCAGCCGCCGCGAACCCACCGCACAGGAGTAACCCCGCGCATGCACGCTACGCTCACCCACCACCGGCGCGCCGCCCCCAGCACCGCCACCATCCTCGGGTTCATCAGCGCGGGCGTCCCGCTCGACGCCACCCCCTTCGAACGCCTCGGGCGCCTCACCGTGCCCCGCGCGTACCGCCGTCCCGGCATGTTCGCGTTCGCCGTCACCGGCGACAGCATGACCGCGCCCGGCGGCGCCGGCCTCCCGCACGGCGCGTACGTCCTCGTGGACACGCACGACCTCATCACGCAGACCGGCCACGTGTACGCCTTCTGCCTGCCCGGCGGCGAGTACGTCGCCAAGCGCCTGCGCCTGCACCGCGGGCGGCCCGCCATGTACAGCGACAACCCCACCTACCCGCCCGCGCCCCTCACGCCCGACGTGCGCCGCGTGGGCCGCATCTACGCCACCACCCTCGACGGCGACACCTACCAGCCGGTCGGCTACCGCCCCTGGAACGACTGACGCGGGCCGAGGTCGCCCCCGCCCGCGTCCGTTGGGCGGCCCACCACCGCGGGCCGCCCCAGAGGGCTCAGAGCACCAGGTCCGCTTCGGTGGTCAGGAAATCCACCGCGCCCGAACCGATCTCGTAGAAGCCGCCCACCACGCGAATCTGCCCGCGCTTCTCGGCGTCGACGACCACGTCCTGCGTCCGCAGGCGCCCCACCTGATGGCGGACGTTGTTCAGCACCGCCTCGCGCATGCGCGCTTTGGTGTCGCGGATGTCCGGCAGGCCCACCACGCTCGGGCGGATCTGCCCGATCAGGTGCTGCAGCGCCGCCGGTTCACGCGCGATGTCCTCGTCCGGCAGCATCGCGGAGCGCACCGCCCCGCAGCCCTCGTGGCCCAGCACCATCACGAGGTGGATGTTCAGGTGCAGGATCGCGTACTCCAGGCTCGCGAGCGCCGAGTGGTCCACGACGTTCCCGGCGAGGCGCACCACGAACAGGTCCCCGAAGCCCTGGTCGAACACCAGCTCGACCGGGACGCGCGAGTCGCTGCACGCCAGCACCGCCGCGAACGGCGTCTGACCCATGATCTGCGCGCGGCGCTCGTTGGCGCCCAGGTCGGGCCGCACGGACTGCCCGCTGAAGAACCGGGCGTTGCCGGTCTTGAGGGCCCGGATGGCCGCTTCGGTGTTGTCGACAGTGTTCGGGCGGAGGCGGGCGATGTCCTCCATGCTGGCACCGCGGCGGATGGCGTCAAGGACGCGCATTTCGAAATCATGAGGGTCCGTCACGGCGTTCAGCGTACCAAGAGAACCGCCCCGCAGCGTAGCGGGGCGGTTCTCTGTGGGTTCAGCGGACGTCGACGAGTTCGACGTCGAAGATCAGCGTGGCGTTGGGCGGAATCGCGCCGGGCACGCCGCCCGCGCCGTACCCGAGGTGCGGGGGGATCGTGAGGCGGGCGTGGTCGCCGACGCGCAGCTGCGCGATGCCCTGGTCCCAGCCGGGGATGACGTACCCGACGCCGAGCGGGAACTCGATGGGCTCGCCGCGGTCACGGCTGCTGTCGAACTTGGTGCCGTCCTGCAGCATGCCGACGTAGTGCACGCGGACCATCTTGCCTTTTTCGGCCTGGACGCCCTGCCCGTGCTGGGTCTTCTCAACCTGGAGTTCTTGCATGCGCTCAGCGTAGCAGGCGCCGCAAGTTCGCGCGTGCGGGGGGCGTGGGTGTGCAAGAGTGCGCGGCGTGGCGTGGACGGGTCGGTTGTGGCTGGTGGGCGCGGCAGGGTTGAGCCTGCCGCTGCTGGGGAGTGCGGTGGCGGGGTTCGTGCAGCGGACGCCGTGGCTGATGGAGTTCGCACTGGGCGTGGCGCTGCTGGCGCTGGGGCTGACGCTCAGCCGGGCGCCGCGCGCGGTGGCGTGGCGGTACGGGCTGCTGGTCGTGTCGCTCGGTGCGGGGCTGGAAGGCGCGCTGCTGCGTCAGGGATGGGCGCCGCTGCCGCTGCTGGTGGGGGCCCTGGCGGCGGCGTCCATGTGGGTGCCGCCGCGTACCCGCGCGGCGTGAGCGCGCTCAGCGCGCGGGCGTGAGGTCGCGCAACAGTAGGTCCGGGAGGCGCGTGACCTGCCCGTCCCGCACGGTGTCCGTCCACGCCTGATTGCCGACGCGGACCTCGACGCGGCCGACGGGGAGGCGCAGGAACCCGTACTCGCCGTTGCCGTCGGTGCGGGTCGTGGCGATCACGCGGCCGTCCACGAGCGCGCGGACGGTCTGACCGCCGAGCATGGCCGCGCCGACGATGCGGCCCGACAGGGCCCGCACGGCGGGCGGCGTGGCCGTCCAGGGTGTGAACGGCCCGAGCGCGGAGGTAAGAGCGGCCCGGACAGCCTCGAACGGGGCGGGGGCACCGTCGCCGGCACTGGTGTCGGTGGGCGTGCGGTAGCTGTACCCGACCCAGCCGAGCCCGGCCTGCAGGGTCCGTTTTGCCTGCGCGGCGCTCGCGGCGGGCGGGTTGAGGTACAGGGCGGCGCCGGCGGCGGCGAGGGTGTCGGTGTCGCGCGCGACGCGGGCGGTGAAGGTGTTCCAGCCGTCGAACCAGGCCGCGTAGCCGGCACGCGCGTCGGCTTTGTAGTTCATGGGGACGTTGAGGTCCAGTAGGCCGTTCCCCAGCCAGGTGGGCCAGTCCTGCAGGACCTCGGTGTACGCGCGCGTGCGGCGGAAGTCCGCGACGGTGCTGGGCGGCGCGCCGTAGGTGATGGTGGCCGCGCTGACCCAAGCGTTCGGTTTGAGGCTCTTGACGCCGAGGGTGATGCGGCGCACGAGGTTCGTGACCTGCTCGCGGCGCCACGCGGCCCACGCGGAGTCATTGGGGGCGGGCGGGGTGCGCGCGCCGGTTTCGGCGCGGTAGCGGGCGACGCTGGTGGCGTTGTAGCCCCAGCCGGGGCCGTCCGGGGAGCGGATGCGGTCGAGTTGCACGCCGTCCACGTCGTACTGACGCACGAGGCTGACGATGGCGTCGGTCATGAAGGTGGCGGCGTCGGGGTGGGCCGGGTCGAGCCAGGCGTCGTCGCCGGCGCGCCAGGTGCCGTTCTGGCGGTGCTGCAGCCAGTCGTTGCGGCCGGTGGCGGTCGGGCCGTGCTGCGCGAAGACGTGCTGGGGGCTGGTGTTGGGGGTCTGGGCGTGCCAGGCGCCCGTGACGCTGACCCAGGCGATGACTTTGAGGTCGTTGGCGTGCGCGCTGCGGGTGAGGGCGGCGAGCGGGTCGAAGTCAGGGGTGAGGGTGACGTCCGTGACGGTGGGGACGCTGGCGCGGGTGCACAGGCAGTCGGCGCGGCGGATGGCCTGCACGAACAGGGTGTTGACGCCGAGGGCGCGGGCTTGGGTGACGGTGCGTTCGACCTGGGCGGGGGTGCTGAGGCCGGGGCCGAAGGCGTCGATCCAGAGGCCGCGCAGGGTGGGGCTGCCGGGGGGGGTGGGGGTGGCCGCGCCGGCGGGGGTGGCGAGCGCGAGGGCGGCGAGCAGCAGGGGGCGTTTCACGGTTGGCGTTCAGGGTAGCGCAGGTGCCTGACGGGTCGCTGTGAGGAAGGTGGGGGCGCGTGTGGGGTGGGTGGGGTGGGGGCCTCGCTACACTCCTGACATGACGCGTCTGGCAAAGATGTTCGTTTTCAGTTATACTTGGACGAGGTGGTTACGCTGATAGCAGAAATTATGAGTGTGGGCACGGAGCTGCTGCTCGGAGAGATTCTCGACAGCAACGCCGCGTACCTCGCTCAGGAACTCAAGGCCCACGGCGTGACCCTGCACCGCAAAGTCACCGTCGGCGACAACCTCGAGCGCCTGCGCGAAGCCATCCTGACCGCCCTTGACCGCGCGGACCTCGTCATCCTCGGCGGCGGCCTCGGCCCCACCGACGACGACCTCACGCGCGAAGCCATCGCTGCCGCCCTTGGCGAACACCCCACCGAGGACCCGGACCTGCTCGCCTGGCTGCGCGGCCTCTTCGAAAGCCGTGGCCGCATCATGCCGGACCTCAACCGCAAACAGGCCTGGCTCATCCCCTCGAGCGAGGCGCTCCCCAACCCCATCGGCACCGCGCCCGGCTGGTTCGTGCGCGTGCCCGGCCACGCCACGCCCCGCTTCATCGTGGCCATGCCCGGGCCGCCCCGCGAAATGAAACGCATGTGGCGCGAGCAGGTGCTCCCGCGCCTGAACCTGCCTGCACGCGCCCTGTTCCACACCACGCTGCACACCAGCGGCATCGGTGAAGGCAACGTCGCGGAACTGCTCGGCGACCTTACGCGCGCCTCGAACCCCAGCGTCGCCACGTACGCCCGCCGCTTCGGCGTGGACGTCCGCGTCGCCGCCAGCGCCAGTACGACCGAAGCTGCCCGCGCACTCGCGGAGCCCGTGCTGAGCGTCGTGCAAGACAAACTGGCGCGCTTCACGTGGGGCACCGACGACCAGACCCTCGCCGGCGTGCTGCACGCCGCGCTCGGGGAACGCACCGTCGCGGCCATCGAAGCCGGCTCGGGCGGCGCGCTCGCCCTGCACCTCGCCGACACGCCCGCCTTCCGGGGCGGGCTCGTCACCCGGGACCACGCGCAGCTGATCGAAGCGGGCCTCACGCCCGTGACGCTCGGCGAGCACGGCCCCGTCAGCGAGCAGGCCGCGCGCGAGCTCGCGCGGACCGCGCGTGCCCGCTTCGGCAGCAACTTCGGCGTGGCCGTCACGGTCGCCACTGGCAGCAGCGAGGACGGCCCGGCTTGCCCCGGCACCGCCTTCGTCGCCGTGGACACTGAGGGTGACACCCACACGGCCCGCTTCGACTGGCTCGGCGAACCCGACCACCTGCGCGACCGCGCCGCCATCCTCGCCCTCACCACGCTGCTGCGCGCCGCCCGCGCGGAGGTGCCCGCATGACCGGCCGCCCCCGCACCCCCCGCCCGGCCCCTCGCCGACCGAACGGCCCGAACGTGCAGGGCGACGGCACCCTCCGCCTGTTCTTCGGCCTGAAGGTGCCCCGCGAGATCGCCGACGAGCTCGCCCTGGCCCAACGGGACCTGCGCGGCAACTGGCGCGCCGTCCGCCCCGACCAGCTGCACGTCACCCTCGCGTTCCTGCCAAACGTGCCGCCCGAGCGCCTCACGGACCTCAAGCGGCTCGGCACGCACCTCGCCGCGAACCTCCCACCCGTGCAGCTGCGCCTGCGCGGCACCGGGTACTTCCCGAACGAGGGCAGCCCCCGCGTGTGGTTCGTGAAGGTGGACGCCCCGGAACTCACGACGCTCGCCGCGGACCTCCGCACAGGCCTCGCGGACCTTGGCGTGAACACCGACGACCTGCCGTTCAAGGCGCACGTCACGCTCGCGCGCAAAAAAGGCCCCGCGCCGCGCCTCGCCCCGAAAACCTTCGACCTCGCCTGGGACGCCGGCGCGTTCAGCCTCGTGCAGAGCACCCTGCGCAAAACCGGGCCGATCTACGAAACCCTGAGCATCTTCAAATTCCGCGGCGAACCGCCCGCGCCCCACAGCGACCCGGCCCCCACGGAAGTCCCAACGCCCGCCGCAGACCCCGACCCCCCCACGCCAACGGAGGCGAACCATGGATAACGACAAAATGAAGGCCATTCAAACCGCGATGAGCCAGATCGAGAAGCAATTCGGCAAGGGCAGCATCATGAAGCTCGGCGCCGAAAGCAAACTCGACGTGCAGGCCGTCAGCACCGGTAGCCTCTCGCTCGACCTCGCGCTCGGCGTGGGCGGCATCCCCAAGGGCCGCATCACCGAAATCTACGGCCCGGAATCCGGCGGGAAGACCACCCTCGCGCTCAGCATCATCGCGCAGTCCCAGAAGGCCGGCGGCACCTGCGCCTTCATTGACGCCGAACACGCCCTCGACCCCGTGTACGCCCGCGCGCTCGGCGTGAACACCGACGAACTGCTCGTGTCCCAGCCGGACAACGGCGAGCAGGCGCTCGAAATCATGGAACTGCTCGTCCGCAGCGGCGCCATTGACGTCGTCGTCGTCGACAGCGTCGCCGCCCTCACGCCCCGCGCGGAAATCGAAGGCGAAATGGGCGACAGCCTCCCCGGCCTGCAGGCCCGCCTGATGAGCCAGGCGCTGCGCAAACTCACCGCGGTCCTCAGCAAGACCGGCACCGCCGCCATCTTCATCAACCAGGTCCGCGAGAAGATCGGCGTGATGTACGGCAACCCCGAAACCACCACGGGTGGCCGCGCGCTGAAGTTCTACTCCAGCGTCCGCCTGGACGTCCGCAAGATCGGCCAGCCCACCAAGGTCGGCAACGACGCCGTCGCCAACACCGTGAAGGTCAAGACCGTCAAGAACAAGGTCGCCGCGCCCTTCAAGGAAGTCGAACTGGCCCTCGTGTACGGCAAGGGCTTCGACCAGCTCAGCGACCTCGTCACGCTCGCCAGCGACATGGACATCATCAAGAAGGCCGGCAGCTTCTACAGCTACGGTGACGAACGCATCGGCCAGGGCAAGGAAAAAGCCATCGCCTACATCGCCGAACGCCCCGAAATGGAACGCGAAATCCGCGAGCGCGTTCTGAACGCCATCCGCGAAGGCCGCGACAACGCGACCCTCACGAACGCGCCCGCCGCCGAAGCGACCGCCGAAGCCTAAACCCAACCCTTACCGATCGCGCGCGGCCCCCGGCTGCGCGCGGCCTTTTTTCGCCCCGCGAGAGGGCCGGTGTACACTAAGCGTGGGCGCCAACAATCACCAGGCGGCACCCGCAGGACAGCGTTGATTTTCAGGCGCGCTCCGCTGACCGGCGAGCGCGCCGTAACGAACCGAAAGGAGCCTCAATGAGTGCAACGATCTACGTGTTGATCGGGCTCCTGATCGGTGTGGCGGTCGGGGGCTTCGTATTTTTCACGCTGGGCAGACGCCAGCGGGCCGCGCTGGATGACGCCCAGCAGCGGGCCGCGCGCGCGGAAGCGGACCAGATCCGCGCCGACGCCGAAACGCACGCACGCCGCGTGCGCGAAGAAGCGAACAGCGAAGCCGAACGTCTGCGCGAAGTCGCGCAGCGCATGCAACTCGACGCCGCACGCCGCTCTCAGGAAGCCGAACGTCAGGAAGCACACGCGAACGCGCAACGCGACGCCGCCGTGCAACAAACCCAGCGCGAACGCGAGGCGCTGCTCGCCGACCGCGCCGAAACCAAACGCGAACGCGACGAACTCAAACGCGAAATCGAACGCCTCAACCGCCGCGCCGAACAGCTCGACGCGCGCGGCGAGAAACTCGACGCGCTCGAAGAGAAACTCGAACGCGAACAGGAACGCGTCCTCGACGAACTCGCCAGCATCGCCGAACGCGCACGCCAGGTGGACGTGCGTCTCATGGAAGTCGCCGGTCTCACCCCCGAAGCGGCGCGCGACCTGATCCTCGGCCGCCTCGACGCGGAACTCGAAGAGGAAAAGGCCGTGCGCGTGCGCGCCAGCATCGAGAAGGCCAGCGCCGAAGCGAAACGCACCGCGCGCAGCATCATCGCGCAGGCCATCCAGCGCAGCGCCAGCGAAACCAGCGCCGCCATGAGCGTCTCGGTGGTGCCCATCCCCTCCGACGCCATGAAAGGCCGCCTGATCGGCCGCGAAGGCCGCAACATCCGCGCGTTCGAAGCGCTCACCGGCGTGGACCTCATCATTGACGACACGCCCGAAGCGGTGATCCTCAGCAGCTTCAACCCGGTGCGCCGCGAAGTCGCGCGGCACGTCCTCGAAGGCCTCGTCGCGGACGGCCGCATCCACCCCACCCGCATCGAGGAAATGGTCCACAAGGCCCAGGACGACATGAAGGCGTTCATGCACAACCAGGGTGAGGAAGCCGCGCACGAAGCCGGCGTCCTTGGCGTGAAGCCCGGCCTGGTGCAGCTCCTGGGCCGCATGTACTTCCGCACCAGCTACGGCCAGAACGTCCTCAAGCACAGCGTGCAGGTTGCGCACCTCACTGGCATCATGGCCGCCGAACTGGGCCTGGACGACGCCATGGCGCGCCGCGCCGGCCTGATGCACGACGTCGGCAAAAGCATCGACCGCGAGATCGAGGGCACGCACGTTGAGATCGGCGTCAGCCTCGCGAAACGCTTCGGCGAGCCGTTCGAAGTCATTGACGCCATCGCGCACCACCACGACCCGGAAAACGGCGAGACGCTCTACAGCGTCCTCGTGGCCGCCGCGGACGCCATCAGCGCCGCCCGCCCCGGCGCACGCCGCGAGGAACTCGAAAGTTACATCAAACGCCTCGAGCAGCTGGAAAGCATCGCCGTGAGCTTCCCCGGCGTCAACCAGGCGTACGCCATCCAGGCGGGCCGCGAGGTGCGCGTCATCGTGCAGCCGGAAAAGGTCACGGACGCGCAGTCCACGCTGCTCGCCCGCGAAATCGCCGGCCGCATCGAGCAGGACATGGAGTACCCCGGCCAGGTGCAGGTCACGGTCGTGCGCGAAAGCCGCGCCGTCGAATACGCGAAGTAAAACCCGGAGTGACGTGCGCGGGGGCCCTGACGAACGCAGGGCCCCCGCGCACGTCAGGTTCCGCTGGTCTTGAGGCGCTCTTCAGATGCCTGCACAGCGCACACTGCGCAGCGAAACCCGTCAGCGATCCGACAAAGCGGCGAGCGCCCGCCGCGTACAACGGGAGGCAGGAGGTCACTTATGAAAACGTCATCCCTGCTGTACGCCGCTGGTTTCGCGTCCATCCTGCTGTCCGCCGTGAACTTCGCGCGCGGCAAGACCACGTCCGACTCCGGCAACGAACGGAACGGCATCTTCGTGGGGCACTGGGCACCGACCTTCTTCATTCTGGGGAAGGTCATGGAAGACCGCGAGGCGCGCGGCGACGAGCAGCCCCTGCACCTGTAAGGACCGAGGGCAGGGGCGGGGGTTCGGCCCCCGCCCCTGCCCCTTGCTGAGGCACATTGCCGGTGCGCGCAGCAAGGCCAACGCAGGTCTTTGAAGACAAGCCCTTGAGGGTCACAGCCGGGCCGAGCAGCTGCCCGGTTCCTCAACGGGTTAGCGGGCGAGGGCGTGGGCGTCCAGGACGGGCGCAGTGGCGAGTGCCTGCACGGCAGCGGTGAGGAGCGCGTCGTCCCCGCGGGCGAGGCGGGCGTAATCCTCGCTGACCGCCACGTCCGGCGTGAGGCTGGACGGGTACGGCGTGCCGTCGGGTTTCACGTAGTGCTGCACGGTGAGTTGCAGGGCGGCGTCGCCGGGCAGGCGGAACAGGCGGGTGGCGCTGTTGCCAACGCCGGCGGTGCGTTCGCCGATCAGGGTGGCGCGGTGCGCGTACTGGTTCTCGAACGCGAAGAATTCACTGCAGGAGGCGCTGCCTTCGTTCACGGCGATGACGAGCGGCCCGGTCCACAAGGCGGCGTCGTCGACGAGGCGGTCGCGGGCGCGGCCACTGCGGCGCAGGCCGTCGCTGACGGTGATGCTGGTGTCGCCGTCAGGCGTGCGGGTCACGCGCGTGAAGGTGGGCACGAAAGCGCTGACGGCGCCGTCGCATTCGCCGAGGTCGCCGCCGCCGTTGCCGCGCAGGTCCACGATCATGCCGGTGGCGTTGCGCGTCTGCGCGTCGCGGACGAGGTCGTGGACGGTCTGGGCGACGCTGCCGCCACTGAGGAAGGTGGGGATGCGCAGGACAGCGACGCTGCCGCGCCACTCGAGGTGCGGGAGGTCGACGGTGCTGCTTTCGCGGGCGCGCAGCGTGACGGTGAAGTTCCGCGCGAGACGGCGCACGCCGAGGGTGATGGTGGCGGCGCTGGAACGGGCTTCGCGCAGGGCGTCGTAGGTGTACCCGTTGCCGTTGATGGTGGTGAGCACGTCGCCGCGTTGCAGGCCGGCGTCGGCGGCGGCGCTGCCGGGGATGACTTCGAGGACGAGGCGGCTCTGCCCTTCAAGGGGGGCGAGTTTCACGCCGTACTGCAAGCGGTCCCCGCCGGTGGCGCTGGCAATGAAGTCGCGGTAGTCGTCGGGGTCCTGGAAGGCGCTGTGTTCGTCGCCGAGCGCGATGAGTTCGCGGTCGAGGATGGGGTAGGCGGTGCTGGCGGGGCAGGTGTCGGGGGTGGGGGCACACGCGCGGGCCAGATCGTCGTCAGCGGCGCGTGCGAGGGCGCTGCGGTCGGCGGTGCTGAGCCCGCCGTAGTCGCGGGCGAGGTGGTCGTGGGCGGCGTCAAGAAGGTCCTGCGCAGGCGAGGCGTGGGCCACGGCGAACGTCAGGAGCGCGACCAGAATCATGGGGGCGC
Organism: Deinococcus maricopensis DSM 21211; assembly: GCF_000186385.1. Classification (NCBI taxonomy): domain Bacteria; kingdom Thermotogati; phylum Deinococcota; class Deinococci; order Deinococcales; family Deinococcaceae; genus Deinococcus; species Deinococcus maricopensis. The sequence continues at coordinate 3,028,818 of NC_014958.1, forward strand.
GTCGCATATGGGTGCTCTTTATTGTGCGCCTCGTGGGTGGGAGAACGGTGTGATGACGCGCGCATTGCCGGGCGCGCCCGAGGCCGGAAAGGGCGGAGGCCGCCCCGTGTGGGGCGGCCTCCGCTGCGGTGGAGCGTTAGCGGCTGCGCGGGTCGATGGCGTCGCGCAGGCTGTCGCCGATGAGGTTCCAGCTGAGGCTGAACAGGATCAGGGCGACGCCGGGGTACAGGTACGTGAAGGCGTACTCCGGGCGGGTGATCCAGTTCTTGCTGAGGTTGATCAGCTGCCCCCAGTCGGGGAAGCCGGACGGCGCACCGACGCCGATGAAGCTGAGCGCGGCGAAGCTCACGACGATGCTGCCGATGTCGTTGGTGACGACGACGAGCAGGCTGCCGAGGCTGTTGGGGATGACGTGCTTCATGATCAGGCGCAGGTCGCGCGCGCCGATCGCGCGGGCCGCTTCGACGTACTCGAGGCGTTTGATTTTGAGGATTTCGGAGCGGATCAGGCGGGCGTACGTGCCCCAACCGACAGCGGCGAAGGCGAGCATCAGCACCCACAGTTCACGGCCGAGGACGGTGGCGAGCACGATCAGCAGCAGGATGCTGGGGAACGAGAAGATGATGTCCGTGAAGCGCATCATGATGGTGTCCACCCAGCCGCCGTAGAAGCCGGCGATGGTGCCGACGAGCAGGCCGACGATCAGGCTGATGGCGACGATCACGATGCTGATGACGAACGCGGTGCGCGCGCCCCAGACGACACCGAACTTGATGTCGTAGCCGTTTTCGCTGAGGCCGAACTTGTGGGTGGCGTTGGGTTTGGTGGGTTCGCTGCTGTACCCTTCGCTGGCCATGCGTTCGGGGATCGTGAAGGTGGTGCGGACGTTGCCCTGGTCTTTGGGCATGGGGGCCAGCACGGGCGCGAACAGGGCCATCAGGGCGAACAGCACCGCGAGGACCAGGCCGAACACGCCGAGGGGGTTGCGGGAGAACTTCTTCCAGACTTTCATCAGTCGTACCTCACGCGCGGGTCGACCAGGCCGTACAGCAGGTCCACGATGGTGTTGCTGATGACCGTGATGGCCGCGATGATCAGCGCGTACCCGATGACGCCGTTCGTGTCGAGGAGTTGCGCGGCGCGGGCACTCCAGGCGCCCACGCCGGGGTAGTTGAACACCGTTTCGGTGATGGTGACGCCGCCGAGCAGCGAGAAGAACAGGATGCCCGCCAGGGTGATGACGGGAATCAGGACGTTGCGCAGCGCGTGCTTGTTGATGACGCGGCGGTCCGCGAGGCCTTTGGCGCGCGCGGTGCGGACGTAGTCCTGGCTGAGCTGCTCGATCATGTTGGCGCGGGTGACGCGCACCAGCTGGGCGCTGCTGATCAGGGTGAGCACCGCGACGGGCATGATCATGTGCTTCAGGAGGTCGCCGACGACGTTCCACTGGCCCTGGCCGATGCTGCGGAACAGCAGGAAGCCGTCCACGCTGGGCAGGGAGTAGCTGAGGGCGTCGCTGATGCGGCCGGGCGGGAACCACTGCAGCGTGCCGTAGAAGTACGCGAGCATGAAGATGCCGAGCACGAAGCTGGGCAGCGCCGAGCCGAGGATGGCGAGCAGGCGCGCGAGCTGGTCCGGCCAGCGGTTGCGGTACACGCCGGCGAGGATGCCGAGCACCACGCCGAACAGCACGATGGGGATGATGGCCACCACCACGAGTTCCACGGTGGCGGGGAAGTACTGCCCGAGCGCGGCCGTGACGGGTTCGCGGGCGCTGGTGCTGTAGCCCAGGTCGCCGTGCAGCACCTTACCGAACCACTGGATGAACTGCACGTAGAACGGTGCGTCGAGGTGGTAGCGCTGGACAATCTCGGGAATCTGGTTGAGCTGCTTTTCGTTGGTGATGTAGGCGGTCGCGCGCTGATCGGGTTTGAGCAGCATCGTGAGCGCGAAAACCAGGAGGCTGATGCCCGCCAGGGTGACGGGCAGTTGCAGCAACCTGCGCAAGATGAACGTGAACATGACCTCCTCCAGAGGCGTCAGGACGGGCCCCCGTCGGGGGCCAGTTTGAGACGCTGTACGTGCGAAGTCTAAACGCTTCACACGACGCCTGTATGAACCTATCCGCTTCGGGAGGTTTCAGCAAGCAGGCGGGGGGGTGGGGCCCGCTCGGGGCCCTCAGGGGCGCGGGGACGACGCCGCTTGGCGTCGTCCCCGCGCGCGGGACCGCAAGGTTTACTTGCTGGTGTAGTAGTAGTAGTCGCCGCTGTACAGGGGGTTCAGGACGCGGCCCTTCACCCAGTCACGCTGCACGGTGTAGCTGATGCCCTGCCAGAGGGGCACTTCGGCGACGTCGTTGAAGCCGATCTGCTCGATCTGCTTGTACAGCGCGGTGCGCTTGGCCGGGTCGGTGGTGGCGACGGCCTGGTTGATGAGGGCGTCCACGCGGGCGTTCTTGTACCCGGTGTTCTGCGGGTAGTTGCCGGTGCTCGCGAGGAACGGCTGCGCGAAGTTGTGCGGGTCGGCGTAGTCGGCCTGCCAGCCGAGCATCCACACGGTCATGCGCTTGGCGGCGGCGTCGGCGAGGATGCTGCTGAACTGCGCTTCACGCACGTCCACGTGGAATTTCGGGTTGATCGCCTCGATGTTGCGCTTGAGGATCTCGGCCGCCTTCTGGCGGTTGGCGTTGCCGCTGTTGTAGAACACCGGCACCGTGAAGCCCGCGTCCCACAGCTTGCCGCCCCACGCCTTCTTGAAGTAGTTCGTCGCGGCGGTGCGGTCGAACTTGTACTTCAGGCTGTTGGTGTAGCCGGCGAGGCCCTTGACGAGCACGGTGTTGGTCTGCGTGCCGGCGCCGAGCAGCTGGTCCTTGATGAAGGTCTGGTAGTCGAAGCTGGCGGCGAAGCCGCGGCGGACGTTGACGTCGCTGAAGAAGTTGGCGGGGATGCCCTTCTCGTCCATCTTGGCGCTGCCGAGGTAGTTGGTGCCCTTGATGTTGAAGTTCATGAACATCGCCTGGAGCACGAGGGTGCTGACGTTGTCGATGACCTTCACGCCGGGGAGGCCCTGGAAGTTCTTGATCTGGTTGCGGGGGTACGCGCCCACGCCGATCTGGTCGGCGTCGCCGGTGCGCAGCATCTGGACCGCCGTGGCGGGCTCATCGACGCGCTTCAGGACGACGACGTTGAGCTTCGCGGGGGCGCGCCAGTACTTCGCGTTCTTGGCGAGCACGACCTGCTGGCCCTTGTCGTAGCGCTGCAGGACGAACGGGCCGCTGCCGAGCGGGGTGACGTTCGCGTATTTGCTCTCGCCGAGGGGAGCGTTGTTGAACTTCGCCCAGCTGGCCTTGGTGCCGTCCCATTCGCCGGCGGCCACAGCGGCTTTCTTGCTGTAGATGCTGGCGGCGTTGTGCGCGAGGGCGCTCACGAACGGCGCGAAGGGCTTGGCGAGGTTGAAGATGACGGTGTCGTTGCCGCGCGTCTGGATGGCTTTGTCGACGCGGTCGAACGCGGCCGCGTCGTCCTTCTTGAGGGGGGCGGCGTCGCCGAGGAGCGGCTCGAGCAGCAGCGCGGCGGGGCCGTCGTCGGTGCTCATGAGGACCTGGCGGGCGATGCTGTACTTCACGTCGGCGGCGGTGACGGGGCTGCCGTCGCTGAAGCGCGCCTTGGTGTTCAGCTTGATGGTGTAGGTCTTGCCACCGTTGCTGATGGTGGGCATGCTCGCGGCCAGCAGGGGGGCAAACTGGGTGGAGCTGGTGCCTTTCGGGAAGTACAGGGTTTCTAGGGTGTTCTGGAGGACCTCGGCGCAGGCCGTGTCGTAGCAGTGCGCGGGGTCGAAGCTGCTCCAGTCACTGATGCTGACGTTGATCAGCGTCCCGGGGTTCTTGGTCTGGGCCATGGCGGCGCCGGCGAGCATCAGACCGACGAGAAGGGCGGTTTTCTTCATGCATTCCTCCTGGGGTACTGCACTTGAGTTATAGACAGGCTGAATATTAACACAGCCTTGGTGTAATTCCAGTGGTTTTCCGATGAGGATTAACGCGGATGAAGGTGGGCGCGGTCCAGCGCGGCATGCGGCATACTGCGGCGCGTGAGTGACGGCGCGAAAGTACGGATTCTGCTGCTTGCGGGTGGGCAGAGCGGCGAGCATGAAGTGAGCCTGTCGAGCGCGCGCGGCGTGCTGGCGGCCCTGCCCAAGGACCGGTTCGAGGTGACGCCGCTGGTGATCAGCAAGGAGGGGCGCTGGCTGCCGCCCGCCGACACGACCCGCGCGCTCGAGGCGGGCGTCGCCGAGACCGGCGGGGACCTGATGCTGCGCGGCGTGGCGGACGCCGCGTCGTTCGACGTGGTGTTCCCGCTGCTGCACGGCCCGAACGGCGAGGACGGCACCGTGCAGGGCCTGCTGACGCTCGCGGGCATTCCGTTCGTCGGGTCGGGCGTGCTGGGCAGCGCGGCGAGCATGGACAAGGCCATGACGAAGCAGGTGCTGGCCGCGCACGGCATCCCGCAGGTGCCGTGGCGTCTGCTGACGCGCGCGCAGGTCCGCCGCGACCCCGCTGCGGCGCTTACCGCCGCGCGCGAACTGGGTTTCCCGCTGTTCGTGAAGCCCGCGAACATGGGCTCCAGCGTCGGCATCAGCAAGGTCCGCGGCGAGGACGAACTGGACGGCGCGCTGCGCGAGGCGTTCGCGCACGACCGCCGGGTGGTGCTGGAAGCCATGACGCAGGGCAAACCGCGCGAGCTGGAAGTCGGCATCCTCGGGAACGACGCGCCCATGGCGAGCCCCGTGGGCGAGTTGCGCTTCGACGCGGATTTTTATGACTACGAAACGAAATACACCGAGGGCCGCGCGACCATGCACATCCCCGCGGACGTGCCGCACGCCGTGGCGGAACAGGTCCGCACGTACGCCCTCGCGGCGTTCCGCGCGCTGGACTGCGCGGGCCTGGCGCGCATCGACTTCTTCTACGAGGCGGCGACGGGGCAGGTGTACCTGAACGAGGTGAACACCATGCCGGGCTTCACGCCGACCAGCATGTACCCGAACCTGTGGGCGGCAGCGGGCCTCAGCTACGCGGACCTCGTGACGCGCCTCGTGGAACTCGCCACCGAGGACCGCTGAGCGCCGGGACATTCTCACGGGCCGCGGGGCGGTAGAACAACAGGCGTGACTGCCACGCCTCCCGCCCCGACCGCCCCACGCACCCTGCCGACGTTCCTGATGGGGTTCGCGCTGGGCGTGGCGGTGTTCCTGCTCATCCGCCTGCTGGGCGGCCTGAACCCCGACCTGTGCCGGGGGCGCACCACGACCGCACTGCTCGCGCCGCTGCTGCTCGGCCCAGGCGGGCTGGGATTCACGGCGACCGTCTGGAACCGGCCGCGCTGGCGCGCGGTGGGTCTGGGCGTGGTCGTCGCGAGCCTGTTCCCCGCGTTGTTCTTCAGCGCGCGGGACCTGTCGTCGCTGCGCGGCGCGGGCTGCGCGGGCGGGTACGTCGTGTACGCCGAGGGGGGTGGGCGCGGCACCGGCGAGATCACGATGCGCGCCGGTGAGACGCGCACCCTCACCGTGCGCGCGTCCGGCCTGAACGTCCCGGCGGGCACGCTGCTCACCCGCGCCGAGCGCCTCACGCCCGGCGGGGACGTGACGCTCAACACGCCCGCGCCGGGCCGCACCCGCCCGAACGAGCCGCTGACGTTCACGCTGCGCGCCGCGCCGAACGCGCAACTGCAGACGCACACGCTCACGTTCACGTTCACCGCGCCGGGCGGCCGCGCCGCGACCGGGGACCTCACCGTGAACGTCGACGCGGCGGGCCGCTGAACGCGGGACGCTTCGCCCACGGGCGGGCCGCTATGCTGCGCGCATGAGCGTGTCCCAGCCGCCCGTGGGCGATCAGGTGGAGAAGTCCGCGCAGGTCCGCGCGATGTTCGCGAGCATCGCCGGACGGTACGACCTGCTGAACCGCGTCCTGAGCCTCGGCGTGGACCGCGCGTGGCGCCGCGCGGCCACGCACGAGGCGCTGCTGCACACGCCGAGCCGCATTCTGGACGTGGCGACCGGCACGGCAGACTTCGCGCTGGAGCTCAAGCGCGGCGCGCCCGGCGCCGAGGTGGTCGGCTGCGACTTCGTGCCGGAGATGCTCGCCATCGGGCGGGAGAAGGCGCGCGCGCAGCACCTCGACGTCCGCCTGGAGGAAGGCGACGCGCTGAACCTCCCCTATGCGGACGCGAGCTTCGACGTGGTCACGTGCGCGTTCGGGTTCCGGAACTTCTCGGATTACGGGCGGGGCCTCGCGGAGTTCTGGCGGGTGCTGCGGCCCGGCGGGCGCCTGGTGCTGCTGGAGTTCCCGCCGCCCGGGCGTGGGCTGTTCGGGGCGTTGTTCCGCTTCTATTTCCGTCAGGTGCTGCCGCGCATCGGTGGGCTCGTGAGCGGCAATGCCGGCGCGTACACGTACCTGCCGGAGAGCGTACTGGCGTTCCCCGCGCCCGCGCAGCTGGCCCTGATGATGCACGCGGCGGGCTTCCGCACGCGTTACCGCACCCTCACGTTCGGCATTGCGGCGCTGCACGTCGGCGACAAGCGCTAGGGCGGGTACGATGCGGGCATGACCGATGCCCTTCCCCTCCCCTTCTCGCCACTGGTGAGCGCCGACTGGCTGGTGGCGCACCTGAACGACCCGCGCGTGCGGGTGCTGGACGCCCGCTTCGAGCTGATGAACCCCGAGGCGGGCGCCGCCGCGTACCGTGCCGGGCACCTCCCAGGCGCCGTGTACGCCGGGCTGAGCGATGTGCTGAGCGGCCCGAAGACGCCCAGCGGGGCGGGCGGACGGCACCCCCTGCCGGATCCGGAGGTGCTCGCCGCGTGGCTGGGCGCGCACTGTGTCCGCAACGACAGCGTCGTGGTCGCGTACGACGATCCGACCAGCGGGCACGGGTTCTACGCGGCGCGCGCGTGGTGGTTGCTGCGCTGGCTCGGGCACGACCGCGTGTTCGTGCTGGACGGCGGCCTGCCCGCGTACCTCCGCGCGGGCGGCCCCCTGACCACCGAGGTGCCCTCGCCCGCGCCGACCACCTTCACGCCGCACGTCCGTGCCGACCTGGTCGCGTCCGCCGACGAGGTCGGCGCGCGCGGTGCCGGTGCGCTGCTGGTCGACTCGCGCGCGCCCGCCCGCTACCGCGGCGACACGGAACCCCTTGACCGCCGCGCGGGGCACATCCCCGGCGCCCTCAACCGTGACTGGAGCGGCGCGCTCCGCGAAGACGGCACCTGGCGCACGCCCGAGGAGCAGGCGGCGCGCCTGGACGTGGGTGACGCGCCCGTGACCTTCTACTGCGGCAGCGGCGTGAGCGCCACCCCGAACCTGCTCGCGCTGGAACTCGCAGGGCGTCCGCTCGGGCCGGGGAACCGCCTGTACAGCGGCTCGTGGAGCGACTGGGTGAGCGATGAGGGGCGTCCCGTCGAAACGGGCGGGTGAGACGCTAGACTCGCCCTTGATGTTTGGACCTACCACACCGAGGTCGCGCCCGCAGCCGGGCCACGTGTACGACGTGGCCGTGGTCGGCGCGGGCCTTGCGGGCACGGAACTGACGTGGCGCCTCGCGCGCGCGGGCGCGGACGTGCTGCTCGTCTCGCAGGCCCTCGACCACCTCGGGAACCTGTACCAGCCGACGGTGGACGCGGCGCTGTTCCCACCGGAAAGCGTGTTCGCGCAGGTGGCGCGCCGCCTCGCCCCGGACGCGGACGGCGCGCCCCTGGACGGCTGGCACTTCCACCGCGTCCTGAAAGCGGAACTTGAGGCGACGAGCGGCATTCACCTGCTGCAGTCCTGCGTGCGCGGCGTGACCTGCACGGACGCCGGCTTCACGCTCGCCACGTGGGAAGGGCCGAGCCTGCATGCGCGCACGCTGGTGCTCGCCGCCGGGTCGTTCCTGCGCGCGCGCCTCAGGCTCGGCGCGTTCGAGGAGGAGGCCGGGCGGCTCAGCGAGGTCGCGTACGATTTCCTCGCGGACGACCTCACGGCGCAGGGCGTGCCACTGGCCGAACGCGAGGACGCCGCCCACAGCGCCAGCGGAGCGCCCGCGTACACCGTGCGCTACTCGACGTTCACCGCCGGTGACCTCGACGGGTTCGCGTTCACCCGCTGGCCGGGCGCGTTCGCGGTGGGCCGCTGTACGCCCGGCGAACACACGTACGCCTCCGTCCTCACCGACGCCGCCCGCCTCGCGGATCACCTCACGAAGGAGCGCGCATGATCCTCCGCCTCAGTGACTTTCAATTCCCGGACGCACCCGCACGCCTCTACCCCGACACGCCGGACCGCGACTGGTACCTGGAGGTGGGCTTCGGGGACGGGCGCTTCTGGCCGCACCTCGCGCCCACCCTCGACTTCCCGAACTACCTCGGCGTGGAGATCAGCGGCGTCAGCCTGCTGAAGGCGCACCGCCGCCTGCGCGACGCGCGCATCGAGAACGCGCACGTCACGAAGCTGCTCGCACTGCCGCTCGTGCAGGGCGTCATCCCTCCGGAGAGCCTCACGGGCATCATCGTGAATTTTCCCGACCCGTGGCCGAAAGCCGGGCACGAGGAGCACCGCCTGCTGCGCGCGCCGTTCCTGACGCTCGCCGCGAACCGCCTGAAGCTGGGCGGCGCGGTGTGGTTCACGACGGACCACGACGAGTACTTCGAGTTCGCGTGCGCGCAGGCGCGCGACACGGGCCTGTTCGAGTTGGACTTCACGGCGCCGCCCGCGAGCGCGCTCGAAACGAAATACGCGCTGAAGTGGCGTGAGCTGGGGCTGGGCGTGAACCACGTCCGCTTCCGGAAGATCAAGCACCCGGACGCGCCCGCGTTCGACATTCACCCCTACCCGGCCGAGGAGGCCCACGTGCCGCACGCCATCCTGACCCTGCCCGACACCCTGGACCTGAACGCCTTCGAGAAGTTCACCGCCCGCGACCCGCGCGGCGCGTACACCGTGATCCTGCTGGAGGCGTACCGCAGCGTGCGCCGCGACGAGTTCACGTTCCTCGCGCACGTCGTCGAGGACGAGCTGACGCAGGAGGTGCTCGTGAACGTGACGCGCCGCGCGGACGGCTCGTCGCTGGTGCGGCTGGGGCGGTTCGGCGGGCCGATCATCACGACGGGCGTGAAGGCCGCCGTGGCGACCGTGACGGCGTGGCTGGAGGAGCGCGGCGGCGTGGTGACGCACCGAGGCTACTGAAACTGCGAATGCCTGGAGGGGAGGCGACCCGCACGGGTCGCCTCCCCTCTTTGGGGATTGGGGGGGCGCGCGTTCAGGGCGGGCCTTCAGGCCACGCCGGGCGAGCGTGTAAGGCCACCCTCTGGGTACTGTGCGGTTGAGGCTCGCGCGGCTGACGTGCGCGCAGGGCTCCGGCGGGGTTGAGCGCGCGGGCCATAGGACCCGCGTCCTCACGTGAGCAAAGGGATGTGAGATTTCCCCTTTCATGAGAGAAACCCTGGGCGCGCATCTGGCTAGGCGTCGTCCAGGGCGTAAGCCAGGCTGCCCAGGGATCGCGGGCGGCGCATAGTCCTCATCTGGGCTTCAGGTTCTGTTGATCTGCCCTGCTGGCACGCGATCTACGGTGAACGCACCATCACGCCCTTCACCCCCTCACGTCCAGGAGACTTTCATGCGCCGAACCCTGCTGTGCCTTGCTCTCGCCTGCGCCGCGCCTGCGGCCGCGCAGGACGCGTTCCTGAATATGTTCAACAGTGCCAGTCAGGCGGCGCTGAAGGGCGTGGGGGGCAGCATCACGGCGGCGCCCAAAGCGCCTGCCGCGCCCGCCACAGTCAAGACGCTGGACTTCAAGTCGTCGCCGCAGGTGAGCCAGCAGGTCCGGGAGTTGTTCATCAAGACGCTCGTGGACGCCGGCAAGAAGAACGGCAAGGTCACGCCGCAACTCGAAGCGCAGCTGCGCGCGGAGTTCAACAAGATCGACATCGTGAAAACGTACGCGCAGGCGCTGGAGCCCAAGGGGTTCCGCATGAACAACCTCGCCACCGGCGTCGCGGTGTGGCTCATCACGAGCTTCGAGATCCTGAATGACGGGCGGGAGTACACGGACGCGCAGAACCGCAAGGTGTACGACCAGCTCGCGTCGGCCATGAGCGCGTCGCCGGACGTGGCGCGCATGAAGGACGCCGACAAGCAGAAGATGACCGAGTTGCTGCTGTGGATGACGGCGTTCCAGCTCAATGACCTCGCGCAGGCGCAGGCGGGCGTGGAGGGGTACTCCGTGGAGGCCGTGCAGGCGCAGGCGCGCGACCTGCTGCAGACGTTCCGCCTTGACCCGGCGCAACTGGCGATCACGGATCAGGGGCTCACGCGCCGGGGGCAGTGAGGGCATGCGGGGCGGGCGCGCGCTCGGACTGATCCTGCTGTGTTCGGCGGCGCTGGCCGCGTCGGACGTGACGGTGCCGAGCGGGTGGCAGCGGCAGCTGCAGGGGCAGGCGACGCTCCTGAAGCCGGCGGACCTGCGGAACGGCGAGGTGTACACCGTGCTGGTGTTCCCGCCGCAGCCGCTGAACGGTCAGGGCGTGCAGGAGTGGACGCAGCGCGTCATCAACGCGGGCCTGCCGCAGTACGGGAAACTGCTGGAGCCGGGCGCGCTTACGTACCAGGCGCCGCTGTGGGTCAGCACGAACATCGTGTCGTACAACGGGCAGACGCTCGCCGTGTCGTTCGTGGCGTTTCCGGCCGGGCAGGACCAGGGGCAGCTCGTGACGCTCCTGTCCAGCGTGAATACGGAACTCACGGGCCGCTACAGCAAGGCGGTCGGGCAGGTCATCGGGACTCTCGCGGCCAGCACCCGGGCGGTGCAGGCGGACGCGCCGAGCCTCCCGGCGGGCGCGCGTCCGGGCGGCTCGTTGCAGCTGGGCACGTACGCGTGCACGGTGGGCATTCGCGGCGAAAGCAAACGCGACACGTACAGCCTGAGTCTGTACGGCAACCAGGAGTGGCGGCAGGAAGTGGGCGGGAAGGAGCAGCGCGCGAACGCGTACCGGTACGACGCGGCAAGCGGCCGGCTGGACGTAGACTCCAGCTTGTGGATGTACAACGCGCAGTACGACGATGACTTCTCGGTGTTCTACCGGGACGCGGGGGGGCGGGGCGTCATTTACGCGGAGGATGATTACGGCCTGGGCGTGCGGGTGACGACGTGCCAGTACGTGGGCGAGAACAAGCGGCCCTCCCCGGCGGACGTGAAGGCGAAAGCGGAGGCCGCAGCGGCGGAGGCGGCGCGCTTCAAGTGGGTGACGGCGCCGGGCAAAGGCGTGCAGGGATCGCAGATTGAGGGGCTCCTGCATACGGGCCGCAACGAGTACACCGCGATGGGGCTGCAGTTCAAGGAGTCGTGGACGCTGCTGCTGAAGGACGGCTGGGCGTACGACGGGTTGCGGGTGCCGCCGGCGGACCTGGACGTGGCGGCGTCGCGGAAGAACGAGCCGGGCCGCTGGCGGAAGTGGCGGCGGCAGGGCAAGGACGTGGTGGCCCTGGACGCCCGGACGAACAAGTGGCTCCCCGTGGAGGGCTCGCGGGTGCTGCCGGCCACGCCGGGGGAGCGCCTGGAGCGCCGCGTGGAGTACACGAGCGCGTACACGCTGGGCGGTGGAGGGTTCGGGAGTTACATCTCGTCGGACGCGTTTCACTTCTCCCGGGATGGCACGTTCGAGCGCAGCCGGTCCTCGTTCGGGGGGACGGGCGTGGTGCAGGCCACGAACGGGTTCGTGGGGAGCGCCAGTGCGACCAGCGGCAAGACGGGCTGCAGCGCGTCGAGCGGGTTCAGCAGCCAGACGAACGGCGCGGGCGTGGCGGGCGGCAGCGCGCGCGAGGACGCGAGTTGCGGCAGTGATTTCGAGGGGACGTACAGCCTGAACGGGTACACGGCGGAGTTCCGGTACCGCAGCGGCCGCGTGGAGCGGAAGCTGTTCTTCTTCTGGGACGTGAAGAAGACGTACATGTTGATCGGCGAGCGGTCGTACAGCGCCGGGGACGATTAACGCAGGGGGGCGCGGCGTGGCCGTGCCCCCCTGCCGTGCCGGGGTGTTACAGGCGGGTGCTGGCGTACGCGCTGGCGATGAGCGCGGCGGCGCGGGCGTTGTTCTTGACGAGGGCGATGTTCGCTTCGAGGCTGCGACCGCCGGTGATTTCGACGATGCGGCCGAGCAGGTACGGGGTGGTGTCCTTGCCGGTGACGCCCTGGGCGTCCATGTCACGCAGGGCCTGCTCAATGTGGGGGTTGATGTCCGAGGCGGGAATTTCGGCGCCTTCGGGGATGGGGTTGGCGACAAGCATCCCGCCGGGCAGGCCGAGGGCCTGCTGGGCGTGCATGGCGCGCGCGACCTCTTCGGGGGTGGCGAGCGTGAGCGGCGACGCGTAACCGCTGGCGCGGGAGTAGAACGCAGGGAATTCGCGCGCGCCGAGCGTGATGACGGGGACGCCCTGCGTTTCGAGGTACTCGAGGGTGAGGGGAATGTCGAGGATGCTCTTCACGCCGGCGCTCACGACCGTGACGGCGGTGCGGGCGAGTTCGGTGAGGTCGGCGCTGATGTCGAAGGTCTGCGAGGCGCCCCGGTGGACGCCGCCGGTGCCGCCGGTGGCGAACACGCGGATGCCGGCGAGGTGCGCGAGGCGCATGGTGGTGGCGACGGTGGTGGCGCCGTGCGCGCGGGTGGCGACGGTGACGGGCAGGTCGCGGGTGCTGATTTTGGTGACGGTCTTGTCGGTGCCGAGCAGTTCGAGTTCGCGGTCGTTCAGGCCGGCCTTGAGTTCGCCGGCGATGACGGCGATGGTGGCGGGGACGGCGCCGGCGTCGCGGATGACCTGCTCGACTTCGCGGGCGGTCTGGACGTTCTGCGGGTACGGCATGCCGTGGCTGATGATGGTGCTTTCGAGCGCCACGACGGGGCGGCCGGTCTGGAGGGCGTCGAGCACTTCGGGGGTGTACTGGACGAGGGGGTTGGCGGTCGTGGTCATGCGGTCTCCTGGGTGTGCGCGTCGAGCAGGTCGGCGGTGAGGTCGGGGCGGACGGTGTGGTCGGACTGGATGGTGAGGGCCGCGAGGGCGTGGCCGGCGCGGGCGGCGGTGTGTGGATCGTCGCCGCGCAGGGTGGCGTACAGGTACCCGGCGAGCATGGCGTCGCCGGCGCCGGTCACGTCGCGCACCTGGGTGGGGGTGGCGGCGTGGTGGCGGGCGTCGCCGTCGGCGCTGAGCAGGCTGCCGGCTTCGCCGAGGCGGACCCACACGACGCGCACGCCGCGGGCGTGCAGGTCCTGCACGGCGGCGTGCAGGCCGTCGTCGGTGCGGGTGTCGCGGTCGGTGAGCGCGGCGAGTTCGTCGCGGTTGGGGGTGACGGCGTGCACGGGCAGCCCTTCGGCGAGGAGGGCGCGCAGGCGCGCGGCTTTGGGCACGCTGACCGGTTCAACGTACAGCGGCGTGTGACTGGCCTGCGCGGTGCGGGCGGCGTGCAGGAGGGTGTCCTGGGGGACGTTGCAGTCGACGATGACGGCGGAGGCGCGGTCGATGAGGGCGCGTCGGGTGCGGATCACGTCGGGGGTGAGGGCGTCGACGGCGCGCATGGAGGCGACGGCGAGGATCAGTTCGCCGTGCGGGTCGAGGATGGCGCTGTAGGTGCCGGTGGGGTCGTCGGTGCGGACGATGGGGCTGACGTCGACGCCGCTGGCGCGGGTGGCGTCAAGGAGACGGGCGCCGGTGTCGTCGTGGCCGATGGCGCTGAGCAGGCCGGTGGGGACGCCGAGGCGCGCGAGGTTCTCGGCGATGTTGCGGGCGACGCCGCCGGGCGCGGCGGTGGTGGTGCCGGGGTTGCTGGTGCCGGGCACGGCGGGGGCGTGGAGGCGGCTTTTGAGGTCGAGGTTCGCGCCGCCGATGACGAGGACGCTGCCTTCGGGGCGCAGGACGTAACCGCGACCGAGGATGTGGCCTTTTTCGCGCAGGCGGGTGAGGTGGACGTTGACGGCCGCGCGGGTGTTGCCGGTGAGGCGCGCGAGGTCTTCGGGCGTGGCGAGGGGGTGCTCGCGCAGGAGGCGCAGCAGTTCCCGTTCGCGGTCAGTCAGGCTCATCTGTTAATTAGAGTAAGCTGACGTTGCTGGAATTACAAGACCTGTTCCTCAGTCCACCGCGCGAGCGTCTCCTCCGCCGTCCGCGCATGCAACTCCTCGATCAGCTGCCCGGCGTGCGTCGTCACGCCCAACCCCGCCGCGCGCGCCTCCGCCCACGTCGCCAGCAGCGCCCGCGCCGCCTCCGCCTCCTGGGCGCTCACACCGAACGCCGCATTCGCGGCCCGCACCTGCTCCGGGTGAATGACCGTCTTCCCATCAAACCCCAGGTCCCGGCCCTGCACGCACTCCCGCGCGAACCCCGCTGCGTCCCGCACATCGTTGAACACGGCGTCCAGCGCCACCACACCGTTCGCGCGCGCCGCCAGCACCACCTGCGACAGTGCGTGCAGCAGCGGCCAGCGGTCCGGGTGTGGACGCGTCCGCAGGTCCCGCGCCAGGTCGTTCGCGCCCGCCAGCAGACCCGCCACGCCCGGCACGCCCGCAAGCGCGTCAGCATTCAGCACGCCGCGCGGCGTCTCGATCATCAGCCATAGCGGCAGGCCCAGGTGCAGGGACCGCACGCTCGCCGCGTCCTCCGCTTTCGGCAGCACGATGCCCGCCGGGGCGCACTTCAGGGCCGTTTCGAAGTCCGCGTCGAAGTGCCGCGACGTCAGGCCGTTCACGCGCAGCAGCACCGGCGCCCGCCACGCCCCCACGCGCAGGGCGTCCACGGCGTTCATGCGCGCTTCCGCCTTGCGGTCCTCGGCGACCGCGTCCTCCAGGTCCAGGATGATCAGGTCCGCCGGCAGCGTCCGCGCCTTCTCCAGCGCCCGTGGCTTGTCGGCGGGGACGTACAGGGCACTGCGGGCCCGCATCACGCGCGCCTCCGGCGGGCAGCACTCGACGCGAACAGGAACGGCAGCAACACAAGCAGGAACTTCAGGACGCGTTTCATGCGCTCAGGCTAAACCACGCCAAGAGGCCCGCGCGGGGCGGGCCTCCTGTGGACGGGGTGCGGACGGCGCCGCTCACGGCAGGGTCAGGCGCAGTTCGTCCCGGCTCAGGCGGGGTTTCGCCTCGCCGGTGCGCGCGCGCTTCTGCACTTCGCGCAGCGTGTCGTTCGGCGTGGCACGGATGCCGTGGCGCGCGAAGCTCTGCGCGAGGCTCGCGGCGTCACGCGCGAGAAGCTGCGCGAAGTTCGGGTTGCTGCGGTCGGACGTTTGCGGGAAGTCGATGATAATCACGGTGTTCTCCCACCAAAGGAGGTTGTAGGTGCTGTAGTCGCCGTGCACGAGGCCGAGGCGCAGGAGGTCGGCGAGGCCGTCCAGGCTCTGGTTCCAGGCGTCGCGGGCCTGATCCGGGGTGAGGTGCGCCTCGCTGAGGCGCGGAGCGGGCGCGTCTTCATTGCCGATGAAGCGCATAACGACGCAACTTCCGGCTTCGGCGTACGCCGTCGGGTCCGGGCCGATCATGGGTTCGGGCACGTTCACGCCACTCGCCCACAGGTGCCACAGCATGCCCCACTCGCCCATGACCCACATGCCCTGCTGCGCTTCGAGGCCGCGCACGCTGCGCTGCTGAATCGCCTTTTCGATGCGGGCGTCACCGATGTAACGGCCCGCGCGGTAGATGCCGTCGTTCTTGAACGACCGCGCCTGAAGGTCCCGGTAACGCTTCACGGCCACGAGACCGCCCGGTCCGCGCCCGAGGTACACGGTCGCCTCCTTGCCGCTCTTCAGCTCGCCGAGCAGCTCGGTGACGTACCCGCGCGCCTGCAGGTTCGCGATGGACGGGTCAACGGACGCGTCATCGCTGTCCGGGTCCACGTTGAGGTCAGTGAACCGGACGCGGCCCTGCGGTTTCCGGCGCTCCTTGCGGGCGCGGCGCGGCGCGGGGCCGCCGTCGTCATGGTCATCTAGATAGTGGTGGGCGCTCAGAGGGCACCCGCCAATCCGGGGTGATCAACTACTGGTCCGAGAATCTCGGAGGGATGGTGCATGAACACTCCTGTATGCGAGAGACGAAACGGGAAGGGCGTTCAGGTGGTTCTCAATCACGTTTTTGGTCATGCTCCATCACCTCCTCAGGTGCCCGCAGCGTAGCAGCTTCCGTGCTGCGGTGCACAAACATGAAGCCTCTTAGGCCAACATGCCTACGCAAAACCACAGGTAGGGGCCGCGCAACGCCAAAGCTGCGCGGCCCCCATCCACACCCGTTACTTCACGGTTTTGCTGAGCAGGCTGTTCGTGTAGAAGTCCGTGGCCTTCACGCCCGCCGGCACCTGCTTACTCTTCTGCAGGAACGCGATGGCTTTCGTCCACGTAGCCGGGTCACTGAACCCCACCGCGTTCGCGCGCGTAAACGCGCTCGTCATCAGCGGCGTGCTCGCCTTCAACACGTCCAGCGTGCCGCCGCCCGACCCGATGAAGCTCGCACTGTCGCGGAACGCCCGCGCCGGGTCGCGCACCGTCAACGCCACCCCCTGCTGCGCGGCGCGCGTCACCTTGCGGCCCAGAAACCCCTGCAGGTTCTTCTCGGTGGTGATCAGCCCCACACCCACCATCGGGTACGCCGCGTTCACGCTCAGCGTGTTCACCTTCTGCCCGTTCGCGCGCAACTGCAGCGGCTCGTTGTTCACGAACCCCACCGCCGCGTCCACACGCCCGGAACGGACCGCGTCCAGCTGCGTGAACCCGATCTGCGCCAGCTTCACGTCCCGCTCCGTCAGGTTGTTCGCGTCCAGCAGCGCCTGGAACGCGAAGTAGCTGCTGCCGAACGCGCCAGGAATGCCGACCGTCTTCCCGCGCAGGTCGGCAGGCTTCGTGATGCCTTTCGCGCCCAGGCTGAACACCGTGACGGGCACGCGCTGGTACATTGCCATCACGTACTTCACGGGCGCGCCCTGCGCGTGCGCCAGAATCGCGTCCTCCGCGTCCCCCACCACGAAATCGATCTTGCCCTGCAGCAGCAGCGGCATCAGTTCGGACACGTACCCGTGCTTGAAGGTGACGTTCAGGCCCTCACGCCGGAAATACCCTTCCTTCTGCGCGGCGTAGAACGGCGCGAACTGGACGTTCGGGAGGTACCCCAGGCCGATGGTGACGTTCTGCTGCGCGCTTGCCGTCCCGGCGAGCAGCGCGGCAAGAAGAAGCGTGCGTTTCATGCGCTCAGGATAGGGGGCGCGCCCGCACCCAAGTGCAAGGCCTCTCCTGTTTGCTGCCGGCCCCGTCCTCACCACCCCTCAAGGCGCCGCGCCGCTTCGTACGCCGCGATGCCCGCCGCCACCGACAGGTTCAGGCTCCGCCCACCCGCCGGCTGCGGAATGCGCGCCGCCTGCAGCCCCGAAAGCAGCCAGTCCGGCAGGCCCCGCGACTCCGGCCCGAACAGCAGGTACATGCCGCGCGACACGGGCGCCGTCGTGTGAATGTGCGTCGCGCGCGTGCTGAACGCCGTCACGTGCGCGCCCGCCGGGAGGGACGCCTGGAAGTGCGTCCAGCTGGCGTGCTCGTGCAACGTCACGCCACTGAGGTAATCCATCACGGCGCGGCGGAACTCCCGGTCCTGCAGGTGAAAGCCGTACGGACGGATCAGGTGCAGGTGCGCGCCCAGCACCGCGCACGTCCGCGCGACGTTCCCGACGTTCCCGGCCTTCTCGGGCGTGTACAGCACGAGGTGCAGCAACGGAGCGGCCTCAGCGGGCGGGGCACCCTCAGGCATCGTCGCCCTGCACGCGCGTCAGCAGCACCGTTACGCGCACCTGCACGTGATCCGGCGCGAGCCCCTCACTCGTCTTGAAGCTCACGCCCACCTCCGAGAACGCCAGCCCCAGCAGCTCCGCCACGCGCCGCGCGATCTCCGTGCGGCGCGACCCGAGCTTCGGGCGGTCCAGCGTCACGACCAATGCGACGTTCGCCGGGACGTACCCCCGCTCGCGCACCAGCGTCAGGCAGCGCGCCAGAATCACCCGTGAATCCAGGTCGCGGTTCTCCTCGCTGGTGTCTGGGAAGTACTGCCCGATGTCTCCCAACGCCACCGCCGACAGCAACGCGTCCGCGACGGCGTGCAGCACGGCGTCGCCGTCGCTGTGCGCGACCGCGCCGCGCGGCGCGTCCTCAATCTCGACGCCTCCCAGAATGAGCGGACGCCCGCCCTCCAGGCGGTGCGCGTCTTCCCCGAATCCAATGCGATACGGCAACATGCCCGCAGGATACGCAACTCGACCCTCGCCGACAGGACCGCCGACCCCGCACCAACCTGGTCGGCGCTGCGGCAGGACGCCGGCCACCCCTACCGCGCGGCCGTCACTCGCCCTCCTGCGCCTGAACGCGCCGCACTTCCCCTTCGGGAATGGCCCGCTCCTCGTGGTCCTTCTCGAACAGCTCCCGCCGCGCGCGCAGTCGCGTTTCCGGCGGCAGGCTCCCCATGTCCTCCCGGCCCGCACTGAACCGCTGGAACAGCACCAGCGCGCCTGCCACGAGCGCGAGCGCTCCCCCGAACATCAGCGTGTCGAGCGGCTTCTCCCACGTCACGAAATGCTCCAGGAACGTCACGCCCAGAATCACGATCACGACGCTCACGACCTTGTGCTCCAGGTCGCTCAGGCTCTCCACGCCCAGCGCCGACGTGAGGTTCAGCGGCGCGATAAACAGGCTGTACAGCCCCACGCCAATCAGGTAGAACACCACGGCCTTGAGCATGATGCTCACGATCTCCAGCGACTGCACCGCCACCGCCTGCCCACCCAGGTCCCCACGCAGCACGTCCGACCACGTCTCGTAGATGGTGTACGCCGCTTGCAACGTGCCCTGCAGGAACAGACTCAGGGCCACCAGCAGCACCGACACCACCGCGAGAAGCACGATGAACCGCGTCCGCCCGATCGCCTGACTGAGCACGGTGCCAGTGGCGGGCGAGCGCGCGTCCCGCGCGGGATCCTTGGGGTCAGGCATGCGCCCATGATGGACGGCGCGCGCCCGCAGGCGCCTTCACGGTTTCTGTCAGGACGCCGTGCCCGCCCCGCCCGCCTGCACCTGAAAGTGCGCGGGGCGGGCGCGCGCCGCGTAATGCAGGCGCGCGCCCGCCAGGGCAATCAGCGCCGCCGGACTGGCATGCACCGTGACACTCCCGAACGTGTACGACGCGTCCCCCGGCTGAGCCGTGACGGGCGCGCACGCGAGGTGCAGTTCATCCGACGTGCGTTCCGACCGGAGTTCCGCATGGACACGCAGTCGCCCCCCGAGCGCGCGAATGCACGCACGCGCCGCAGGCGTGAGCAGGAATGGAGGCATGCCGCTGAGCATACGGCCCGCCCCGCGCGCCCGCGTTAAACAAACCTCAACGCAGCGCCACTCAGAACCACGGCTTCTTGCCGACCAGGTACTCCCGCTGGAAGTCCGCATCGGACTTCGTGAGGTACAGCACGCCCTCCACCAGACCGATCACCGCAATGGCCGTGGACACCAGCCCCATCAGCGGCACCAGCAGAATCGCCCCGAACCCCAGCGTGAGCAGCGACAGGAAGAACGTCACGAACCACCCACCGAGGTTCACGAGCAGCATGATCAGGCCCGCGGTGTTCGCGCCGATAAAGAACTTGTGCACGCCGAAGCTGCCCAGGATGATGCCCAGCACGCCCGCAATGACCCGCTTGTTCGCCACGTCATTCACAACCACCGGGTCATGCGTGGGCTCACCAGGCTGCACGTTCGCCCAGGTCACGCCCGGCGGGGGCGTACCCGGCGCGCCGGCGCTGCGGCTGGCACGCGCGGCAGCGTCCGCCCAGGTGTCCGCCGGGGCCTTGCCGAGATGCACACGGTTCGGCTCGTGCGCCTGGGGTTCCGGGGTGAAATCGCGTTCGGGATCGTTCGTCATCTGAGGGTCTCCTTGACAGGCGAGGAAGAAAAGGGCTTACCAGGGAGTACGCACGTGAGCGCGTCCTGGTTCCCCGCGCATACCCGCAGTGTGCGCCACGCCGCGCGCGGGCGCATCCACCAAAAGAAGCGGGCGGCGCCCGGCGCCGCCCGTCTCCCCCGCCGCGCATCACTGCGTCTGGATGTTCACCTGTTTGTTCGCGTTCAGCTGCACGTTCGCTTCCCCGCGGTACGTCTTCCCCGCGCCCGTGATGGTCGCGCGCAGCGTGTACGTGCCAGCCGGCAGGTTCAGGGTGTATGGCAGGCGCTTGTCGCCGGACTTCAATTGCCCCTTGAAGGTGTTCACGACCGTGCTGCCGCTGAAGGCCTGCACCGTGACGTCGTACGTGTTGGGGACGGGGTCCGGCGCAGGGGTTGCCGTCGCAGCCGCACGGACAGCGGCGCCTGCGTTCAGGAGCGCGCCGCCCGATACGGTGGTCGCGGTGCTTTTCAGGAGCTGCCGGGTCTGGGTGGCGGTGAGGTTCGGGTTGATGCCGCGCATCAGCGCCGCAACGCCGCTGACCAGCGGTGCGGACTCGCTGGTGCCCGCCCAGTAGGCGTAGCCGCCGCCGGTGGTGAGCGACACGATCAGGTCATCCGACTCGCCCTGGCACGTGCCGACGGTGCTGTTCCCGCCGGGCGCAATCAGGTCCAGCTGGCGTGGCCGGGTGGCGGTCGGCCGCGCACTGAAGCAGGAGAGGGTGCCGTTCCGTGCAGCAGCACCGACCGCGATGACCTCAGGATACGCAGCGGGGTAGTACACGCCGTCACCAGGCGTATTTCCGGCAGACGCGACCACCGTGACGTTCGCCGCCACTGCCGCCTGAATGGCCTGGTGCATCAGGGGGTCTGGGTCACTCGCCCCAGGGCCACCCAGGCTCATGTTGATGACTTTTGCGCCCTGCTGCACCGCGTACTCAATCCCCTGCCGAACGGTGACTGTGGAGGCGTCCGCGCCGCCGAACACCTTGACCGGAAGGATGTTGCGTCCTGTCCAGGTGAGGCCTGCCATGCCGCGCGCGTTGTTGGTGGCCGCGCCGATCAGGCCGACGCTGGCGGTGCCGTGACCGCCCGTGTCTTCGGGGGTGTTGTCGATGGTGCAGTTGCTGAGGTCGTTGCTCCCACAGAAGTCCCGTCCGGGCAGGAGGCGTCCTGTGAGGTCCGGGTGGGTGGCGTCAACGCCGGTGTCCAGAACGGCCACGATCGGCCCGGTGGGGGCCTGCCCCTTCGCGTCGAAGGCGTCCCAGGCGTTCTGCGCGTTGATGCGCAGCAGGTACGGCTGATCGTCCGGGTACCCCGGGTCGTTGGGGACCGCGAGGGCGTGGTAGAGGTAGTTCGGCTGGGTCTGGAGGCCAGCGGCGGTGAGGCGCGCGGCGAAGGCCGGGTCGGTTTCGCCGCCGGGCGTGAAGGCGAGCGTGAGGGTGTCGTCGAGGCGTTGTGTCCGCACACCACTCAGGACGGTCAACGACTGGGCACCCAGCGTGCTGCCCGTCGTGACGAGCACCTGACCGGGGACGTGCGGCGCGTCCCAGTTGGCGCTGCTCGCGAGCCCCAGGGTCGTGAGGGCCACGCCGCCGGGCGCGATGACCTCACCGCTGACGGTGTACGTGGGCGCGGGGCCGGGCCCGGGCGTGGGGACTCCGCCGCCGTTGTCACAGGCGGCGAGCAGGGCGGTCAGGGCCAGCAGGGGCAGCGCGCGCTTCATAGCACACTTGTAGCGCATGAGGCTGACGCGCACCTGAGGGAACGAGTGGCACCTGAGCAGCGACCTTCATGAGGAATAACGGGCGGGCCCTTGTGAGCCCGCCCGCGCCGGGGAGGAATTTACTTGAGCAGGAGTTCGCCGAGGTCGCGGGTGCCCGCGTTGGGGTCGAGGGTGAATTCCGTTTCGACGGTAGGGCCTTCGTCCACCTCTCCGATGATGCGGTTGCCGTTGCGGTCGTGGCCGACGAGCGCGCGGTACGTCCCTTCGGGCAGGTAGGCGGTGAAGCGCCCGGCGTCGTCGAGAACGGGGGTGTAGGCGTGGCCGTCCGCGCGGGTGAAGCGCACCCCGAAGGTGTTGCTGACGATGGGCGCGCCGAGCGCGGCGGCGGCGTTGATGACGCCGTACCCGTACTGATCGTCGTGGCCTTTGGGGCCGAGGTCGGTGGCGGTGCTCTTCAGGCGCGCGAGGGTGTCGTCGCGGCCGGTGGTGACGCCTTTGCTGAGCAGCAGGGCGGCGAGGGCGCTGACCTGCGGCGTGGCCTGGCTGGTGCCAGACTCGGCCTCGTAGGAGGGGAGATTATCGCGGTAGTTCCAGGAGGTGCTGAAGACGCTGTCGATGAACGGCTGGCCGTTCAGGGTGCCGCCGTTGTAGGTGGTGGGGTTGAGGATGGGGTCGGTGCCGCCGGGGGCGCTGAGCTGCACCTGCGGGTAGGCGTTGCTGTACGAGGCGCGTTCGAGGACGTTGCCGGCCGTGAGGGTGACGCTGGCGACGGCGATGGCGCCGTCGCAGGCGGCGGGGTAGTAGGCGCTGGTGTTGCCGTCATTGCCGCTGGCGGCGAACACGAGTACGCCGCGCGCGGCGGCGGCGCTGACGGCCTCGCACATGGGGCGGGCGTTTTCGGCGCTGATGGGCCCGCCGAGCGACAGGTTGATGACCTGCGCGGGGTGCGGGTTGGTGTACGTCTGGCCGTTCAGGGTGACGCTTTCACCGGCGGCGTAGCGGATGCCGAGGGCGACGTCCGCTTCGGTGCCGTCGCCGCGGGAGTCGAGGACGCGCACGGGGAGGACCTTCACGGGGGCGGTGCCGGTGGCGCCGGCGACGCCGCTGTCGCTGCAGGTGGCGCAAGGTTTCTGGAAGGTGCCCCAGCGTGCGGCAATGATGCCGGTGACGTGCGTGCCGTGGCTGCCGCTGGTGCGGTTGGTGTCGCCGGCGTCGGTAGGGTCGGTGTCGGGGCCGTCGCCGTCGCCGTTGTCGTAGGTGACGTTGCCGTCCTTGTCGGTGGTGTAGTTGAGGACGTCGAGGGCGCCTTCGCCGGGGCCGTACTGGCGGCCCACGAGGTCCGGGTGGTTGAAGTGCGTGCCGCTGTCGAGGACGGCGACGGTGACGTCATGGCTGTACGGCGTGGTGTCCATGTCGCGCCAGACGGCGCCGTAACCGACCGCGCGGTACGCCCATTGCAGCGGCGCGTACTGGTCGGTGGGGATGACGGGCTGCGCGACATTGAGGGCGTGCAGGACGGCGTTCGGGACGGCGTACTCGACGTTGGGGTCGGCGCGCAGGGCCTTGAGGGTGGCGTTCACGTCGCTCACGCGCAGGACGGCGAGGCGGCCGGCGCCGCTGGCGTTCCGGCCGGCCGCCTGGATGGCCTGCGCGGCGAGGGCGCTGGTCCGGTACTTCACGATGATGCCGCGCGCGCTGGCTGGCTGGCCGGCGTTGACGGTCCGGGTGACGCGCGCGTCAGGGGCAGTGACGTTCAGGGGGGCGCTCGTCTGGTCGGTGGCGCGGCCAGTGACTTTCAGGAGGTCCGCGTTGACCTTGACGGTGACGGTGCCTTCCTGCGTGCCGTTCTGCCAGTGCACGTCGAAGCTGCCGGTGAGGTTCGGCTGGTTCGCGAGGGTGGGCGTCATGGCGGCGCGGTCCACGTCGAGTTTGAACTGTACGTAGCCGGTGCCGCTCGTGGGCGTGAAGTGCAGCCACGCGGGGGCGTCCTCGACGTTCCAGGTGCCGCGGTTCAGGCGCAGGAAGTCCACGCTGCTGCGCGTGCCGAGATTGAGAGTTTCGTTCTGGAGGGCGGCGCCGGGCGTGCTGCCAGGCGCGCCGCACGCGGCCAGTGACAATCCCAGGCCGAGGGACAACAAAGCGCGTTTCATGTGCTCTCAGCATGCCGTATTCGCATGGAGAATCTGTGAGGGGGATGAACGCGCGCGGGCGCTCGGGCGTGTGCTGCGTCACGGGCCCGAGCGGGAACGCTGCCAGAATGGAGCGTGCCGAGCGGAAACGTCCATAACCTCATCAACACTGCCGCCTACGCCGCCCTGTTCGCCGCCACGGCGCTCGCCCAGCATGCCGGGTACGTGCACGTGACGCCCGTGCAGGGCCTCGCATTCACCGCCGGGTACGCCGCCGGAACGTTCCTGCTCTCTCCGGACCTGGACCTCGCCGAAGGGCGCGTGAACAGCAAGCGGTACTGGGGCATCCTGGGGTTCTTGTGGGTGCCGTACGGGATGCTGTTCAGTCACCGCGGCCTGAGTCACACGTGGCTGATCGGGCCGCTCACGCGCCTCGCGTACCTCGGGGTCATCGTGGCGCTGGTGGTGGGCCTCGTGGCGTTCCTGGTGCCGGACCTGCGCCTGCCGGGCCTGCCGTCGTCGCTGGACTGGAAGGGCCTGCTGCCGCTGCTGGCCGGGTACTACCTGAGCCAGTGGATGCACCTGATCGCGGACGGCGTGCGCCCAGACCATGACCTGCGGCACGCGCGCAAAACGGCCCGCAGGACCTTCAAGCGCCTACGTTGACGTTCACACGGCGTTCACAGACGCTCCCCGCGCGCTTCACGCGTGCGGGCCTACCTTCAGGGCGTGCCCGACACCGTGCGGGCCGACCAGGAGGAACTGTATGGACGTCATCATCAACAACCCCGCGGATGCCGCCACGCCCGTGTATACGCCCTACGCTGCGGCGCCCGCCCCGTACGGGTATGGTGGGCCCACCGGTCCCGGCTGGGGCCATCACGGCGGTGGGGGCTTCTGGGTGGTGTTCGCCGTGATTGCCGTGGTCGTGATCGCGCGTGCCCGTCGCCGCGCGTGGATGGGCGGGGGCGGGCCGGGCCGGGACCGTGGCGCGCCGTGGCGCCGCGCGGCGCGCCACATGCCGGGTGCGCTGTTCGGGGAGCACGCGCTGAACATCGCTCGGGAGCGCCTGGCGCGCGGGGAGATCAGCGCGAGCGAGTACGCGACCATCCGGGACACCCTGCGGCAGGAGGAGCCCGAGCGGCCTGCGGACGTCGACACGGACCGCGCCTGAGCGCCCGCAGGCCGCATCATGAACGCATGACGCACACGGTCCTGATTGTCGAGGACGAGGTCCGCCTCGCGGACACGCTCGAAGCGTACCTGCGCCGCGACGGGTACCGCACCGAGCGGGCCACGAACGGCCGCGCCGCGCTGGAGCTCTGGCGGGCGGCGCGGCCGGACCTGATCCTGCTGGACCTGATGCTGCCGGAAGTGAGCGGCCTGGACGTCGCCCGCCAGGTGCGCGCGGCGGGCGACACGCCCATCATCATGCTCACCGCCCTCGACGAGGAGGTGGACCGCCTGGTCGGCTTGGGCCTCGGGGCGGACGATTACGTCGTGAAGCCGTACAGTCCGCGTGAGGTGGTCGCGCGGGTTCGAGCGGTGCTGCGCCGCGCGGGCGGCGCGCCGGCCACGCCGACCGTGCTGCGCGCCGGACCACTCACGCTGGACCTCGCGGCGTTCGAGGCGCACTGCGACGGCGTGCGCCTCGACGTGACGGCCGCGGAGCTGCGCCTGCTCGCGGCGCTCGCGCAGCCGCCCGGCGTGGTGCGGACGCGCGCAGAGCTGCTCGCCGCGCTCGGCGCGTGGGAGCGCGGCACGGACGAACGCACCGTGGACGCGCACATCAAAAACGTGCGCCGCAAACTCGGCGCGTGCGGCGCGGCGCTCGAAACGGTCCGCAGCGTCGGCTACCGCCTGCGGGACGCGCATGAGTGAGCGCCGCGCGCGGCGCCGCGCCGCGCTGAGGGCCGCGCGCGCCCGCTGGGGTGACGACCTGCCCCGGCACCGGCGCCGGGGGTTGCGCGCGCGCCTCACGCGGCAATTCGCGTTCGTGGCGTTCGTGGCGGTGATGCTCACGTCCTTCCTGACCGTGAACACGACCCTGCGCGTGCTGGAACGCACCGAGGCGAGCGCCAGCACCGCGCCGCTGACGGGCAGCGTGAGCGGCCACGCGCACGGCACGTCAATGATGCGGCTGGATCAGGGGGTCGTTCGCGCCGCGCGCCGTGAGGTGACGCGCAGCGCGGCCGTCGCCGCCGTGCTGTGCGCGGTGCTCGCGTCCCTCGCGGCGCGCGGCGTCACGCGGTCCCTCACGCGGCCCCTGCAGCGCCTGGGCGACGCGGCGGCGCGCGTGGAGGCGGGTGAACGGGACGTGACGCTCCCCGTGCCGTTCGCCCGGGATGAGTTGCGGGACGTGACGGTCGCGTTCAACCACCTGACCGCGGGGCTGGCGCGGCAGGAGGCGTGGCGCCGCGCGCTCGTCGCGGACATCGCGCACGACCTGCGCACGCCGCTCGCGGTGCTCCGCGCGGACATCGAGGCGATGCAGGACGGCGTGACGCCCACGGACGCGGCGGGCCTCGCGCGCCTGCACGGGGAGGTGCTGCACCTCGCCCGGCTCGTCACGGACCTGCGCACGCTGACGCTCGCGGAAGGCGGCGCGCTCAGTCTGCAGGTGGCGCCGCTCGACGCCGCCGCGCTGACGACAGACGTCGCCGCGGCGTACAGCGCGCGGGCGCACGCGGCGGGCCTGGACCTGCACGTGGACGCGCCCGCGCCCGCGTTCGTCCGCGCGGACCCGGATCGCCTGCGGCAGATCCTGCATAACCTCCTCGACAATGCCGCGCGGTACGCCGCGCCCGGCCGGGTGGACCTGCGCGTGCGCGCACTCGACCTGCGCGCGCACCTGCACGTGCGCGACCACGGTCCGGGCTTCCGGGAGGAGGACCTCGCGCGGGCGTTCGAGCGCTTCTACCGTGCGGACGCCAGCCGGACGCGCAGCGCGGACGGCCACGCCGGCAGCGGCCTGGGCCTCGCCATCGCGCGCGCGCTCGCGCAGGCGCAGGGCGGTACGCTCGACGCGCGCAACCACCCAGATGGCGGCGCGGAATTCACCGTGACGTTCCCTCTGACCGCCGCGCCCCGCTGAAGGGCCTCGGGGTGCCGCCCGAGCCCCGAGGGCGTGACGCTCAGGCGGGCCCTTTGGCGGTGACGACCATCACGCGGCTGTCGTTCGTGAACGGTCCGCCCTCGAAGCTGCCGGCCACGCGAATCTGCGTGAAGCCGGTGGCGCGCAGCATCCACTCCACCTCGTACCGCGTGTAGTACCGCTGCGTGAGCGTGCGGTGCGTGCGGCGCACCACGCCGTCCGCGCCGGTCGTGTCCACGAAGTACTGCGTGGTCACGTGCTGCTGCGCCTCATGCACCTGCTGGTACACCAGCACGTCCGTCCGCGCGTCCCCGACCGTGAAGGTCTCCCCTTCGTGCCGCACGACGCCCTGCGGGCCGAAGTGCGGCGTATACAGGTCGAACGCGAACGTCCCGCCCGGCTGCACGTGGCGGGCGATGGCGTTCAGGGCATCCGCCTGCTCCTGGACGCTGTACAGGTGCATCAGGGCGTTGAAGGGGGCGATGACCAGCGGGAACCGCGCGCCCAGGTCGAAGTCGCGCATGTCGCCGGGCACGAGCGTCACGTCCACGCGGGAGCGCTGCGCCCGTTCCTGCGCGCGCCGCCGCATGGCGTCGCTGGGTTCCAGGCCGGTGACGTTCACGCCGCGCCGCGCGAGGTACACGCTCACGCGGCCGGTGCCCGCGCCCAGCTCCAGCACCGGGCCGCCGCTGGCGTCCGCCAGGCGGGCGTAATGGTGCAGGTCGTCGCGGTACAGGTCGTACTGGTGGTCGTACAGGTCGGCGAGGTCGTCGTAGTTCACGCGTTCACCTCGGCGCCGTAGCGGCGGCGGACTTCGTCGAGGCTGATGACGCTGAGTTTCGGCTGGGGCGCTTTCGCGCGCGTCGTGCCGTACGCGCCGCGCAGCACGCGCGCCCACGCGCCGAGGCGGCGCTCCATGCCCTGCGGCACGTCCACCGTCTCGAAGCCGACGCCGCGCAGGACCGGGTGCAGGGCGCTCAGGCAGTACAGCGCGTCCGCGCGCGCCCAGGTGGGGTTCACTTCGAGGGCGCGCGCAAGCTCCCGCAGGGCCTCGCGCGTCTGGGTGCCGGCGCGGCGCAGGCCGGCGTCCACGAGGCGGGCGTTGTGCACATGGAACTCGAGCTGCGGTGAGCCGGACGGCACGCGCGTGCCGTCCGGGAGGGTCACGTCCGGCAGAGGGAAGGAGCTCACGCCAACGCGCAGGAAGCTGTCGCGGTGCCCGGTGATGGGGCGCGCGCCGCTCACGCGGTCGTACGCGCGGTCCAGGGCGCGCGCGGCGCGGCGCAGCAGATCGGGGCCGCGCAGCACGCGCGCGCCCGGCAGGTCCCGCAGGGCCATGAGGGTGTACCCACGTTCGCGCAGCGCGGCCAGCAGGCCCGGCAAGGCCGGCACGGTCGTGCGCGCGCCCGGACCGGCGTCGTGCAGGACGATGACGCCGCCGTGGTCGATGCGGCGCAGGACGCGGCGCTGCACGTCTTCGGGGGTGGTACGGTCATCCCAGTCGTAGGCCGTGACGGTCCAGTGCGCGCCCCGCAGGCCGGCGCGGCGCATGCCGATGACGGTGGCGAGCGTGTACGCGCCGTGCGGCGGGCGGTAATGCACGGGCGCGCTGCCGGTGACGCGGGCGATGCGCGCGGCGGCGCGGGCCGGGTCGAGCATCATGTTCCAGGGCGTGCGCAGCCACGCGTGCCGGTGGCGTCCACCGTGGACGGCCACCTCGTGCCCTTCAGCCTGCATGCGCTCGATCAGGTCCGGGTGCGCTTCGGCGCACCCGTCCAGCACGAAGAACGTGGCGTGCGCGCCGGCGTCCCGGAGCGCGTCGAGCACCTGCGGGGTGGTGGCGGGGTCGGGCCCGTCATCGAAGGTGAGGGCAGCCGTGCGGCGCGCGGCGCTGCCATGACGGACCACGCCGAGGTTGAGCCACTGCACCAGCAGGTACGGCAGGCCGATGTACGCCAGCAGCGCGGCGGCGAGTTTGGGGGAGCGTCTGAGCAAGGCGGGACCTCCGGGCGCGTACCCTCAGGGCATGCGCGAACCCCTCCAAGATACCGTCTCGGCCCTGCGCGACCTGCTGCCTTTGCCCGTGCGCGCCGAGCGCGCGCAGGTGTGAAACGGCGAGCCCTGCAAGGCGGACCCGTGGAGCGCGCACTGGACCACGTGCAGGTCGCGGCCGCGCGCATCCTTGGGGGCGCGCGGCCGGTGCGCTGGCGGACGGCGCGCGGGTGCTGCAGGGGTGGGGCTGGCCGAACTGACCTCGTGGGGCATTCAGCCAAGGTGACGTTTCAGGCCGTCGAGCAGGACGCGCGCGGCGGCCTGCGCGGCGTCAGGCTGCGCGATGCGGCGCGCGCAGTGGCCCATGTGCGCCCGCGCGGCCGGGTCGTGCACGAGCGTGGACAGGGCCGCGTGCAGCTGCGTTTCGCTGCGCGCCCACACGCCCGCGCCGTGCTGCTCCAGCAGGCGCGCGTTGTGTTCCTCCTGGCCGGGAATCGGCTCGAACACGACGGTGGGCTTGCCGAGCGCGAGGGTTTCCGCGACCGTCAGGCCGCCCGCCTTGCCGACAACGATGTCGGACGCGGCGAGCAACTCCGGGAAGTTCGGGGTGTACGGCAGGTGGTGGATGGTGGCGCCGCCGATGCGTTCCACGCCGGGCCGGTCGTTGCTGGCGAGAATTAGGGCCTGCACGCGCGTGCCGAGGTTCCCGAACACGCGCGCGAGCGTCTGAAACGCGCGGTACGTGCCGGTCGCGCCGCCGCTCACCAGGATCAGCGGCTGGTCCGGGTGCAGGCCGAACTGGGCGCGCAGGGCGCGCGGGTCGTGGCCGTACAGCGCCCCGAAGCGCGGCAGGATCGGAATGCCCGTGACGAAGATGCGCTCCTCGGGGACGCCCCAGTGCATGAGTTCGGCCTTGCCGCTGTCGCGGGCGACGAGCAGCAGGTCCGCTTCGGTGCGCGCCCAGTGGTGGTGCGCGCGGTAGTCGGTGACGATCAGGGCGTTCAGGTACGTGCGTCCGGTGCGGCGCCGTGCGGTGTCGCTAAGCGCAGCGGTGGTCGGGAAGCTGCACACCACGAGGTGCGGTTCGATGCGCGCGAGGTCGCGTTTCATGCCGCCGAGGCCCAGCCAGTGGAAGGTGTTCGTGATGGCTTTCGGTTCGCGTTCGCTGTCGGTCCAGTTGTAGAACCGGCGGTACGTTTCGGGGCTGTGCTTGAGCCAGTAGCTGTAGAGTCCAAGCGTGATCAGGCGCTCGTGCGGGCGCATGTACGCGATGAAGTCGCCGCTTTCCGGGTGGACGCGCGGGTCGAGGGCGCGCATCGCGTCGGCGATGGCGCGGTTCGCCTGGTGGTGCCCGCCGCCGAAGCTCGCGCCGAGCATGAGCGTGCGGAGTTCCGGCAGGTCGGCGTACGTCATGCGCGGCGCAGCAGCGTGAGGCCGAGCGCGGCGAACACGAGGTTCGCGAGCCACACGCCGAGTTCCGGCAGGGCCGGGAGCATGTTGGCGACGGCGATGCCCACGAAGAACAGCAGGTAGTACGCGACGGCGATCAGCAGGGCGATGCCGAGGCTGGTGCCGAGCGTGCGTCCGTACCGCAGCGCGAACGGGAGCGCGGCGAGGACCAGCACGAGGTTCCCGATGGGCAGCGCGAGCTTGCGGTTCAGGTCCACGCGCGCGGCCTGCCGGTCGGCGGCCTTCACACCCGGCGCGGTGAGTTTCGTGATGAGCTGCGGCCAGCCTTCGCTG
This sequence comes from Deinococcus maricopensis DSM 21211, assembly GCF_000186385.1. Taxonomy (NCBI): domain Bacteria; kingdom Thermotogati; phylum Deinococcota; class Deinococci; order Deinococcales; family Deinococcaceae; genus Deinococcus; species Deinococcus maricopensis. The sequence continues at coordinate 3,059,469 of NC_014958.1, forward strand.
TCCGCGCCGATGGCGTCCGCGTACCGCGCGAGCGTCTCCTTGCGGGACAGGCCGGTGTCGAGCGTCAGGGTGGCGTCCTTGTTGGGGGGGGTGTTCACGGCGGTGAAGACGTCCCCGATGGCGCTACGCAGTTTGCTGGGGTCGTCGCTGACCGCTTCGAGGTCGCGGACGGCGGCGAAGTTCACGCGGTACACGGCGTAATCGCGCAGTTGCAGCTGGTTGTTCTCGAAGGTGCCGTCGCGCGCGAACACGAGCGTGCCCAGTTCGGCGTTGTCCTTGTCCCACTGCTGCACGCGCACGCCGGTCATGCGGCGCGTGGCGCTGTCGTACCCGCCGAGGTACAGGGTGAGGCCGCCGCCGAGGTCGGTGGTGCGTCCGCTCAGGGTGGTGAGGCCGCCGCCGGTGAGGGTATCCCAGTACAGGCCGCGCGCCTCGACGTTCAGGCGCGGCGCGACCCACAGGCTCAGCCACACGGCGAGCACCGCAACGAGCGCGGCGATGACGGTGGCGGGACGTGCGACGCGGCCCAGGCTGATGCCGCCGGACTGCACGGCGATCAGTTCCCGTTCGGTGGCGAGGCGCCCGAACGCCACGACGACCATCAGGACGACGCCCATCGGCAGGACCTTCACGAGCGTGTCCGGCACCTGCGCGCCGATCCACTGCAGGATCAGGCCGGGCGGGACGTTCTTCAACCACTGGCTGCTCACGAAGAAGTACCCGAAGCTCAGGATGGCCGTGAACAGGGCGGTACCAGCCAGCAGGGGCGGCAGCAGTTCACGCGTGACGTACCGGGTGAGGATCAAGCCGCTCAGCCTTTCGCGACGGCGAACAGGATCTGCGCTTCCGCGGCGACCTCGCCGTCCACTTCGGCGCGCACGGTCGCCTTGCCGAGGCCGCGGCGCAGGAACTCCAGTTTCGCGTGCAGGTGCAGCGTGTCGCCGGGCACGACCTTGCGTTTGAAGCGCGCGCCCTCAATGCCGGCGAGGTACCCGACCGTGCCGGGTTCCAGCTGCTCGTGCAGGGTGAACATGCTGGCCTGCGCGAGCGCCTCGATGATCAGCACGCCGGGCATCACGGGCTCGCCGGGGAAGTGCCCGACGAAGAACGGCTCGTTCATGGTGACGTTCTTGATGGCGTGCGCCTCGCCGCCGCCGCTGCTGAGCACGCGGTCCACCAGCAGGAACGGGGGGCGGTGCGGGAGGATCTTCAGGACGTCTTGGATGTTCAGGGTTCCGCTCATGGGGGGCCTCCGGTGTGACGCAGGCCGGGCGTGAGCACCCGGCCTGCGCGCGTTCGCTGCGCTCAGCGGCGCAGGTAGTTGTCGCTGCTGATCAGGTGGTGGCGCAGCACGTGAATCATTTCGAGCGCCATGCCGGTGCCGATGGCCACCGCTTCCGTGGCGTTCTCCGCGACGGCGACGGGAATGCCGGTCGCCTGGCGGAGCGTCTCGTCGAAGTTGCGCAGCAGGCTGCCGCCGCCGGTCATGACGACGCCGCGGTCCATGATGTCGCTCACGAGTTCCGGCGGCGTGGCTTCCAGCACGCGCTTGACGCCCTCCACGATCTTGGACAGCGGCTCGGCGAGGGCGTCCACGATCTCCTGCGTCTGCAGCGTGATGGTTTTCGGCAGGCCGTTCACGAGGTCGCGGCCACGCACTTCCGCGCTGAGGTTGTCCGCTTCGGTGAGGATCATGGCCGCGCCGATCTTCACCTTGATTTCCTCGGCGGTGCGCTCCCCGATCATGACGTTGTGCTTGCGGCGCACGTACCGGATGATGCTCTCGTCGAACTCGTTCCCGGCGACGCGCAGCGACTCGCTCACGACGATGCCGCCCAGTGAGATCACCGCGACGTCCGTGCTGCCGCCGCCGATGTCGACGATCATGCTGCCAACCGGTTCGGCGATTTTCAGGCCCGCGCCGATGGCCGCCGCGAGCGGCTCCTCGATCAGGAACGCGCGCTTGGCGTTCGCGTTCAGGGCGGCGCGCAGCACCGCGCGTTTCTCGACGTCGGTGACGTTGCTGGGGACGCCCACCATCAGTTGCGGTTTGAAGCCGAACAGGCGCCCGGCGCCGCCCTGCACCTTGCGCAGGAACATGGTGATCATCTTCTCGGTGAGGGCGTCGTCCGCGATGACGCCGTCCTTGATGGGTCGCACCGCGACAATGTTGCCGGGCGTGCGGCCCAGCATCCGGTACGCTTCCTCACCGACCGCCATGACTTCCTTGCTGTCGCGGGTCATGGCGATCACGGACGGCTCCTGGAGCACCAGGCCGCGCGTCTTGCTGTAGATCAGGAACGTTGCCGTTCCCAGGTCAATTCCGATGTCTTCCGATAGCCTCAACGTCGCCACTCCCCACTCAATGTCCCCCCAGGGGGGCAAACCAAATCATCCTAACACGCGCCCTGTGTGAGAAATGCACGTTGCGCGTCGTGTCAGCGCGGCTTGATGTACGCCGCCATCCACATGCAGACGCCCGCCAGCACGACCTCGGCGGCGCCCCGCCAGAACGCCTCGAGCGGCAGGTGCGCCCCCGAGGCGAGCGTGCCCTCGACGGCACTGAGCAGCCGCAACGCGCTCGGCGACGCCGGGTTCAGGCCCGCGAACGCGCCGAGGGACAATGCCGCACACCCGAACGCCAGCACTGCCAGGATCACCGTCAACGTGCCCAGCAGCACCCTCAAGATTCACTCACCCCACGCGACTTCACGGAGCGCATTGTAGAGCGCCGGTTGATGGGCACCATGAAGGTGCCGGGCGAGACAGCGGCACAGCGCCGCAGGCGTGCGGTGAATCCCCGGTGACGCCAGGCCGTTCAGCGCCCTTCGGGCAGTTCCCGGAGCCGTCCGACTTCGGGACGAACGCTCCACCGTCGGCTCCGAACACCGCGGCGTCATCTGGCCGGCGGTGACCGCGCGCAGCATGCTCCGCTCCCGCAGACAGGGCGGCCAACGAAGACGCTGGCCTCAGGCGTTCTTGAAGGGCACCTCTCGGGACTCCGGCGGCGCCTTAGGCTTCTGGGGATGGAGCCGCACACGACTGCCATCGGCCCGGTTCACGCCTTGATCTTCCTCGGGCTGCTGGCCTTCAGCGTGTTCCTGAGCCGAATGATGGGCGTCTGGCGTCAGCGTGACGGCGTGAACGCTCGGGGGCAGCTCAGCCTCCCCTTCCAGGATGCGCGCCTGATGTCCTTCTGGATGATTCTGCTGTTCGCGGGTGCGGTGTTCCTCCTGGTGGATCTGGGGAGCGGGGCGCCGTCCATCTCGGTGCTGGCGCTTTCCTTGCTCGCTTTTCAGGCGTCCAGCTGGCTGTCTTCCCGTCAGCGCACCCTGGGGTCTCCGCCTGAAGGGCCGCCTGGGCGGGCGATCTCCAATCCGCCTCGGCGCCCGAGCCCCAGGCCGTTGTTCGCGGAGAGAACCATCCTCCGCGAGGTGGTTTCGCAGGAGTACCGCCGCGTCAGGAAGGCCGGGGCGAACACGCCGAAAGACCAGGCGCGTCAGGCGGGCGGCGCGTTCATCGCTGCGCTGGTCAGCGAGCCAAGTCAGCCCTGTTTGAGGCGCTGGAAGAGGAGCTCCAGGCCCTGAACTGAACAACGGCGCCACCGCGGCGTCCATGGGTTCCGCCGCGCGCAGGGCGCCGGTCGACCGTTTCGTTGTGGAGGCCAGGGCCGTGTGGGCTCGTGACCGCTCAGGCCGTGCTGTTCCGCTCCGCCCATGGGTGGGCGGGCGGGTGCCGGGCTGGCCTCCCCCGCGCCTGCGCTTGACGTTCAGGCGATACATTGGGCGGCGTGTCTGCTCTGCCTGCCCGTGTCCGCGTGAGTCGCCTGCCCGCCCCGCCCAGCGCCGCCGTCAGTGGGGCGCTGCATCGCCTCGCGCCGGACGCGACCCTGCCGGGCCGGCTCGGGCAGCTCGGGCCGGACGTGGCCTGCTGGGTGGCCGTGGCGGGCGGCCGCGTGATCGGCTGCCTGCTCGCGGAGCGTGATGGGGGCGGCGCGTGGGCCCGCACCCTGGTGCTCGACGCTGGGTGGCGCGGCAAGGGGATCGAGGGGGCGTTCGCGCAGGCGGCCGACGAGGCGCTCGGCCCGTGACCGCTCCCGCCACGGACGGCCTGTTCAGCCCGGAGCGCCGCGCCCTGACGGGCGGGCTGCTGCTGGGGGTGTTGCTCATCGCGTTCGAGAGCATGGCGGTGGCGACGGTCCTGCCGAGCGTCGCGCGGGACCTGCAGGGGCTGCGCCTGTACGGGTGGTCGTTCAGCGCGTTCTTCATGGGGTTCATGCTGGGTACGCTCGCGCTGGGCGGGGCGGGGGACCGGTACGGCCCGAGGGCGCCGCTCCTCGCGGCGCTCACGCTGTTCGCCCTGGGACTGCTGGTGGCGGGGTGCGCGCCGAACATGCCGGCGTTCATTGCGGGACGCGCGCTGCAGGGCCTGGGTGGGGGTGGGGTGGTCGCCGTGGCGTACCTCGCCATCAACCGGGCGCTGCCGGACGCGCTGCGGGCGCGCATGCTCGCGATGCTGTCGAGCGCGTGGGTGCTGCCGGCCCTGATCGGGCCGTTCGTGGGCGCGGTGCTGGCGGAGCAGGTGTCGTGGCGGGCGGTGTTTCTCGGGTTGCTGCCGCTCGCGGCGCTCGTGGCGCTGCTGACGGCCCGCCCGATGGGGCAGGTGGGCGCGGCGGGCACGCCACTGGACCGCGCGCGGCTCGGCTGGGCACTGCTCGCGGCGCTGGGGGTGACGTTGACCCTGGCGGGCTTCACGGCGGGCGCGTGGGCTGCGCGGCTCGCGCTGGCGCTCCCGGGCGTGGCCCTGGCGGTGCCGGCGCTGCGGGCGTTGTTCCCGCCGGGGGTGCTGCGGACGCGGACGCCGCTGAGCGCGGGGTACGTCACGCGGTTCCTGCTGACGTTCGGGTTTTTCGGCGCGGAGGCGTTCGTGCCGCTCGCGCTGCAGAGCCTGAAGCTGCTGACGCCCACGGCGGCCGGGCTGGCGTTGACGGGGTCGGCGTTGTCGTGGAGCGCCTGCTCGATGCTGCAGGCGCGGTTCGATGAGCGGACCGCGGGCGTGCACCGGGCGCTCGTCGCGCGCGTGGGGGTGAGCGCGGTGCTGCTGAGCCTTACGCTGACGGCGCTGGCGCTCACGCTGACGGCGCCCGCGTGGGTGGCGGGCGCCGCGTGGGCGCTGGGGGGCGCCGGCATGGGCCTGGCGTTCCAGGCGCACACGCTGGTGGTGTTCCGGCACGCGCCGGACGGACAGGAGGGGCAGGTGAGCGGCACGCTGCAGACCGCGGACGTGCTGGGCAGCGCCATCGGCGCGGGGCTGGGCGGCGCGTTCGTCGCGGCGCTCGGCGTGCATGTGGGCGTGGCGGTGCTGTTCGCGGTGTGCGCGTGCGCGGCGGCGCTGGGCGTGGCGGTCACGGGTCGTCTGCGCGCGCCCGCCAGCACGGTGAGCGCATGAAGGTGGACGCGGCGGCCTCGGGTGGGGCCGCCGCGTCCTGGTGCGGGGTTACTCGTAGCGGAACAGGATGCTGGGCTGCCCGAACGCGCCCTTGAGGATCACGCCGTCCGCCTGGATGACGTACGCGGTGCGGTTGCTTTTGGCGTGGTAGTACACCTGCGTGTCGCCGGGTTGCCGGTAGGTGTCGGCCCGCATCCAGGTGTAGCCTCGCGCGAGCAGTTCGGTGCGCAGCGCGGCGGCGTCGCCGTTGAGGGCGCGGCGGGTGGGCTCGGGGGTGTCGAGGCCGCTGAGGAACGCGTTCACTTCGCTGACCGTGACGGGGCGCGGCGCGGATTCGGTGGCCTGGGCGTGGGCGGCAGGGAGGGCGAGCAGGGCGGCAAGGGTGAGGGTCAGGGCGGTGCGCATGTTGAACTCCTTTTCCGGCCCGCGCGGGTTCGCGCGGGACTCGACAGGAGCTTAGGCGGGCGCGCGTGGCGCCCAAACCGCCGAAAGTCGCTCATCCGAAGGGAGGACGGCCCGGCCGCTCGGGGTGTGGTTCGCTGGGCGGTTCCGGCGTCTGCGCGGCCTGACCAGGGGCCGGGCCGCGCAGGGCCGGTTACTGGAACTGCTGCTTGGGCGGTTCGGGCAGGCGGTGCGCGAGGTACGCGCTGGGCACCAGCAGGCTCAGGCTGGCGAGCGCGGCCGTGACGGGCGTGGTCGCGTCCGCGAGGAGCCCCACGAGGAACACCAGCAGGCCCGCGAAGCCCCACGAGAAGCCCATCATGATGCTGCTCGCCACGGCCACGTGGTTCGGCGCGTACTCCTGCGCGGCGACCACGCCGACCGGGATGCTGGCGTTGACGGTGGCGCCCACCAGGAACGTGAGCGGGTAGAACCACCAGTTCGCGGGCGTGGACAGGATCAGCAGCGCGAACAGCGGGATGGTGCCGAGGATCGCGCCGCGCAGGATGGGCGTGCGGCCGCGTTTGTCGCTGAGGCGCCCGCCGACGATGCCGCCCACTGCGGACGCGACGCTGAAGATCGCGAGGGTGATGGCGACTTCGGGCTTCCCGAAGCCGCGCGCGACCAGGATGAACGGCAGCATGGCGTTGTAGCCCATGCTGGCGAGGGACCGCAGGACCGCCATGGCCCACAGCGTGACCATCGGGCCGCGGAAGATCGCGGCGTACTCGCGGGCGCTGGGGCGTTTGCTGCTGGGCGGGTCGCTGGGCGCGATCATGTACGTGGCCACCGCGATGATGAGGCCGAGCGGCGCGAAGATCGGGAGGTGCGCGAGACCGACGCTGGCGAACACCGGCCCGAGGGCCATGCCGGCCGTGCCGCCCGCGCTGAACAGGCTGGCCCACAGCCCGCGTTTCTGCACGGGGCTGTAGCGGGCGATGTACGCGGCGCCGGCAGGGTGGAAGAAGCCGCTGCCGAACCCGGCGGCGCCGACGAGCAGGATCAGCAGCGCGAAGGCGGGCGCGTACCCGACGAGGGTGAGGCCGAGGCCGGTGAGGGCGGGTCCGGCGGCGGCCATGATGCGCCGGTCGAAGCGTTCGCCGATGATGCCGAGCAGCGGCTGGAGGACGCTGCTGGTCAGCGAGAAGACGCTGGCGAGCAGCGTGACGGACGCGATGGTCACGCCGTACTGCGCCTGCAGGTCCGGCCCGAGGGGGGTGAGCAGGGCGCCGTAGGCGTCGTTCATGAAGTGCCCGGCGGTGACGGTCAGGGCGATGGCGGCGGCGCTGTGCGCGGTTCGGGCGACCTGCATACCCGCGCACCGTAACACGCGTCTACCACCCATCATGGTGGTGCGCCGCACGCGCGGGTTTGTGGGTAAGCTGACGTATGGACCTGCATGCGTGGCTCGGCGAGGCGCTTCCTTCGGACGAAGCGATGCTCGACGCCCTGTACGCCGCGCCCGCCGTTGTGTGGGCGGATGCGGCGGACGAGGTGGCGGCGCGCGTGAGCGCGCACGATGTGGTGGTGGCGCTGCCGGACGCGCGGGCGTTCGCGCAGGCGCTCGCGGCGCGCTGGGGCGTGCCGGCGTTCGCGGCGGAAGTGGACGCGCGCGGGGAGTGGCGCCTGCCGGAAATCCGGGGGGTGCGTGCGGACGCGCGCGTGACCGTGGCGAGCGCGTACCTGACGGACGCGGCCGAGGAGTTCGCGTTGGCGGTGGCGCTGTTCCGGGCGGGGTTCACGTCGGTGCGGGTGGCGGCGGCGGTGGACGTCACCACGGCGGGCGGGCGGGCCCGGCTGGCGTTGCAGGGCGTGTCGGTGGTGGCGTTGGAGCAGCTGGCGGTGACGCCCGCCGGGTTGATTTTCGAACGGCGTTTCCCGCAGGACGGGCAGGCGTAACCCCGGCAGGAGCGCGCGCCGGTAACCCCGGGGCGCGCTCTACCGGCGCGGGTTCAGGGGGTGCGGTACGCCTGCAGGGCGCGCTCCTCGGCAGGCAGGCGCACGAGCAGCAGCAGCGCGGCGTTCAGGACGCTGAAGGCGAGGGCGGTGCGCCACGCGCCCACCGCGAGGGGCGCGCTGGCCATTTCGAGCGCGACGACGGTGTAGTTCGGGTGCTTCAGGTACCGGAATGGCCCGCTCGTCACGCGGTGCCCGCCGGGAATGATCAGGATGCGGGTGTTCCAGAAGCGCCCGAGCGTGCGGATCACCCAGTACCGCAGGGGCTGCGCGAGCAGCAGGAGCAGCAGCGGAAGGACCTGCACGGGCCCGCGGGCGCGGCGCCCTTCGAGCAGGAGACTGAGCAGCCACGCGGGGTGTAGCACGAAGAACAGGGGGTAGTGCTCGGCGCCGTGCTCGACGGCGCCGTTCGCGCGGGCCCACGCTTCGTTCGCGCGGGCGACGCGCAGTTCCGCGAGGCGCTGCAGGATGAGGGCGGCGACGAGCAGGGGAGCGAGGGTGCGGGCGCGCATGCCGCCCAGTGTACGGCCCGCCGCCGCGCCCTTCAGGGCAACTCGATCAGGACGTGTTCGGCGCTGAAGCCGGGCCCCATGGCGCTCAGGAGGCCGCGGCCGTGCGCGCCGCGCCGCAGCGTTTCCTGCAGGACGAACAGGACGGTGGCGCTGCTCATGTTGCCGTAGCCGCGCAGCGTCTCGCGGCTCGCGTCGAGCGCGCCCGGCGGGAGGCTCAGGGCGTCCTCGTACGCGGCGATGACTTTGGTGCCGCCGGGGTGCACGACGAACACGGCCGCGTCGTCGCGCGTCCAGCCGGCGGCGCGCAGGGCCTCGTCGGCGTTGTCGCGCATCATGCGGCGCACCAGCGTGGGAATGTCGCGGCTGAAGCGGACCTTGAGGCCGTCGCCGACGACGTCCCAGCCCATGATGTCCTCGCTGTCGGGAATCAGAGTGCTGCGCGCGCCGTGCAGGCGCGCGAGGCCGCCCGCGCCGTCGTCTGGCGTGAGCAGCAGCGCGGCGCCGCCGTCCGCGAACAGGCCGGTGCCGACGAAGTTGCTTTTGCTCTCGTCGTTGCGGACGAGCGTGAGGCTACACAGTTCCACGGCGAGCAGCAGGACGCGCTGGAAGCCGGCGCGGACGAGGTCGGCGGCGCGCGCGAGGCCGGCGGCGCCGCCGGCACACCCGAGGCCCCACAGGGGAAGCCGCACGGCGTGCGGGTTCAGGCCGAGGCGGTTCATGAGGGTCGCGTCGAGGCTGGGCGTGCTGATGCCGGTGCTGCTGACGAACACGACGGCGTCCACGTCGGCGGGGGCGACGTTCGCCTGTTGCAGCGCGCCGAGGGTGAGGCGCTCGCTGAGCGCGAGGGTTTCCTGCACGTACACGGCGTTCTTGTCCGCGAAGTCGTGCGGCTCCAGGTACCAATCGAGGGGCCGCGCGAGGAAGCGCGTGTCGATGTTCGCGTTCGTGAACACGTCTAGCATCTGCTGCCGCTGGCTCATGCGGGGGAACAGGGTGCGGGCGGCCTCGCGGATGGCCGTCTGGGGCGTGCGGTGCGGCGGGGTGCCGGTCACGAGCGCGCGAACGATGGGCGTGCGCCCGGCGGGGGTCGTCATGACGGGCATTCTATGGAGCGGGGCCGCGCGGAACCGTGCGGGAAGCAGCGGAGCGGCCGGTCAGGACACGCGCAGGTGCGGGTGGCGTTCCACTTCGGCGCGGTCGCGGCCGTTCTGTTTGGCGCGGTACAGGTGGGTGTCGGCGCGGCACGTCCAGGTGGTGGGGGTGTCGCCGGGCGCGGCGAGGGCCACGCCGATGCTGATGGTCAGGGGGGGAACGTCGTCGGCGCGGGCGTCGCGGACGGCGCGGCACAGGCGGTGCGCGGCGTCCGCGGCGTCTGCGGCGTTCATGCCGGGCAGCAGGATCAGGAATTCCTCGCCGCCCCAGCGAGCCACCACGTCCTGCGGGCGGACGTGGTCCGCGAGGACGCGCGCGACGTGCTGCAGCGCGAGGTCGCCGGTGTGGTGGCCGTACTCGTCGTTCACGCGTTTGAAGTGGTCGAGGTCGAGGAGCAGCAGCGCGCACGGGGCGCTGCCCGTCAGGTGCGCGTCGAGGTGCGGGTAGACGGCGCGGCGGTTGTGCAGGCCGGTGAGCGGGTCGGTGTGCGCGAGGTCCCACAGGGTGCGCGCCTCGGCGCGGGTGCGCGCGAGGCGTTCGCTGTACACGCCGAGTGTGGCGACGAGCGTGAGGATGCCGCCGGTCTGCATGGGGAGCGTGAGGTTGCCGGGCGGGTGCGCGGCGAGCGCCACGAGCACGGCGGTGTACAGCGCGGCGGCGTACAGCGCCGCGTGCCGGGCGCGGAGCGTCACGAACGCCGTGACGCTGAGGCTGATGACGGCGAAGTGCAGCGTGGCGTCGGGCGGGGCGGCGTGCCGCACGGCGTGCAGCACCTGCAGGGCGAACGCGGACGTCGCGATGACCAGCAGGGTCCGCTCAATCAGGCGCAGCGGCACGCGGTGGATGTTCACCAGCAGCAGCAGGGCGGCGCACGCCGCGAGCGAGAACGCGGGCGAGGACCCGCCGGGGGGCGTGGCGAGCCGCTCGGGGCCTTGCAGCACGGCGGGCAAGGCGGTGGCGATGAGGCCCGCGATGATCGCCACCGTGTACACGCGGCGCTTGAGCGCGTCCACGGGCACGGCGCGGTCGGGGGGTACCGCGAGGTTCATGCTTCACGGTACCCGATTCGGTCGGGGGGGCGCGTACCCCCGGAAGGGTGGGTGGGACGTGGTGCGCGCGCAGCCGTTACACTGTGGAGGTTGCGCTCTGGAGCTGCGGCTCGGGCGGAAGGAGAAGGCACATGGGGAACTTGCAGATTGGGATTGTCGGCCTCCCGAACGTCGGGAAGTCCACGCTCTTTAACGCCATCACGCGCGCGGGCGCGCTCGCGGCGAACTACCCGTTCGCGACCATCGAACCGAACACCGGGCGCGTGACCGTCCCGGACGAGCGCCTCGAAGCGCTAAGCCGCGTGTTCACGAAGGGGGAGCGCGTGCCGCCCATCATCCCGACGTACGTGGAGTTCGTGGACATCGCGGGCCTGGTGCGCGGCGCGAGCAAGGGTGAAGGCCTCGGCAACCAGTTCCTCGCGAACATCCGCGAGGTGGACGCCATCGCGCACGTGGTGCGCGCGTTCCAGGACCCGAACGTCGTGCACGTGGCCGGCAAGGTCGACCCGGTGAGCGACATCGAGACGATCAACACGGAGCTGATCCTGTCGGACCTCGCGACGGTGGAGCGCCGAGCGGACCGCCTCAAGAAGAGCGCGAAGGGCAACAAGGACGACGCGGAACTGCTGAAGCTCGCCGAGGAGCTCATCGCGATTCTCGGTGAGGGCCGCCCTGCCCGCGAGTACCAGGGCGAGATGGCCATCCCGAAGGACTTCGGGCTGCTCACGAACAAGCCGGTGATCTACGTCGCGAACGTCGGTGAGGACGACCTGACCGACGACAACGACCTGGTGCAGGCCATTCGCGCGCACGCGGCGACGGAGGGCGCGCAGGTCGTGAAGATCAGCGCGCAGATCGAAGGGGAACTCGCGGAGATGCCCGAGGAGGACGCGGCGGCGTTCCTCGCGGACCTTGGCATCGAGGAGAGCGGCCTGAACAAGCTGGTGCGCGTCGGGTACGCAACGCTGGGCCTGATCACGTTCATCACGAGCGGCGAGAAGGAGGTGCGCGCGTGGACGGTCCGTCAGGGCGCGAAGGCGCCGCAGGCGGCCGGCGAGATTCACAGCGACCTGGAGCGTGGGTTCATCCGCGCGGAAGTGATCGACTGGGACAAGATGGTCGAGGCGGGCGGCTGGACCGGCGCGAAGGCGAAAGGCTGGGTGCGCACCGAAGGCAAGGAGTACGTGATGAAGGACGGCGACATCATGAACGTCCTGTTCAACGTCTAACGAAGGTCACGAGGAAGGCCGGAGCACGAGCGCTCCGGCCTTCCTGCTTGATCAGGTCACTCTGTCTGGCGCCGCGTGAACCGCGCGCCGGACGCGCCCGGTTCGGGTGGCTGGTGCGCACGGGCGGCGTGCACTTCGGCTGGGGGGAGCGCCTCGGCGCGCATGAGGGCGTCGGCGGCGTCGAGCAGGCCCGCGAGTTCACCCGCGAGGGCGCCGGGCTCGGCGCGCTGCACCTCACGCGCGGCCTGCACGAGCTTCTCGCGCAGGACCGCGCGGTCCGCGTCCTCACCGGAGGTTTCCGCGTTCGCCGGCACGCCCTGCGCGCCCCGCTCGGCGGCCGGGTGGTGCACGCGGCTGTTCAGGACGCCGCGGACGTTCGCGGGCGTCCAGCCTTCGGGTTTGAGCTGCTTGCCGTCCGCGCGTTTCGGGCCGGTGGTCTTGTGCATGTTCGCGCGGTGCACCTCCGCGAACACGGCGTCGGCGTTCACGCCGAGCGCGTCGAGGGCGCCGTACGTGACGTACAGCAGGTCCGCGAGTTCATGCGCGAGCGGCGCGAGGTCCGCGCTCTCCCCTGCCCGCACGTGGGCGTCCACGCGGTCGAGTTCCGCCTGCACTTCCGCGAATTCTTCCTGAATCAGGGTACGCCGCAGCGCGAGCCGCGCGGCGTCCGGCGTGGTCGGCTGCTGGGGGTGGTGCGCGTTCACGGCGACGTGGAAGGCGCGGACGCGTTCGAAGTTGCTCACGTCCTTCAAGCTACCGCGCCCCAAACCAGGAGTGGGGCACCCTGGTGGGCGCCCCGTGTAGTGGTGTGGTGCGGGCGACTGGGCTCGAACCAGCCTGCGGCCAACTGTCCCCGAAAGGGGTCCCGCTCGCGCGCCCGTTATTTCGGAGGTGGGCGTCTCCCTCCGGCAGCGGCAACGTTCGCTCGCCGAAAAAAAGTATGCCGCGCGAACGTCAGGACTTCATGCGCCAAACCCCAGGGTGTCTTTAGGTTCGTGGTACGCCAGATGGCCCACCTGCGCGCGTGGTATGCAGGGGCATGACGCTCTCCCCTTCTCGTGTGTTCTGCTGTCTGCGCGTGCGCGCCCGAGGCCGCGTGTGATTCCGCCTGTTGTGAACCTGGAGGCGGCGTTCGCGCGCATCACGCAGCCGTGGACGCCGGTGATCGCGGGGGAGCTGAACGGGCAGCACGTGAAACTGGCGGTGTTCCGCGGGGCGTTCGTGTGGCATGCGCACGCGGAGGAAGATGAGCTGTTCCTGGTGGTGCGCGGGATGCTGCGACTGCGATTGGAGGAAGGGGAGCGCGTGGTGCGCGCCGGGGAGTTCGTGGTGGTGCCGCGCGGGGTGCGCCACTGCCCGGTCGCGGAGGACGGGGACGCGTGGGTGATGCTGTTCGAGCCGGCCAGCACCGTGAACACGGGCGCGGACGTGAACGAGCGGACCCTGACGCAGCTGGAACGCCTGGACTCGCCCCCCACCTGAGCGGCTCAGGTGGGGGGCCGCACCGTGACGGCGCCGGAGCGGGCGTTCAGGACCATGTGCTGCACGGTGATGCCCATGCGGACGCCCGGATTCGTGAGGATGCGCAGGCAGGCGTCGGCCTCCTGGGGGTGGTGTTCGCGGGCCAGCGCGAGGGCGCAGGCGTACCGCCCGCCGGAGGAGGCGTGCAGCGCGTCCGGCGAGGCCGGCGGCGCGGCGTGGAGCTGCTGGTAGTCGTTCGCCACGACCAGCGGCCCTGTGGGCGCGGTGCGGGTGGCGTGCCGGGTGGGGGTGCATTCGATGACGAGCCGCTCGTCGTTGTTCACGCCGGTGATCAGCAGCAGGCAGTCCGCGAGGAGCGGCGTGGTTCGGCACAGGTGCACGGCTTCCCGGAACGTCGTGGCGTGTTCCAGAACGTCGCGCAGGAACAGCGTGACGGGCAGGCCCGCCCGCGGCGGCTCGTCGCTGAGCACGGCGTTCAGGGTGATGGCGAAACGTCCGGGTGCCACGCCGGACAGGACGCCGGTGAAGCCCGGCCAGCCGACGCTCGTGAAGTGCAGGCGGTCACCGTGGAAGTACCGCGTGAGGGTGGTGTGGCGGGCGAGCGCGCCGTGCTCGGTCCACCAGTCGAGGTTGCGGGCGTAGAGCGGGCCGTCGGGCGTGGGCACCGCGAACGCCGTGTAGCCCAGGGCGGCCTTGACGACGTCGTAGTACACGTTGGCGAACACTGCGTCCTCGACGGGCACGCCGAGGCGCGCCGCGAGCGCCTGCAGTTCCCGGAGGTGCGCAGGCGGGACGAGCAGAAGGGCCTGCGTGGCGAGGGCGCGGGTGGCGGTGGGCCCGCCGAAGTCCGCCTGGTAAAGGCGGATCAGGTCGTGGGCCTGCGCGGCCTGCGGGTCGGTGAGGGCCCAGCGGCGTTCGGGCGGGTCGTTCAGTTGTACGTGCAGTTCGGGCAGGGTGGGCATGGCTGGGCTCGGGTTCGGGCGGGGGCGCCGCAGGTGCCGGCCGCCGGACGCGTGAAGCCCGGTGGCCGGCACCTGTGGACTCAGATGTCTTCGTTGCCGGTGTCCATGCGCACGACTTTCGGGTCGAAGCGGCCCACGACGTCCACGAGGTCACGTTGCTCGCGGATGACGTCCTCAATGCGTTTGTACGCCTGGGGCGCTTCGTCGATGCCGCCGCCGATCAGGGTGACGCCACGGTCCTGCAGGTACGCCTGCACGTCGCGCTTCGGGACCTGCGCCTGCGCGGCTTTGCGGCCGAGCTGTCGACCCGCGCCGTGCGAAGCGCTTTCGAGCGCGGCGGCGTGACCCTTACCGCGCACGACGAAGCCCGGGTCGGCCATGCTGCCGGGAATCAGGCCGAGCTGTCCGGCGGCGGCGGGCGTAGCACCCTTGCGGTGCACGATGAGTTCCTGGCCGTTCACGTGCTGCTTCCAGGCGAGGTTGTGGCTGTTGCTGATCTGCGCGAGGGGTTTCACGCCGAGGGCTTCGCTGAGGCGCGCGTGAATCAGGTCGTGGTTCGCGAGGGCGTAGCGACCGGCGAGGTTCATGGCCTGCCAGTACCCCTGGCCGTCGTCGCTGTCGAGCGGTAGCCACGCGAGTTTCTTGGCGGGCCCTTCGAGGTGACGGTGCAGCTGCTCGGCCACGCGGGTGTAGTGCCCGGCGACCTGCGCGCCGAAGCCGCGCGAGCCGCTGTGCGACAGGACGGCGAGGTACGTGCCCGGTTCGAGGCCCAGGTCCGCCTGGTCGAGCGTGAACGTGCCGAACTCCACGAAGTGGTTGCCGCTGCCGCTGGTGCCGATCTGGTCACTGGCTTTGCCGTGCAGGTGGCGGAGCAGACCCTGTTCCTGCCAGGTGCGCTCGTCAAGGACGGGGTGGCCGCGCCACGCTTTGCGTTCAAAGCCGACGCCGGCGCCGAAGCGGGTGTGGCGTTTGAGCAGGCTGACGGCCTCGTCGGTCTTCACGGCGCCGTGCTGGATGGGCAGGACGCTGAGCATCATGCTGCAGCCGATGTCCACGCCGACGCCGTACGGGATGACGGCGTCTTCGGTGGCGAGCACCCCGCCGATGGGCAGGCCGTACCCGACGTGCGCGTCGGGCATCAGCGCGCCGGCGCGGCTGATGGGGAGGCGCATGGCGGTGTCCATCTGCATGCGCGCGGCCGTGTCGATCAGATGCGCGCCCCACACGTCGTACGGAAGCGGCTCGGTGCGCAGTGCGGTGCCGCGGCGGGCGTGCGCTTCGCGGGCCTGCGCACGGAGGTGCGAGGCGAGGGGGGCGTAGGTGGCGTCGTGCAGGTAGGCGTCCGGGTCGGCCTGCACGTCGCGGAGTTCCTGAAGGATGGCGCTGCGGCTGACACCGCGCGCTTCACGGTCGTGCGCGGCGCTGAGCGCGAGGCCGACCGCCTGCTTCTCGAACCCGAGTTTGGTGACGTGCTTGCCGTTCATGGGGGGCTCCTTTCGGGCGCGGTGGGCGCCAGGACGCGCGGGGCGCGGCCCTCGTCAGTGTGGCAGGTGAGGGGGGCGCGTGCAGGGGCACAATGGCGCAGGCGGCCTCCGCCGAGTGGCGGAGGCCCCGCGCTTCACGCAGGGCCTTCGGGTGGAGCGGGGAACGCGACGGTGAAGGTGGCGCCCGCACCGGGTTCGCTGTCCGCCCACACGCGCCCCTCGTGGCGTTCCACGATGCGTTTCACGTTCGCGAGGCCCATGCCGATGCCGGGGAAGTCGCGTTCGGCGTGCAGCCGCTGGAACGCCCCGAACAGCCGCGTCGCCTGTTCAGGCGGGAACCCCACGCCGTTGTCGCGGACGCTGACGTGCAGCTCGTCACCCTGACGTTCCGCAGCGACGCGGATGTGCGTGCGGGGGCGGCGGGCGGTGTACTTCAGCGCGTTCGAGAGCAGGTTCGTGAACGCGAGTTCCAGCAGGTGCGGGTCGCCGTGGATGACCGGCAGCGGGCCGATCTCCCAGTGCACGTCGCGGCCCTCGGCGTCGACATGCACGGCGGCGCGCGCAGCGTGGACGGTGTCGTTGAGGTTCACGGGCGTGAAGTGCAGCGGGGTGCTGGCAACGCGCGCGAGTGCGAGGAGTTCGTCGATCATGCCGTCGAGGCGGTTCGTGGCGTGGTCAAGGATGCCGAGCAGGCGGGCCTCTTCCGCACCGACCTCGCCGAGTCGGCGGCGCAGCTGCCCGAGGAAGCCGTGAATGTGCCGCACGGGCGTCTTGAGGTCGTGGGAGACGGCGCCGATGAAGGCGTTCAGGTCGCTGTTCTCCTCGCGGAGGTCGCTGGTGCGGTCGCGGACGGCGCGGCGGACCTCCTCGTCGATGGCCTGCTGGCGCGCGTCGGCGAGGTGCTGGCTGGTGGCGTCCTCCTGCACGACCAGCACGTAGGCCTCGTTCTGCACGTGAAACGTCCGGGCGTGCAGGGCGAGCCAGCGGTCGTCAGTGCAGGGGTATTCGAGGTCGACGGCGGGGTGGTCCCCGCGCAGGAGGGTCTGCAGAGCAGCAGCGAGGCGCGCGCCGTCCGCGCCGCACGGGCCGTCTCCGCGGGCGCTGACTTCCATGAGGTTCACGCCGACGTCGCAGGGGTGCTGGTGCGCGGCCATGAACGCCGTCCAGGCGGGGTTGGCGTGGACGATCACGCCGCGTTCATCCAGCACGGCGGCCTGCGCCGTGAGCGCGTCGAAGGCCGTGGCGGTGGCCGCGTGCATCAAGGCGCTCATCGTGGGGTGCGGGGGGTGGTCGTGTGCCGTCATGGTCGCTCTCCGACCTTCATGCTGCCGTGCGGGACACTCAGGCGCTTAAGACGAGCATAAATGACGTTGATAAACCAGCCTGCGTCACAAGGGCGCAGGGCGTAGACTGCGCGCATGAGCGATCAGGCGTCCACGCCGCCCGGGAAGGCGTACCCCGCGCCGGGCATCACGGTGTACTTCGATGGGCAGCGGTGCATCCATGCCGCGCGCTGCGTGGCGGCGCTGCCGCTGGTGTTCGACCCGGCGCGCCGCCCGTGGATTCGCGCGGACCTGGCGGGCGCGGCGGAACTCGCGGAGGTCGTGCGGTCCTGCCCGAGCGGCGCGCTGCAGTACGCGGCGGACGCGCCCGGCGTGCCCGCAGAGGTGCCGGACGCGATCACGACGGTCACGCCGTTCCCGGATGGGGCGCTGGTGGTGCGCGGGGACCTGCGCATCATGACGGCGCTCGGGGAGGTGCGGGACACGCGCGCGACGCTGTGCCGCTGCGGGCAGTCCGGGAACAAGCCGTTTTGCGACGGGACACACGCGAAGGTCGGCTGGCGCAGCGACAGCTGAACGCGGTGGCGTCAGGCTGCCATGCGCGCAGCAACGTGCGCCAGGAGGGGCAAAGCAGCGGCGGCCAGCAGCAGCCGGGCGCGGCGGTCGCCACTCCACTGCGCCAAAGCGGCCGCGGCGAGCAGCGCGCCCGTCATGGGCAGCCCCCAGCGGAGCAACCAGCCGGCCGGCCCCGGCGCCTCGGGAGTGCGCGCGGCGAACAGCAGCAGGACCAGCGTGCCGAGCGCCGCTACGCCCGCAGCGAGCAGCAGGCGCGGGTGGCCGGGCGTCACGCGCCGGTCCGCGCGCGCCACCGCGTGACGTGCGCGGTATGGTGCCGCCCGTGCCACACGTACGTGGCCAGGGCCGCGCCGAGCGGCACGGGTGCGGGCGCGTCGGGGTGCACGAACGCCCGCGTCCACTGCGCGTCCGTCAGGCCGTCCAGCAGGGTCGCCCAGCGAGCGTGCAGAGCGTCCAGCAGCGCCAGGGACACCCGAATGTCGCCGTGGCTGTCGGGCAGCGCCGCCCACGCGCCCTCGTCGTAGGGTTTGATGACCGGCGCGTCCTCGGTGAGGGCGAGCTTCATGCGGATGTAGGCATTCAGGTGGCTGTCGGGCACGTGGTGCGCGAGTTGCCGCAGCGTCCAGCCGCCGTCACGGTACGGGGTGTTCAGCTGCGCGTCCGTGAGGCCGTTGAGGGCCGCGCGGAACTCGCCAGGCAGGGCGCGCAGCGCGGCGATCAGTACGGCGCGCTCGGCGGGCGTGGGGGGCGACCCGTGCGGGGCCGGGCCGATGGGGTAGCGCTCGTCCGTCATGCGTCCTGCCCTTCGGTGTCCTTGCGGGTCCAGCGGTCCGCGTCACGCCGCTCGATCTTGCTCATCATGCGCTCGAAGCCCCGTTCGAGGTTCAGGCCGCGTTCGTTCGCCATGCACAGCATCACGAACATCAGGTCCGCGAGTTCCATTTCGAGGTCACCGGCGTCCTCACCGGGTTTGGGCGTCTTGCCGTTCTCGTGTGCGATGACGCGGGCGATCTCGCCCACCTCCTCGGTGAGACGGGCGAGCATCAGCAGCGGCGGGAAGTAACCTTCCTTGAACTGGCTGATGTACGCGTCCACGCGGGCGCTGGCGTCCTGAAAGGTGAGGCTCATGCGCCCCAGCGTACGGCACGCAGGCATACTACGCGGCGCACGAGGCAGACGCACGCCACTGCAGACAGGGCGCAGTGGCGTGCTGTGTCACGGCACAGGAGAGCCACTGGGATCGTCCCCGACCATGCCGTCATTTAGAGCTTGAGGACAACACGCGCAGCGTTTTGGAGCGTCAGCGTCAACAACAGTCCATTTTGACGCCGCCGACCGTTTTATCCGCAGGCTCTTAGTGATGGGCCGCATGATGGCCGGCGTGAAGCCTGAGACCCACACCCTGATGTACTGGGGGGCCGCGCCCGGATACTGTCGCGTCACGGCGCTCGGGGGGCCGAACGGATGGGTGGTCCATGGACCATCAGGCGGAGGCGACCCTGCCGTGCGCAACGGGCGCGTTGGATGCGGTGCGCGCGGAGCGGGGGCTGGTGGATAACGCAGATGCGGCGGCGCTTGTGGAGCAGAGGGCGCGCGTATCCAAGGCTGAGAGGTCGGGTGCGCCTGGGCCAGTGTTGCGGGGTACGAAGGGGCAGCGGTTACGGCGCCCCTTCGCGCAGGTGCTGTCGGGGACGTGGCTCACGGCACCACGCGCGGCGCTCATGGCGCGCACAGCCGGGACGCTCACAGTGGGGCCTGCGGCGGGCCGCGTCACGCGTTGACGAGGGGGGCCGCGTGCGTGACGCGGCCCCCCTCTGAACTTGCGGGGGTCAGCGAATGTAGAAGAAGGTTTCCTGAATGTCGCGGTCCTGGGCGCTGTACGGCTCGACGTACGCCTGTGTGACGCTGTTCCAGCGGCCCTGGTCGTACGTGCCGTTGAAGACCAGTTGGGTGCTGGGGGCGCTGCGCGTAAAGATGGCGCGGACGCGTTGCAGGCCGCGCGGGGGCGCCACGTCGAACGTGAAGGCGTCGGTGGGTCGGGGGAAGGTGGTGGTGCCGGCGGGCACGTACGCGTTGCGGATCAGGACGTTGCCGTTGCCGTTCGGGTCGAGGCTGACGAGCGTGAGGTACCCGGCGGCGCGGGTTTGGACGCGCAGGCGCAGGCGCTCGCCGATGGCGTAGGTGCTGCCTTCGCCGCGGTCGGGGCGGATGTCCGTGATGAGGTTCGCGCTGGAGGTGGCCAGGCCGAGGTTCGGGCGGACGTTGATGGTGCACGCGCTGAGCCCGAGGGCGAGCGTGCCGAGCAGCAGGACCTGTTTCATGCTGGCAGCATACGGGCGCAACCCTGACGGGACTCTGAAGGGCAGCTGAGGAAACCGTCACGGTCCTGGTGGGGATTGTCACGCCCCGCGCGGATGGTCGGGCGCGTGCGGGGTACAGTCCGGGTATGAAGCGGAGCAGGGTGTGGGCTGCGGCGCGCGTGGCGCTGCTGGCCGGCGTGGTGGGCGGGGCCGTCGCGAGTGCGGGTGCGGCGCAGGCGGCGCCGGTGAGCGAGCCGGTCGCGTCGACGGCCGTAGCGGCGCTCCCGCAGGCGTACAGTGCGTCGGCGTTCCTGACGGACCTCGCGGACGGGCACGTCACGCAGGTGACGCTGGACGGGAACGGCAACGCGAACGTGACGTTGCGCGGCGAGGTCCGCACCCGGAACGTCGTGCTGCCGCCGTCGGCGGAGACGCTGCGGCGCCTGCGGGATGCGGGCGTGACGGTCCGCGTCGTGGGGGGCCCGGCGCCGCTGGGGTGGGTGGTGCAGGTGCTGCCGCTGGTACTGACGGTGCTGATTCTGGTGCTGGTGTGGCGCAGCGTGCGCGGCGGGAACAACGCGAACGGCGCGAACAGCTTCGGGCGGTCACGGGCGACGGTGGTGCGGGAAGGGCAGGTGAAGCTGACGTTCGCGGACGTGGCCGGCTGTGACGAAGCGAAAACCGACCTGACCGAAGTGGTGGACTTCCTGCGGCACCCGGAACGCTACCACCAGCTGGGCGCGCGCATCCCTCACGGGTTGCTGCTGGTCGGCCCGCCCGGCAGCGGCAAGACCCTGCTCGCCAAGGCCGTCGCCGGCGAAGCGGGCGTGCCGTACTTCAGCATCAGCGGCAGCGACTTCGTCGAGATGTTCGTCGGTGTCGGCGCCGCGCGCGTCCGTGACCTGTTCGAGCAGGCCAAGAAGCAGACCCCCTGCATCGTCTTCATCGACGAGATCGACGCGGTGGGCCGCAAGCGCGGCACCGGCCTCAACGGCGGCAACGACGAACGCGAGCAGACCCTCAACCAGCTGCTCGTCGAAATGGACGGCTTCGGCACCACCCATGACGTGATCGTGCTGGCCGCCACCAACCGCCCCGACGTGCTCGACGCGGCGCTGCTGCGCCCCGGCCGCTTCGACCGGCAGGTGGTGGTGGACGCCCCGGACGTGCGCGGCCGCGAGATGATCCTCAAGATCCACGCCCGCAAAAAACCCCTGGACCCCACCGTCGACCTCGCCCTCGTCGCCCGCCGCACCCCCGGCATGGTCGGCGCCGACCTCGAAAACCTCCTCAACGAAGCCGCCCTTCAGGCCGCCCGCAACGGCCGCGAAACCATCCTGATGGCGGACATCGATGAGGCCGCCGACCGCGTCCTGATGGGTCCGGAGCGGCGCAGCATGGTCATCCCGGAGGAGGACCGCCGCGTGACGGCGTACCACGAGGTGGGGCACGCGCTGGCCGCGCAGTTGCTGCCGCACGCGAACCGCGTGCACAAGTTGACGGTCGTGCCGCGCGGGCGCGCCGCGGGGTACATGCTGCCCCTGCCGGAGGACCGCGTGCATTACCCGCGCGAGGCGCTGGAGGACATGATCGCCGTGGCGCTCGCCGGGCGGGCCGCGGAGGAGGTCGTGTTCGGGGAGGTCACGACGGGCGCGCAAAACGACTTCCAGCAGGCCACGGGCGTCGCGCGGCGCATGATCACCGAATGGGGCATGAGTGCGCGCGTCGGGAAGGTGGCGCTCGCGCAGGAGCAGGAAGGGTACCTGGGGGGCGGTTCGGTGTCGTCGCAGGTGAGTCAGGACACGGCGCGCGTCGTGGACGAGGAGGTGTCGCACCTGCTGGAGGCGCAGTACGCGCGGGTGCTGGACCTGCTGCGCACGCACCTGGCGCGCGTGCACGGCGCGGTGGAGGTGCTGCTGCGCCGGGAGACGCTCAGCGGCGCGGAGTTCGCGACGCTGTTGGACGGCGGGCAGGTGGATGAGCCGCCCCCGCTCGGCGGGCAGATCGCGCCCGCATGAGCAGGAGGCCCGGGGCGATCCCGGACCTCCTGCGTGCTGGGCGGCGCGCCGTCAGGGTTGCGGCTCGTCGTCGTCTTCGGGGTCGCGTGACCCGCCGGGCTTCAGTGGTGCGGGCCGCTGGGGGTCCGCGGACGTCGCGCGCGTCTCGGGGTCGCGCGGGTGCTTCATGTGCACCTCGATGGGGTCGCCGCTGAACGTGATGGTCCGCTGCGGGAACGGAATCTCGATGCTGGCGGCGTCCATGGCGAGCTTGATGCGGCGGTTGAATTCCCGCCCGAGCGCCCACTGCGCTTTCGGCAGGACCTTGAACAGGGCGCGCAGTTCCACACCGTCCGGCGCGAGCCGCGTGACGCCGTGCAGTTCCGGCGCCTCCAGGAACACCTCGCAGTAGTCCGGGTCGGCGTACAGTTCGTTCGACACGCGCTCCATGACGCGGAGCGCGGCGTCCACGTCCGCCTGGTACGCGACTGTCACGAGGGCGACGACGCGGGACCAGTCCTTGCTGCTGACGCTGACCGTCTGAATCTGCCCGTTCGGGATGATGTGCACCGTGCCGTCCAGGGCGCGCAGGACCGTGACGCGCAGGTTCAGGCGTTCCACGCTGCCGCTGAGCGTGCCGGCGTTCACGGTGATGACGTCGCCCACGCCGTACTGGTCCTCAAGCAGGATGAAAAAGCCGTTGAAGACGTCCTTGATGAGGCTCTGCGCGCCGAAACCGACCGCGAGCCCGAGGACGCTCACGCCCGCGAGGAGCGTGCTGGCGTTCACGCCGACGTTCTGCAGGATCGTGATGCCCGCGATGATGATGATGCTGATGCGCAGCGAACTCTCAACGACCCCCTTGAGGGTCTGGATGCGGACGGTGCGGCGGTTGAATTCCTCGCTGGGGACGATGCGGTTCGTGGCGGCGCTCACGAGGTGCCAGGCGAGCACGGCGAGGATGACGACCGTGAGCATCTGTCCGACGGACGCGCGGAACCACGTGCCGAGCGCCTCGCCGTGCGTGTAGAGCGGCTCGATGTCGAGGCGGAGCAGGTGCGTGAGCACGGCGAGCAGTGCGTACGTCATAAAGACGGTCCACGTGACGCGCAGGACGCGCAGCAGCCGCGGGTGCAGGTGCCGGTCGAGGATGTGGGTGAGCCACACGCCGAAGCGCCACAAGCCGAGAATCAGTACGGTGTGCAGGGCCAGCAGCACCCATGTACCGGGCGTGGCGAGCGCTGCACGTATGGTGTCCATCATGGGGTCCTCCGAGGCGCGCGGGGGCGCATGCGCCCAAGGGTGTCATGCGCGAGTGAGCGCGGTATGGGAACGCGCCGCGCCCCTCACGGCGCGGCGCGCGGGTGGGGTTCAGGTGCTGGGGGCGGCGCGCAGTTCCGCGTCGAGGCGCTGCAGTAGCTGCGCCTGATGGGCGCGGTGGGCGCGCAGCAGGGCGTTCTTCACGGCGCGGGCGTCGCCGCTGCCGTGCCCGATGAACGCGAGGCCGCGCACGCCCAGCAGGATGCTCGCGCCGTACGTGCTGGGGTCGAGGCGGTCCGCGATGCCGCGCAGGGCGCCGCGCACCAGCAGCGCGCCCAGTTTCGCCTGCATGGTGCTGGTGAGCGCTTCGCGGATCCAGCCGAACAGCACTTTCGCTTCGCCCTCGGCGAGTTTCAGGACGATGTTGCCGGTGAATCCGTCGGTGACGACGATGTCGGTGGTGCCCTGCATGACGTCGCGCCCCTCGATGTTGCCGTGGAAGTTCAGGTCGGTGGCGGCGCGCAGCAGCGGGTGCGCTTCGAGAACCAGGGCGTTGCCCTTGTGGTCCTCCTCGCCGATGCTGAGCAGGCCGACGGTGGGGCTCTGGCGGTCTTCCACGACGCGCAGGTACGTGGTGGCGAGGCGCGCCCACTGCACGAGGTACGCGGCTTTCACGTCGGCGTTCGCGCCGACGTCGAGCATCGCGCCGAAGCCGCGCGCGGTGGGGATGTGCGTGAGGATGGCGGGGCGGTCCACGCCGGGCAGGCGCCCGAGCGTGAGCAGCGCGGACGCCATGGTGGCGCCGCTGTGCCCGAGGCTGACCGCCGCGGCCGCGCGGCCTTCCTTGACGAGGCGCGTGGCGACGTTGATGCTGGCGTCCTTGCGGCCGCGCACATCGCTGGCGTGTTCGTCCATGCCGATCAGGTCCGGGGCGTCCTCGACGGTGATCGGCAGGCCCGTGATGTCGTGGCTGGCAAGGGCGGCGTGCAGTTTCGTGCGGTCTCCGACGAGGGTGACGCTCACGCCGGCGCGGGCCGCCTGAATGGCGCCCTCGACGTTCGGGGCGGCGCCGACGTCACCGGCGAGGGCGTCGAGCGCGATGGGCAGCGGGGTGGCGGTCATCAGCGGTCGTCTTCGTCGAGGGCGGCGTTCACGTAGAACGGTCGGGTTTCCCCGCCGCGCCCTTCGCTGGGCAGGCGGTAGCCGGGGCGTTCCACGTCGCCGCGGATGTCCTTAAAGTCCACGTACGCGTCGGCGGCGTTGCGCAGTTCGTAACTGGTCATCTCGGGGATGCTCGCGACGATCACGCGTTTGCCTTTGGCGCGCAGCACCTCGACGGGCCGCTCGAAGTCGCCGTCGCCGGTGAGCAGGATGGCGGTGTCGTACAGGTCGGCGGTGGCGAGCAGGTCCGTGACGAGCAGGATGTCGAGGTTCGCGCGGCGGTGCGTGTCGCCGTGCTCGTCGGTGTTTTCGCGCAGCATCTTGGTGCGCACGGTGTAGCCCATGTACGTGAGCGCGTCGATGAAGCGCTTCTGCTTGTCGTCCACGGGGGTGGGCACGGCAGTGTAGTAGAAGGCGTTGTACAGCCGCCCGTAGCCGGCGAAGTGCTCGAGGATCTTGCGGTGGTCGAAGTTCCAGCCGAGGCGTTTCGCGGCGGCGTAGACGTTGGCGCCGTCAATAAACAGTCCGATGCGTTCCATGATGCAGTTCTCCTTTGTGCCGTTGTGAATGGGCGTTCGGGCCAGGTGGAGCAGTGACGTGTGAATGGGCCTGCCGGTCAGCATAACGCCCGCCCGGACCTCACTCAAGGCTCATGGGCCGCCTGGTGCGTGCAGGCGTGGGCGCAGCGCCGGGTCGTGCAGGGCCGCCCACACGTCCGCGCGGAGCCGCGCGAGGTCCACGCCGCCGTACGCGGCGGGCAGGTCATTCAGGTAGCGCTCGGCCTTGTGGTAGTTGCGGTGCGCGGTGCTGCCGTGATGCCAGCGTTTGTGGAGGGCCGCGGCGAGCAGGATCAGCGCGCTGAGGCACGCGCGGTCCGCGCCGGTCGCGGCGCGCCACTCGTCTTCCCAGGCTTCGTGCGCGTGCCACCACTGTCCCTGCGCGAAGAGGTCGGCCCCGGCCTGCCAGTGTGGGTTCATGCCTTCTTGGTATGGGGCAGCCGTGAGGTGTCCGTCAAGGGGGGGTGAGCGCGAAAGGAAAGGCGCGCTGCGATTGGGCGGGCAGGGCGCGCTTATCATGCGAAGCATGAAGCCTGTGGACCTGTCCGACAGCACGTTTAAAACTGAGATCGCCGAGGGCCTGACGCTCGTGGACTTCTGGGCGCCGTGGTGCGGCCCGTGCCGCATGATCGCGCCGGTCGTGGAGGAGCTTGCCGGGGAGTACGAAGGCAAGGTCAAGTTCGGGAAGCTGAACGTGGACGACAACCAGCAGACCGCCATGCAGTACCGCGTGATGAGCATCCCGACGCTGATCCTGTTCAAGGACGGCCAGCCGGTGGAAGGCATCGTGGGCGCGCAGCCCAAGCCGGCCTTCGAGCGCCTGCTGAGCAAGCACCTCGAAACCGTCGCGGCGAACTGAATCCAGCAACGAGGAACGCGCCCGCTGAATGCGGGCGCGTTCCTCGTTGCTGGGCCCTCACGAGCGGACGCGCAGGGTACCTTTCCTCTTCCCTACTCGCGCTTCCAGGCGTCCAGGCATTCGGCGAGCAGCACTTCCCCTTCCGGCCAGTCCCCATGGCCGCTGGCGATGTTGATGTGCCCGGCCTCGCCGGCCGTGACGAGCGTGGCGTCCCAGGCGTCCGCGAACGCCTCGGCACGGTCGAACGCGGCGTACGGGTCGTTCTCGCTCGCCACGACGAGCACTGGGAACGGCAGGGGCGTCATGGGCATGGGCCCCATGGCGAGCACCGCGGGCGCTTTGGCGTTCATGTCGAGCTGTTCCGGGTCCGTGGGGCCGACCAGCATCGCGCCGCGCACCCGGTCCGGGACGGGGTACAGCTTCGCCCAGTGCACGATGTTCAGCACGCCGCAGGAGTGCCCGACCAGCACCACGTCACCGGGGGTGGCGTCAACGACCTCCTGCAGGCGCGCGGACCAGGTGGCCGGCGTGGGGGTTTCGGGGTCGTCCTGGCGGACGCGAGCGGCGCCGTACTTCTCGGTCCACAGGGACTGCCAGTGTTCGGGGCCGCTGTCGCCCAGGCCGGGCACGATGATTACGCGGGGGGTCGTCATGCCGCTCAGCATAAGCCGGTGGCAGCTGGCCGGCGCCTTTCATGACAGCGGCGCGGCCCTCCGTGGGAGGGCCGCGCGCGCAGGGTGCCTCAGACCAGTTCGATCAGGGCGATGGGGGTGGCGTCGCCGCGGCGCACGCCGACGCGCAGGATGCGCGTGTACCCGCCGGGGCGTTCCGCGTACTTCGGCGCGATTTCGTCGAAGAGTTTCGTCACGACGGCTTTGTCGTGAATGTCGCGGAGCACGAGGCGGCGGCTGTGCAGGTCGCCGCCCTTGGCGGTGGTGATGAGTTTTTCGACGTAGGGGCGCAGTTCTTTCGCTTTGGCGACGGTCGTCTGGATGCGACCTTCGCGGAGCAGCGCGGTGGCCTGCGCGCGGGCGAGCGCAATGCGGCTGCTGCTGTTGCGGTTGAGTTTGCGACCGGAGCTCCGGTGACGCATGGTATGTCTCCTTGGTAGCGGGAACGCGTGGGCGTTCCAGGGTGCGGGTACGTGGGGACCAGGCGAGCGGGCGCTCGCCTGGCGGTGGCGTTCAGTCCTTGAGGCTCAGGCCGAACTGCGCGAGTTGCGCTTTGATCTCGTCGAGCGAGCGTTCGCCGATGCCGGGGACTTTCTTGAGGTCACGGTCGGAAAGGGCGCACAGGGCGTCCACGCTGTCGATGCCTTCCTCTTTGAGGGAGTGCAGCACGCGCGTGGTGAGGCCGAGGCCTTCCAGGGTGACTTTGGGGCTGTCCAGGTCCGCGGGGTAGGGTTGCGGGTTGATGGACAGCGCGCTGGGCTGCGGCAGGTCATACGCGGCGGGCGTGACGACCGTTTCCGCCTGGATGGTTTCGACGTTGCCGAACACGCTCAGTTCGTCGCGGAGCGTGTCCACGGCCATGTCGAGCGCGCTTTGCGGGTCGGCGCTGCCGTCCGTCCAGATGCGGATGATCAGGCGATCAAGGTCCGTCTGCTGACCGACGCGGGTGTTCTCCACGTGGTACGCGACGCGGCGCACCGGGGAGTACACGGCGTCCACCGGGATGCTGTTGATGCGGTCCTTGGTGGCGTGCTTGTCGGCGGGGACGTACCCTTCGCCTTCCTCGACGCGGACTTCCATGACGAGCTTGCCGTCTTCGGCGAGGTTCGCAATGACGAGGTCCGGGTTGACGATCTCAGCGTCGCTGGGCACCTCGAACGCGCCGGCAGTCACGACGCCCTGGCCCTGCGCACGCAGGGTGAGGGTCTTGGGACCGGGAGCGTGGAACTTCACGACGAGTTCCTTGAGGTTCAGGATGAGCTGGATGACGTCTTCCTTGACGCCGGGGATGGTGCTGAATTCGTGCAGCACGTCCTCGATGTACACGCTGGTCACGGCAGTGCCAGGAATCGAGGAAAGCAGGATCCGGCGCAGGGGGTTCCCGATGGTGACGCCGTAGCCGCGCTTCAGCGGTTCGAGCGTGAACTCGCCGTAGTTGCCGTCAACGCGAGCTTTGAGTTGGGGGCGCTTGCTGTCCACGCGAACCTCCGATTAGCGCGAGTAGAACTCGATGATGAAGTTCTCGTTGATGGGCAGCGCCAGGTCCTCGCGGGCGGGCAGGCGCACAAACGAGCCGGTGAAGGTCTCGGTGTTGAATTCGAGCCAGGGGCTGACGCGGCGGCGCTTGGCGGCTTCCATGTTCTCGAGGATGAAGCCGTTCTGGCGGCTGCGCTCGGCGACGGTGATGACGTCGCCGATCTTGACGCGGTAGCTGGGCACGTCGAGCAGTTTGCCGTTCACGAGGATGTGACCGTGTGCGACGAACTGACGGGCCTGGCGGCGCGTGCTGGCGATGCCGAGGCGGAAGATGACGTTGTCCAGGCGGCGCTCCAGGAACTGGAGGAACACGGTGCCGGTCACGCCGGGAATGTTCGCGGCTTCCTCGAAGAGGTTGCGGAACTGCTTCTCGCTCACGCCGTACAGGCGGGCGAGTTTCTGCTTCTCGCGCAGACGGACGCTGTAGTCACTGGGGCGGCCTTTGCGGCGCTGGCCGTGCTGACCGGGCGCGTAGGGGCGGCGGTCCAGGTACTTCTGGACTTTTTCCGTCTCGGCGAGGTTGATGCCTTCGCGACGGCTTTGTTTGGTAATGGAACCACGAAAACGACCCATGAGTCTCCTTGGGTGCGACCGGCCTCACGTGGGCGGTCGGAAATCTGTCCCTCTGGGGTGCCGTCCCTCCCGGAGGCCGGGAGCGTGCTGGGCGGGCCAGGTGGGAAGCAGGCGGCGCGCAGTCCGCTCAGGCGTGGGGCCTGAGCGGGCTTGATTAGGCGCGGTTCTTCTTGGCGGGGCGGCAGCCGTTGTGGGGCACGGGGGTGTCGTCCATGATGGACTTCACGTCGATGCCGCTGGCCTGGATGGCGCGGATGGCCTGTTCACGGCCGCTGCCGGTACCACGGACGATCACGTCGACGATGTTCATGCCGAAGGACTGGGCCTTCTTCACGGCGTCGGCGGCGGCGAGCTGGGCGGCGTAGGGCGTGCCCTTCTTGCTGCCTTTGTAGCCGATGGTGCCGCCGCTGCTCCACGCGACGCTGTTCCCGTCAGCGTCGGTGATCGTGACGATGGTGTTGTTGTAGGACGCGTGGATGTACGCGCGGCCGGCGCCGATGTTGCGGCGGACGCGGCGGGGGGTCTTGCCTTTTTGAGCTTTCGCCATGGTCCTTACTTCCTCGTGGCCTTCTTCTTCCCGGCGACGGTCTTACGCGGACCTTTGCGGGTGCGGGCGTTGGTCTTGGTGCGCTGACCGCGAACGGGCAGGCCACGGCGGTGACGCAGACCACGGTAGGCGCCGATGTCCATCAGGCGCTTGATGTTCTGGCCGATCTCGCTGCGGAGGTCACCTTCGACCTTGAAGGTCTTCTCGATGGCGTCACGCAGCTGGCCCTGTTCGGCTTCGCTGAGGTTCTTGACGCGCGTGTCAGGGTTCACGCCGGTCTGGGCGAGCACTTCCTTGGCGCGGGTCAGGCCAATGCCGTAGATGTACGTCAGCGCAATTTCGATGCGCTTTTCGCGGGGGAGGTCAACACCTGCAATACGAGCCATGCACTTACCCCTGACGCTGCTTGTGCTTCACGTTCTCGCAGATGACGAGAACGCGTCCGTGGCGACGAATGACCTTGCACTTGTCGCACATCTTCTTGACGCTGGTGCGGACTTTCATGTACTTCCTCCTCGCGCCGCCTTGACCCCATCTTGGGTCCCCAGCAGCGCTCGACCCCCCGCCTGGGCGGGGAATCTGTCACTTCAGGTCGGTGACGGCCGCTTACTTGCGGTAAACGATGCGGCCGCGCGACGTGTCGTAACGCGAGATTTCCAGGACCACGCGGTCGCCGGGCAGGATGCGGATGTAGTGAATGCGCATCTTGCCGCTGATGTACGCCAGGATGTCGTGCCCAGTGTCCAGCTTCACGCGGAAGGTGGTGTTGGGCAGGGCCTCCTCGACCACGCCTTCGGCGCGGACGGTGTCGGTGTCCTCAGTCTTGCGCTCGCGTTTCTCCGGAAATTTTCTTTTCGCCACGTACCCTCCAGGCCTGAAGGCCAAACATAAAACTAGCATGCTGAGCAGCGAGCGGCAAGGGGTGCGTAGTGATTCCCCTGCCGCCAGCGCCGTTCAGCGGTTCAGTTCAGCGCGTTGCGCAGACGCCCGTAGACGTCGTCCATGCTGCCCACGCCGTCGATCACCCGCAGGTGTCCACGCGCGCGGTAGTACTCGATCAGCGGCTGCGTCTGCTCGCGGTACACTGCCTGACGCTGCCGCGCCACCTCTGCCGTGTCGTCGCTGCGGCCGGACGTCTTGCCCCGCTCCACGATGCGCTCGATCAGCTCCTCATCGGGCACTTCGAGCAGCGGCACCGCGTGAATGGGCGCGCCAAGCTCCTCCAGCAGCACGTCGAGGTCATGGGCCTGCGCGACCGTGCGCGGGAACCCGTCGAAGATGACGCGCACCGCTTCGAGACTGGCAAGCTTGTCGCGAATCAGGGCGATCAGGATATCGTCGGAAACCAGTTGGCCCTTGTCCAGCACGTCTTTGACCTGCAGGCCCAGTTCGGTGCCGCGCGCGACGTGGTCGCGCAGGATGTCGCCGGTGCTGATCTTCACGAGGTCAAGGTCGCGCGCGAGGCGCTCGGCCTGCGTGCCTTTGCCGGCGCCGGGCGGGCCCAGGAAAATCACCACTCGGTTACGTTCAGCGTTCAATTCTTCCCTCCTCGCGCTGCCCAGCTGGGCGGCGGTGGCTTGATGTGGTTGCGCGGTGACCAGCGGGACGCTGGCACATTCGAGCGATTGTACCGCGTGCACGCCAAAACGCGCGCGGGCGGGCCAAGCCCGCCCGCGCGCGTTGTCTTTACAGGCGACCGCGAATGCGGCCTTTGCTGATGAACCCGTCGTACCGCCGGACCGTGAGTTGCGACTCGAGCTGCTTAAGCGTGTCGAGCGCGACCCCGACCACGATGAGCAGACCGGTGCCGCTCAACTGGAAGGTGGTGATGCCAGTGGCTTTCTGCACGATCTGCGGCAGGATGGTGAGCACCGCCAGGAAGATCGCGCCCCACAAGCTGATGCGGCTGCTGATGCGCCCGAGGTACTCGGCCGTGGCCGTGCCGGGGCGCACGCCGGGAATGAACCCGCCGCTCTCGCGCAGCTGCTCGCTGATGCGCTTCGGGTCGAACTGCACGCTGTTGTACAGGTACGTGAACCCGAAGATCAGCAGCACTTCCAGGGCGAGGTACAGCGGGCTGCCGAAGCTGAGGTACTTCCCGATGAAGTCGGCGACCTGCGGCGCGCGCGTCGTCGTGGCCTGCTGAATCAAGTTCGGGAGGATCAGCATGGCGCCCGCGAAGATCACGGGAATCACGCCGGCCTGGTTGACCTTGATCGGCAGGTACGTGGCCTGGCCGCCCACCTGGCGGTTGCCGACCTGCTTGCGCGCGTACTGCACGGGCACGCGGCGTTCGCCCTGCTGGACGAACACGATGCCCGCGAGCACCACCAGCAGAATCACGATGAACGCGACGATGCCGAGCAGCGACACCTGGTCCTTGGCGAGCAGCTGTCCGGTCAGGCTGATGTCCACCGGGTAGCGGGCGACGATGCCGGCCATGATGATCAGGCTGATGCCGTTGCCGATACCGACTTCGGTGATGCGCTCACCGAGCCACATCGTGAACGCGATGCCGGCCACCTGGGTGAGGACCATCACGACGACCGTGAAGGCGTCCTGGCCCCAGCCGGGCGAGAGCTTCGCGGGGTCGTTCACGATGCCGGCCAGCACGAAGAACAGCGCCTGCACCGTGCCGAGGCCGATGGCGGCGTAGCGGGTGTACTGCGTGATTTTCTTGCGGCCCTCCTCGCCTTCCTTGCTGAGCTTCTCAAGGAAGGGGATGGTGGAGGTCAGCAGCTGAATGACGATGCTCGCCGTGATGTACGGCAGCACGCCCAGCGCGAAAATCGAGAATTGCGAAAGATTCCCACCCGAGATCAGGCTGATCAAGCCAAACAGACCACCATTGGTGGTCTGTTCCAGGGCCGAGACGTTGACGCCCGGCGTCGGGATCGCGTTGCCAAGGCGGTAGACGCCCAGCAGCAACAGGGTGAAGAGGATCTTCCGCTGAAGGTCCGGGATGCGGAACGCGTCGCGGAAGGCCCGCAGCATGTTAGGCGTCCTTCTCGGCGCTAACTTGCGGGAGGACGACGCTGCCGCCGGCCGCTTCGATGGCCTTCACGGCCGCTTCGCTGGCGGCGTCCACGTGCACGGTGAGGGCCGTTTTGACTTCGCCGCGCGCGAGGAGCTTCACGGGGCGGTCTTTGCGGCGCACCAGGCCGGCGGCGGCCAGGGCTTCGCGGTCGACCGTGCCGGTCAGTTCGGCGATCTGGCTGAGGTTCACGACCTCGTAGACGGTGCCGACGTTGTTGAAGCCGCGCTTCGGCAGGCGGCTGATCAGCGTGCTGCGGCCACCTTCGAAGAACTGGCCTTTACCGGCGCCGCTGCGGGCCTTTTGGCCTTTGTGGCCACGGCCGGCGGTCTTGTCAGTGCCGCCGGGGCCACGGCCGACGCGTTTGCGGTTCTTGCGCGCGCCGGGATTGGCCTTGAGTTCGTTGAGCTTCACTCGGTCACCTCCAGGAGGTGTTTGACTTTCTCGACCATGCCGCGGACGGCGGGCGTGTCAGTCAGTTCACGCGTCTCGCCGATGCGCTTCAGGCCGAGCGCCTTGACGGTCTCGACTTGGTCTTTCTTGCGGCCGATGACGCTGCGCTTCAGCGTGATTTTCACTGGGCGCTCCCTTCCGCTTGCGCGGGCGCGGCGGGCGCCGGGGTGCCGCGCAGGGCTTTGACCTGCTTGGCGGTCCGGAGGCGCTTCAGGCCGTCGAACACCGCGTACGCGACGTTGATCTGGTTACGGCTGCCGAGCTCTTTGCTGAGCATGTTGGTGATGCCCGCGAGTTCGGCGATGCTGCGGGGCACGGTGCCCGCGATCACGCCGGTACCGGGCGCGGCGGGCTTGAGCAGCACGTGGCTGTTCGTGCCTTCCCCGACGATGTCGTGGGGGATCGTGCCGTTTTCGACGGGCACGGTGATCATGTTCTTGCGCGCGATGGCTTTGGCCTTCTCGATGGCCACCGGCACTTCTTTGGCTTTGCCGATGCCCATGCCCACGCGACCATTGCGGTCACCGATGATGACGAGCGCGGCGAAACGGAACCGACGGCCACCCTGGTAGGTCTTGGCGGTGCGGTTGATGCTGATCATCTTCTCTTCGAACTCGCTGCTTTCACGCTCGCGGTCCGGACGACGGTTAAAAGTCAAGGCCACCCTCCCGCGCCGCGTCCGCGAGCGCCTTCACGCGACCGTGGTAGCGGAACTGACCGCGGTCGAACGCGACTTGTTTGACTCCCTTGGCGACGGCGGCTTCCGCGAGGGCCTTGCCCACAGCGGCGGCGGCGTCGGTCTTGGTGCCTTCAGTGCTGAGCTTCTTGCTGCCGACCTGGGCGATGGTGGTGCCCGTGGTGTCGTCGATCAGCTGCGCGTAGATGTGCTTGCTGCTGCGGAAGATGCTGAGGCGCGGACGGACGCCGGCTGCCACGCGCACCTTGCGGCGGTTGCGGAGCTTGCGGCGGCCCGTCGTGACGTTGTTGGCGCTCATTTCTTGCCTTTCCCGCCCGTGGCGCCGGCTTTACCAGCCTTGAGGGCAATCTTCTCGCCGGCGAAGCGCACGCCCTTGCCGTGGTAGGCATCGGGTTTGCGGACGCGGCGGACGTTCGCGGCGACCTGACCGACGAGTTGCTTGTCGATGCCGGTCACGTCAATTTTGGTGGGTTCCGGCACGGTGAAGCTCACGCCGGCGGGCGGGTCGATAACGACCGGGTGGCTGTAGCCGATGGTGAGTTCCAGGGCCTTGCCGCTGAGCTTGGCGCGGTAACCGACGCCTTTGAGCTCGAGGTTGATGGTGTAGCCGTCGCTGACGCCCTTAACGGCGTTGGCGACGAGGGTGCGGGTCAGGCCGTGCAGGGCGCGGTGGTCCTGTCGGTCGCTGGGACGCTCGACGAACAGCGCGCCGTTTTCCTCGCGGATGCTGAGGGCGCTGTTGAAGGGCACCTGCAGTTCGCCTTTGGGGCCTTTGACCTTGAACAGGCCACTTTCGACCGTGGTGGTCACGCCGTTCGGGACGGCGATGGGTTGTTTACCGATGCGGGACATGCAGCCTCCTTACCAGAGCACGCAGATGACTTCGCCGCCGACGCCGGCTTTGCGGGCGTCACGGTCGGCCATCAGGCCTTTGCTGGTGGACACGACGGCGAGGCCCAGGCCCTTTTGGACGCGGGGCAGGTTTTCGACGCTCGCGTAGGCGCGGCGGCCGGGACGCGAGATGCGCTCGATGTGCTTGATGACTTGTTCGCGCTTGTGACCGTACTTGAGGGTCAAACGCAGCACGTCGAACTTGCCTTCTTCGCTCACGCGCTCGCTGGCGGCAATAAAGCCTTCCTTGACGAGCAGCTTGGCGAGTTCCTCCTTGAACTTGGAGGCCGGCACGTCCACGCTCTCTTTGTAGCTGCGCGTCGCGTTACGGATGCGCGTCAGCATGTCAGCAATGGGGTCGCTCAGCATGGTTCCTCCGCACGGGCATCGCTGCCCGGCGTTCTGGTCCGCCGTTCTCGGGCGGGCCGGGGTGCTCTATTGAGCAGTCTTTGTTATGGGTCCGACTCCGGACGATCACCGCATCAATGCGAGCGGTTCGTATCCAGGCGGCGTGGACGGGGCTGGTGGATTACCAGCTGGCTTTTTTCACGCCGGGCAGTTCGCCCGCGTGGGCCATTTCGCGCAGCACAATACGGCTGACGCCGAAGAACCGGATGTAGCCACGGGGGCGGCCGGTCAGGGCGCAGCGGTTGTGCAGGCGGGTGGGGCTCGCGTCGCGGGGCAGCTGCGCGAGACCGACGTAGTCGCCGGCGGCCTTCAGCTCCGCGCGCTTGGCCGCGTACTTGGCGACCATTTTTTCGCGGTGCTTCTGGCGTTGGATTTTCGCTTTCTTCGCCATTTCTCACTCCTGCTCGGGCGGGCGGGCGGTGCCGCTGGCGCCGTCGAGACATTTGCGCGGCTGTTCGTTGCGACCGTGAACCCTGCGGCTCGGCGGTCAGCAATGAGAGGCCGACACAAGAAAGCAGTATACGCGACACCTCGGCAAAAAGGAAACGCGCGTCGGTCACATTCTCACCAGCGGAGCGCGGCCCGGGATGACCCGGGCCGCGCTCCGCTGCTCCCTTACTTGCGGAAGGGGAAGCCGAGGGCCTGCAGCAGCGCGCGGGCTTCCTCGTCGTTCTTGGCGGTCGTGACGACCGTGATGTCCATCCCGCGCACCTGGTCGACCATGTCGTAGGTGATTTCGGGGAAGATCAGCTGCTCTTTGATGCCGAGGTTGTAGTTGCCGCGGCCGTCGAAGCTGTTGGGGTTGATCCCGCGGAAGTCGCGGATGCGGGGCAGGCCGATGTTGATCAGCTTGTCCAGGAAGTCGTACATGCGCTGGCCGCGCAGCGTCACCTTCACGCCGATGGGCATGCCCTGGCGGAGCTTGAAGTTGCTGATGCTCTTCTTCGCTTTGGTGACGACGGGCTTCTGCAGGGTGATCAGCGCGAGTTCACGGCTGGCCTTGTCGATGGCCTTGCTGTCCTCTTTGCTGCTGCCGAGGCCCTGGTTGACAACAACCTTCTCGATGCGGGGGACGGCCATGATGCTGCTGTATCCGAACTGCTGCTGCAGCTGGACGCGCACCTCACCGTTGTACTTGTCTTTGATGATGCTCATGTTGCCTTCCTTCGGGCGGTCAGGTCGCCCAGGACGCCCCGGGGGGCGCCCCCGGGATTAGTCGATGACCTTGCCGCTGGAAACCGCGACGCGCACCTTTTTGCCGTCGCGGGTTTCGCGGCGGACGCGGGTGGCTTTGCCGGTTTCGGGGTCCACGAGGCGGACCTTGCTGGCGTGCAGCGCCGCGGGGCGCTCTTCGATGCCGCCTTGCGGGTTGGTCGCGCTGGGCTTGACGTGCTTCTTGACGATGTTCACGCCGTCCACGACGACCTTCTGCTCGCCGGGGAGGGCCATGAGCACTTTGCCCGTCTGGCCTTTGTTCTTGCCGCGCGTGACGATGACGGTGTCGCCGGTCTTCACGTGCAGTTTGTTGTTGTGGTGGCTGCCGGCGCTAGGACGGGGCATTACAGCACCTCCGGGGCGAGCGACACGATCTTCATGAAGCGGCGGTCGCGGAGTTCACGGGCGACCGGCCCGAACACGCGGGTGCCGCGGGGCTCGCCGTTGTTGTTGATGATGACGGCGGCGTTCTTGTCGAAGCGGATCACCGAGCCGTCGGGGCGCTGGATGCTCTTGCTGGTGCGCACGACGACGGCTTTGACGACGTCGCCGCTCTTGACGGCACCGCGGGGGGCGCTTTCCTTGACGCTGGCGACGATGATGTCGCCGACGTGAGCGTAGCGCTTGTTACCGCCGCCGCCCTTGGTGAGGCCCTTGCCGCCGATGCCGCTGTTCAGCACGCGGATGCACATGATTTCGCGCGCGCCGCTGTTGTCCGCCACGTCGAGGCGGGTCTGGGGCATGATCATGCGTTACCGCCTTCCGTCTCCACGGCGGTCGTTTCGATGCCGCGGGGACGCTCGATCAGGCGCGTGACCTTCCAGGTCTTCGTCTTGCTGATGGGGCGCACCGCGAGGATCTCGACGCGGTCACCGATGCGGAATTCGTTGTTCTCGTCGTGGGCAGCGTACTTCTGGCTGCGGGTCACGACCTTGCCGTACAGCGGGTGCGCGTAGCGACGCTCGACCTTGACGCTGACGGTCTTGTCGGCCTTGTCGCTGACGACGACGCCCTGGAACGTCTTCTTCGCCATTACTTCTCACTCCCCTGGGCGAGTTCGCCCTGGATGGTCAGGAGCTGGGCGACTTCGCGGCGCAGTTGGCGGACGCGCGCGGGGTTCGCGAGCTGACCGACGGCGGCCTGGAACCGCAGCTCCATCAGTTCTTTCTTGCGGTTCGCGACTTCCTGCTCGAAGGCGCTCGCGTCGAGCTGGCGCATCTCACTGAGCTTCATCGTATACCTCGCGCTTCACCATCTTGGTCGCGATGGGCAGCTTGTGCCCGGCCAGACGGAAGGCTTCTTTGGCCTGCTCTTCGGTCACGCCGGCCACTTCGAACATCACACGGCCGGGCTTGACCACGGCCACCCAGTACTCCACGGCGCCCTTACCTTTACCCATTCGGGTTTCGGCGGGTTTCTTGGTGATGGGCTTGTCCGGGAAGATGCGGATGTAGATCTTACCGCCGCGGCGGAAGTGGCGGCTCATCACGATGCGGCACGCCTCGATCTGGTTGCTCTTGATCCACGCGGGCTCGGTAGCGATGAGGCCGTAGTCGCCGAACGCGACGTAGTCGCCGCCCTTGGCGTCGCCGGTCATGCGGCCGCGGAACATTTTGCGGTACTTGGTGCGCTTCGGAAGAAGCATCACTCACCTCCAGTGCGGCGGCGCGCGGCGGGGCGACGGCGGTTCGGGCGGTCGCCGTCTTCGCGGCGGCCACGGTCCTGACGGGGGGGACGCGCGAGCGTCTCGGTCTTCCCGCCGATGACTTCACCGTTGAACACCAGCACCTTGATGCCGATGATGCCGTACGTGGTGCGCGCGAGCGCGGTGCCGTAGTCGATGTCGGCGCGCAGGGTGTGCAGGGGCACGCGGCCTTCGAGGACTTTTTCGGTGCGGGCCTGCTCGGCGCCGCCGAGACGGCCACTCATAACGACCTTGACGCCACGGGCGCCGGATTCCATCACGCGCTGCGCCGCCTGCTTCATGGCGCGGCGGAAGGCGAAGCGGCGCTCGATCTGCTCCGCGACGCGCAGGGCCACCAGGGGCGCGCTGATGTTGGGGTTGGGAATCTCCGCGACGTTCACGGCGACGGTACCGGCGCTCACGAGCGCTTCGATCTGGCCGCGGAGGCGCTTGATGCTGTCGCCGCCCTTGCCGATCACGATGCCGGGTTTCGCGGCGCTGATGATCACGTTGACCTGCTGGCCGGCGCGTTCGATTTCGATGCGCGCGATGCCGGCGGCCTTGAGTTCCTTCTCGACGAGGTTGCGGATGCGCTCGTCTTCCTGGAGGAGTTTGCTGTAGGTCTTCTTGCCGGCGTACCAGCGGCTGTTCCAGCCTTTGGTGATGCCCAGGCGGAAGCCGTTGGGGTTGATCTTGTTACCCATTAGGCGCGCTCCTCGAGGATGATCGTGATGTGGCTCGTGCGCTTCTTGATGATGTTCGCCGCACCGCGGGCGCGGGGCAGGAGGCGCTTGAGGGTGGGGCCGGCGTCCACGAACACCTGGGCGACGTAGAGGCGGTCCTCGATCATGTCGTGGTTGTTCACGGCGTTGGCTTTGGCGCTCTTAAGCACCTTGCTGACCGGCTCGCTGGCGCCGCGGGGGATGAAGCGCAGCAGGTCCTCGGCGTCACGCACGTTCTTGCCGCGGATCACGTCGACCACAAGGCGGACCTTGCGGGGCGCGATGCGGATGTACTTGGCAATCGCTTTGGCGGCCATTACTTCTTCTTGCTCCCTTTGGCGTTCTTGTCCGCGCCGTGGCCGCGGTACGCGCGGGTGGGGCTGAACTCGCCGAGTTTGTGGCCGATCATCTGCTCGTTCACGAAGACGGGCACGTGCTGCTTACCGTTGTACACGGCGATGGTGTGACCGATCATTTCGGGCACGATGGTGCTGCGGCGGCTCCAGGTCTTGATGACGCGCTTGTCGTTTTTGTCGTTCTGGATGTCGACCCTCTTCAGGAGGGACTCTTCCACGAACGGCCCTTTTTTGAGGCTACGGGGCATAGTTCTCCTTATTTACCCTTGCGGCGGGAAATGATGAAGCGGTCGGACACCTTACGCTTGCGGCGCGTCTTCAGGCCCTTGGCCTGCTGGCCCCAGGGGCTGACGGGCGGGCGGCCCGCACCGGTGCGGCCTTCACCACCGCCGTGGGGGTGGTCGACCGGGTTCATGGCGCTGCCGCGCTGGTGCGGCTTGCGGCCGAGCCAGCGGCTGCGACCGGCTTTACCGATCACGATGTTCTTGTGCTCGGCGTTGCCGACGTTACCGATGGTGGCGTAGCACTCGGTGTGGACGCGGCGGAGTTCGCCGCTGGGGAGGCGCAGGACGACGTAGTCGCCTTCCTTGCCCTGGACCTGCGCGCTGGTGCCGGCGCTGCGGGCGAGCTGGGCGCCCTTGCCGGGGACCAGTTCGATCGCGTGTACGACGCTACCGACGGGGATGAAGCGCAGCGGGAGGGCATTGCCGACCTTGGGTTCCGCTTCGGGGCCGCTGACGACCTTGCTGCCGACCGTGAGGCCTTCGGGCGCGAGGACGTAGCGCTTCTCGCCGTCCGCGTACGCCAGGAGGGCGATGCGGGCACTGCGGTTCGGGTCGTACTCGAGCGCGGCGACGCTGGCGGTGACGCCGGCTTTGTCGCGGCGCTTGAAGTCGATGATGCGGTAGAGGCGCTTGTGGCCACCGCCGATGAATCGGCTGGTGATGCGACCGCGGTTGTTACGACCGCCGGTCTTGGGGAGCGCTTCGGTCAGGTGCTTCTCGGGACGCTTCTTGGTGAGGTCCGAGAAGTCCGCGGTCGTCATGGTGCGACGCGACGGGGTGTACGGACGGTACTTCTTGAGTGCCATGATTCAGATCTCCTTAGACCAGGCCCTCGAGGGCTTCGATCTTCTGGCCTTCGGCGAGCTTGACCATGGCCTTCTTGCGGCTGTTGCGCTGGCCCGTGAAGCGGCCCACGCGCTTGACCTTGCCAATGGCGTTGAAGGCGGTGACTTTCACGACCTTGACGCCGAACACCTGTTGAACGGCGTTCTTGATCTGGGTTTTGGTGGCGTCGGTGTCCACCCAGAAGGTGTACACGCCGCGTTCCATGCCGGCGAAGGCCTTTTCGGAGACGACCGGCGCCTTGATGACGTCGAACTGGCTCACTGGTTCTCCTCCTCTTTGGCGGGTTCCAGGGCGATCGCGTCGATGATCAGGCGCTCGTGGCGCAGGATGTCGTACACGTTCAGGCCGGCGACGGGCAGCGCGGTGACCCAGCTGAGGTTGCGCGCGGCGCGGCGGGTGGCTTCGTCGTCGGTGACGAGGAAGACGCGCTCGCTGCCGTCCATGCCGTTTTCCTTCGCCCAGGCGACGAAGCTCTTGGTCTTGCCGTCGAGGCCGAAGCCGTCCACGGCGAGCAGCTTGTCCTGCGCCTGACGGTCCGCGAGGGCCATCGCGAGGCCGAGCTGGCGGACTTTCTTGGGCAGGGTGTAGGCGTAGCTGCGGGGCTTGGGGCCGAACGCGACGCCGCCGCCCACGAAGGTGGGAACGCTGCGGTCGCCGTGACGGGCGTTACCAGTGCCCTTTTGGCTGTACATCTTCTTGCCGCCGCGGCTGACCTGCGCGCGCGTCTTGGTGCTCGCGCTGCCCTGGCGGCGCTTGGCGAGCTGCCAGCTGACGACTTCGTGCAGGACGTGGGTGTTGACTTCCGGCAGGTCCACGTCGATGTTGCGACCGCCGTTTTGGCCGATCACTTTAATCTGCGCCATTACTTGACTCCCTTGACGGCCTGGCGCAGCACCACGAGGCCACCGTTCGCGCCGGGGATGGCGCCCTTGACGAGAATCAGGTTCTCGCCGGCACGCACTTCCACGACTTCCAGGTTCTGGACGGTGACGCGCTCGTTGCCCATGCGGCCCGCCATGCGCTTGCCTTTGTACACGCGGCCGGGCGTTTTGCGCTGACCGATGGAACCGGGGCGGCGGTGCCACTTCTTGCTGCCGTGGCTCGCGGGACCACCCTTGAAGTTCCAGCGCTTCATGACGCCCTGCGTGCCTTTACCTTTGCTGGTGCCGGTCGCGTCGATCTTCTCGCCCGCGCCGAAGATGTCCACCGTGATGGTGTCGCCTTCGGGGGTAAAGTTGCGGAACTCGCGCAGGTAACGCACGCCGCTCACGCCAGCCTTCTTAAGATGACCCATGAGGGGGCGGTTGATGCGCTTCTCGTTTTTGGGCATGAAGCCCACCTGCACGGCCTCGTAACCGTCGGTCGCAGTGGTCTTGCGCTGCACGACGGGGCAGGGGCCGGCGAGCACGACGGTCACAGGGATGACCTTGTCGTCCTTCCAGACCTGCGTCATGCCGACTTTGGTGCCGAGGATGCCCTTCACGCGCGGCCCCCGACGGTCTTGATCTCAATGTCCACGCCCGTGGGGAGGTCGAGGGTCATGAGGCTGTCGATGGTCTTTTTGGTGGGGTTCTCGATGTCCACGAGGCGGTTGTGCGTACGGATCTCGAAGTGCTCGCGGCTGTCCTTGTACTTGAAGGGGCTGCGGAGCACGGTGAAGCGGCGGATGCGCGTGGGCAGGGGCACGGGGCCGCTCACGTTCGCGCCGGTGCGGCGGACGGTGTCCACGATCTTGCTCGCGGACTGGTCCAGGGCCTTGTGGTCAAAGCCACGCAGCTTGATACGGATCTTGGGGGCTACCATGTCATTCACTCCACAATCTTGGTGACGACGCCGGCGCCGACGGTACGGCCGCCTTCGCGGATGGCGAAGCGGAGGCCTTCTTCCATG
Organism: Deinococcus maricopensis DSM 21211; assembly: GCF_000186385.1. Taxonomy (NCBI): domain Bacteria; kingdom Thermotogati; phylum Deinococcota; class Deinococci; order Deinococcales; family Deinococcaceae; genus Deinococcus; species Deinococcus maricopensis. The sequence goes on from NC_014958.1 coordinate 3,100,984, forward strand.
GCGATGGGCTTGATCAGGTCCACGGTGAAGCTGATGTTGTCACCGGGCATGACCATTTCGACGCCTTCGGGCAGTTCCACGATGCCGGTCACGTCCGTGGTGCGGAAGTAGAACTGCGGGCGGTAGCCGCCGAAGAACGCGCTGTGACGGCCACCCTCGTCCTTGCTGAGGATGTACACGCTGGCTTCGAACTTGGTGTGGGGCTTGATGGTGCCGGGTTTGGCGAGCACCTGGCCGCGTTCCACGTCGTCACGCGCCACGCCGCGCAGCAGCAGGCCGACGTTGTCGCCCGCCATGCCCTGGTCGAGGAGCTTGCGGTGCATTTCGATGCCGGTGACGGTGGTCTTGCGGGTGTCGCGCAGGCCGACGATTTCGACTTCGTCCTGGACCTTGATGACGCCACGTTCGACGCGGCCGGTGGCGACGGTGCCACGACCGGTGATGGTGAAGACGTCTTCGACGGGCATCAGGAAGGTCTTGTCGGTGTCGCGCTCGGGGGTGGGGATGTAGCTGTCGACGGCGTCGAGCAGTTCCCAGATCTTGTCAACCCACTGGTTTTCGCCGCGGGCGGTCTTGGGGTTGCCCTGGAGCGCTTCGAGGGCCTGGAGGGCGCTGCCCTTGATGACGGGGAGGTCGTCGCCGGGGAATTCGTAGCGGCTGAGCAGCTCGCGGATTTCCATTTCGACGAGTTCCAGCAGTTCTTCGTCGTCGACCATGTCGACTTTGTTCATGAACACGACGATGTAGGGCACGCCGACCTGACGGGCGAGCAGGATGTGCTCGCGGGTCTGGGGCATGGGGCCGTCAGCGCTGCTCACGACCAGGATCGCGCCGTCCATCTGCGCGGCGCCGGTGATCATGTTCTTGACGTAGTCGGCGTGACCGGGGCAGTCCACGTGGCTGTAGTGGCGCGTGGGGGTGTTGTACTCGACGTGCGCGGTGTTGATGGTGATGCCGCGGGCCTTTTCTTCGGGGGCCTTGTCGATCTGGTCGTACGCGAGCTTCTCGACGGTGGGGTCGCTGGCGGCGGCCGTGAAGGTGATCGCGGCGGTCAGCGTGGTTTTCCCGTGGTCGACGTGCCCGATGGTGCCCACGTTCACGTGCGGCTTCGTGCGTTCGAACGTACCTTTAGCCATAAATCTCGTCTCCTCAAGCGGTGGACACAACAGTGTGCAGCCCTTTGATCAGGCGCCCGGACCGGGTCCACATTGGGTTGAAACCCGCCGCGCGCGTGTCCGCGTCGCGGCACAATGCACCAACACCTTTGTTCGGTGCACCGACTTCGCATGTTACTCAAAACTCTTCGTGAAGGCAACCCCAAGAGCAGAGGCCGACGTTCCCGTCGGCCTCCAGGCAAGGTGGGTGCTGGTCAGCGGCTGGCGTAACGCTGCACGTCCGGATCGAACGCGCCGATCAGCATGAAGATCCCGAGGATGGTGCCGATCGGGAAGTTCAGCAGGCTGATGATCCCAATAACGATCGCCGCGATCCGGCCCCAGCTTTTGCCTGCCTGCAGCGCTTTGAACGTGAAGAATTCGAAGACCAGCCACGCAATGCCGACAAGGCCGCTGACCCATAGGGACGCCCCGGTGAAGAGACGGGCAATTTGCAGTTCTTGCGCGTTCTCGCTGCTGGCACCCAGCACCATGTTGAGGAAGCCCCCCAGGAACGGCAGCAGCAGCAGTCCCAGCACGCCGAGCACCATCGTGATGATGAGAGAGGTTGTGACCCATGACAGTTTTTGAGGCACCATGCTCCGAGGGTAACACGTGAGAATTTCCTGTGAACGCAATTCTGGGATGGAAAGTAGACATCAGAAAGAGGGCGACCCCTTGCGGTGTCGCCCTCTCCCCTGTTGCTTTACTTCTTCATCAGTTGCTGCGCGATGTTGTTCGGCACCTGGCTGTAGTGGTCGAAGAACATGCTGTAGCTCGCGCGGCCCTGGGTCATGCTGCGCATGTCAGTCGCGTAGCCGAACATCTCGCTCAGCGGCACGAAGGCCTTGACGATCTGCGCGTTGCCGCGGGCTTCCATGCCCTGAATCTGGCCACGACGGCTGTTCAGGTCGCCGATGATGTCGCCCATGTAGTCCTCGGGGACGGTCACTTCGACGCGCATGATGGGTTCCAGCAGCGCCGGGGCGCCCTTCTGGACGGCTTCCTTGAGCGCCATGCTGCCGGCGATTTTGAAGGCCATTTCGCTGGAGTCGACTTCGTGGTAGCTGCCGTCGTACAGGCTGACCTTCATGTCCACGACGGGGAAGCCGAGCATCGGGCCACTCTGCATGGCTTCTTCGATGCCCTTCTGGGCGGGGCCGACGTACTCGCGGGGCACGGTGCCGCCGACGACGGCGTTTTCGAAGATGAAGCCGGAGCCGGGCTCGAGGGGTTCGGCCTTGATCTTGACGTGGCCGAACTGACCGCGACCGCCGGACTGACGCACGAACTTACCTTCGACGTCGACCGCCTTGGTGATGGTTTCGCGGAACGCCACCTGGGGCGCGCCGACGTTCGCTTCGACCTTGTACTCGCGCTTCAGGCGATCCACGAGGATCTCAAGGTGGAGTTCGCCCATGCCCGCGATGGTGGTCTGACCGCTTTCCTGGTCGGTTTCGACCTTGAAGGTGGGGTCTTCTTCCGCAAGGCGCTGCAGGCCGATGCCCATTTTTTCCTGGTCGGCTTTGGTCTTCGGCTCGATGGCGAGCTTGATGACGGGTTCCGGAACGTCGATGCTTTCCAGCAGGACGTGCTCGTCGCCGTCGCCGATCAGGGTGTTGCCGGTGCCGGCGTCCTTGAGGCCGATCACGGCGCCGAGTTCCCCGGCCTTCAGTTCGGTGACTTCTTCGCGGCTGTTGGCGTGCATCTTCAGCAGGCGGCCAACGCGTTCGCGCTTGTCCTTGCTGGCGTTGTACACGTAGCTGCCGCTCTGGAGCGTGCCCGAGTAGATGCGGACGAAGGTCAGGCGGCCGACGTAGGGGTCAGCCATGATCTTGAACGCGAGGCCGGCGAGTTTGCCGTTCGGGTCGGCGGGGAACTCGCGGGTTTCTTCGCTGTCCTCAAGGGTGCCCTTGATGGCGGGCACTTCGAGGGGGCTGGGCAGGTAGTCCACGACGGCGTCGAGGAGCAGCTGCACGCCCTTGTTCTTCAGCGCGCTGCCGCAGAGAACCGGGAAGATTTTCTTCTCGATGGTGCCTTTGCGGAGGGCGGCGACGAGCTCCTCGACGGTGGGCTCTTCGCCCTCGAGGTACTTCATCATCAGATCTTCGTCGACTTCGGCGGCGGCTTCGATCAGCGCGGCGCGCATTTCGGTGACCTTGTCAGCGTACTCGGCGGGCACGTCGTGCTCTTCGATGTCGGTGCCGAGGTCGTTGGTGTAGGTGTACGCGCGCTGGCGGACGATGTCGATGATGCCTTTGAAGTCGCTTTCCTGGCCCATCGGGTACTGCACGGGCGCGGGGATCGCGCCGAGGCGCTCGCGGATGTCGTTCAGCACCAGCTCGAAGCTCGCGCCGGTCTTGTCCATCTTGTTGCTGAACGCGATGCGGGGCACGCCGTAACGGTCGGCCTGGCGCCACACGGTTTCAGACTGCGGCTCCACGCCCTGGCTGCTGTCGAACACGGCGACGGCGCCGTCCAGCACGCGCATGCTGCGTTCCACTTCGATGGTGAAGTCCACGTGGCCGGGGGTGTCGATGATGTTGACGACGTACTCCTGGCCAGCACGGGTCCACTTCGCGGTGGTGGCGGCGGCGGTGATGGTGATGCCGCGCTCGCGCTCCTGCTCCATCCAGTCCATGGTGGCGGCGCCGTCGTGCACTTCACCGATGTTGTGGGTGCGGCCGGTGTAGTACAGGATGCGCTCGGTGGTGGTGGTCTTGCCGGCGTCGATGTGCGCGGCAATCCCGATGTTGCGGAAGTGGTTCAGGTAATTCCCGGTTTTGGTGGTCATAAGGTCTCCCTGACAATTCTGACGTGACGCGCGTCACGCGTTGGTGAAGGAAGGCGCGAACTGCCTGCGAAAGAGCGCCTTGCATGCGAAAGGGGACGGCAGACGGCTGCCGTCCCTACTCGCTCCGCTCGGACTCGCTGTGCGAGTCGGGACAGTCTTACCAGCGGTAGTGCGCGTAGGCGCGGTTGGCTTCCGCCATGCGCTCCACGTCGTCTTTTTTCTTGATGGCGCCACCGCGGCCCTGCGCGGCGTCCATCAGTTCGCCGGCAAGGCGCTCGATGGCGGTGCGCTCGGGGCGACCTTCAGCGGCGTTGGTGAGCCAGCGCAGCGTGAGGCTCTGGGTGCGGCGGGGGTTCACTTCGACGGGCACCTGGTAGGTGCTGCCGCCGACGCGGCGGCTGCGGACTTCCACGCGCGGCTTGATGTTGTCGTACGCCTGGCGGAACACCTTCAGGGGCTCCTGACCGGTGCGTTCCTGGATCAGGCGGCAGGCGCCGTAGAACACGCGGCTGGCGACGTTCTTCTTACCGTCGCGCATGAGGCGGTTGATGAGCGCGCTGACGACGACGTCCTGGTAGACGAGGTCAGGCGCGAGGGGGCGGATTTCAGCGTTGCGGCGACGAGCCATGGTTCTCTCCTCGTGGGTGCGGTTGCACAGGCACGTTCAGGCGCTGCGGAGCGGGGCGTGGTGCCCGCACGCTGCCGCAGCGTGAACGACTTATTTCTTCTTCGCGCCCGCGGCGGCAGCGCCAGCCTTGGGCTTCTTGGTGCCGTACTTGCTGCGGCTCTTGTTGCGGTCCTTGACGCCCTGGGTGTCGAGGCTGCCGCGAACGATGTGGTAGCGCACGCCGGGGAGGTCCTTCACACGGCCGCCGCGGATCAGCACGACGCTGTGCTCCTGCAGGTTGTGGCCTTCGCCGGGGATGTACGCGGTGACTTCGAAGCCGCTGGTGAGGCGCACACGGGCGATCTTGCGGAGCGCCGAGTTGGGCTTCTTGGGGGTCGTGGTCTTCACGACGGTGCAAACGCCGCGGCGGAAGGGGCTGCCCTTCAGCGCGGGAACTTTGCTCTTCTTGGCGAGCGTGGCGCGGCCCTTACGGAGCAGCTGTTGAACGGTAGGCAAGAGTCAATCACTCCCTTACTGGTGCTTGAGGTGGGCCTCTCCCCGTCAGCCAGCATGGCCGCGACGCACGGCGCACTGAGGGGGCTGGAGGCTGGTTCGCGAATTCGCTCGGGTGCAACCCAACCGGGCAGAATCCAACCCCGCTATCTTACTGCGCTTCCGTCCGTGCGTGCAAGGCGCGGCGCGGCTGTCTAGCGCCCGCCCTGCAGGTGTCTAGCGAAAAAGCTCGCGGCGGCGCGCACGCGGCGAGTACGGTGGGCGAACCCCGGACGGCCCGCCCCGGGGGGTGAGCGCCCCGGCGCTCTCGCGGCTCAGGAGGCGCCACCCCTCCCCGGCGCCCCCCGGGAGCCGCGCCCACCGGGCACGCTGCACGCCACCTTTCGTCCGCCCTGCCCTGGGGCCTGTTGGTTCCCACCGCGCTGACCGCGGGAGCCGTGTCCCCGCGCTGCATGCCGCACCGCCACCTTGGTTGCCCGTTTCGCCCGTGAAGGGTGGAAGGTGACGCCCCCATCCGCTCCGACCACTGTTCAGGAGGTTCCCGCGTGACGCATTCCGCTCCGACCCGCACGGCCCGCCGCATTCCCGAGGCCAGCACCTGGGCCGCCCTCTACGCCCGCGCTCAGGCCCTCGCGCCCGACGCGCTGGGCGCTGACGGCCATGTCCGCAACCTCACGCACGGCCGCTGGCAGGCGACCGGTGAACCGCGCCGCACCGTCAGCCCGGTAGACGGTGCGGCGCTCGCCAGCCTTCCCATGCTCAGCGCCGCCGACGCGCGCGCCGCCGTCGAAGCCGCCGCGCAAGAGCACGCCACCTGGAGCACCGTTCCCCTTGATGAACGCCGCGCGCGCGTCGCCGACGCCGTGAATCGCATCGAGGCGCAGCGTGACCTGCTCGCGCAACTGCTGATCTGGGAGATCGGCAAGCCGTACCGTCAGGCCCTCACGAGCGTCGACCGCACTGTCAGCGGCGTCCGCTGGTACCTGGAGCACATCGACGAGATGCTGACGGGCCGCGCGCCGCTCGGCCTGATCAGCAACATCGCGTCGTGGAACTACCCGCTGAGCGTTCTCGTGCACGCCATGCTGGTGCAGGCCCTCGCGGGGAACGCCGTGATCGCCAAGACGCCCACCGACGGCGGGCTGGTCGCGTTGACGCTCGCTGTGGCCCTCGCCCGCGAGGCGGGGCTGCCGTTCTCGCTGGTGAGCGGCAGCGGCGCGCAGCTCAGCGAGGCGCTCGTGCGTCACCCGGACGTCGCGGCACTCGCGTACGTCGGCGGCAAGAGCAACGGGCGCGACATTGCCGCAGCGCTCGTGGACCGCAGCAAACGCTACATGCTCGAAATGGAAGGCGTGAACGCGTACGGCGTGTGGGACTTCAGTGACTGGGCGCTCCTCGAACAGCACCTGAAAAAAGGCTACGAGTACGGCAAGCAGCGGTGCACGGCGTACGCGCGGTTCGTGGTGCAGCGGGCCCTCTTCCCGCAGTTTCTGGAGACGTACCTGCGCGTGGCGCCCACCCTCACGGTCGGGCACCCGCTGCTCGCCACCGAGGACGGTCAGCTCCCGGATGTGGACTTCGGCCCGCTCATCAACGCGCAGAAGGTCGAGGAGTTGCAGGCCCGGATCGAGGAGGCCACGACGCGCGGCGCCGTGCCCATCTACGCGGGCACGCTCGACCCGGCGAACTTCCTGCCGGGTCAGGACGTGCGGGCGTACATTGCCCCGACGGCGCTGCTCGCGCCTCCTCGGGGGACGGCGCTGTACCACGCCGAGCCGTTCGGGCCGGTGGACACGTTCGTGCTGGTGGACAGCGTGGACGACTTGATCACCGAGATGAACGTCAGCAACGGGAACCTCGTGGCAACCATCGCCACGGACGACGCGCGCGTGGCGGACGAGGTGTTCGCGCGTTCCCGCGCGTACAAGGTCGGGCATAACGTGTTGCGCTCACGCGGGGACCGCGAGGAGACGTTCGGCGGGCTCGGCGAGAGCTGGACCGGCGCGTTCGTGGGGGGCGCGCTGCTGGTGCAGGCCGTGACGGTCGGGCAGCCCGGCGAGCGCCTCGCGGGGAACTTCCCGGAATACAGCCTGCTGCCGGGCCGTGCACGTCGTCCCTGACGCGAAGGGGTGTTGACAGAACTCAGGCTCGCCTGTAACCTAAGCGAGCCTGAAACGCCCAGGTGGCGGAATTGGTAGACGCACTAGTTTCAGGGACTAGCGCCGCGAGGCGTAGGGGTTCAAGTCCCCTCCTGGGCACCACATCACACCCCCGCTTCGGCGGGGGTGTTTGCTTTGCGGCCTGAAGGGCGGCGTACGGGCCATGTACCTTGAAGGCGTGCCCCTGATCCGCACCCTCACCCCCGATGACGCCTACGCGTACGGGAACACCCGCCTGGAAGCGCTCGAACGTGACCCTCAGGCGTACGGGTCGTCCGCCGAGGAGCACCGTCAGCTGACGGTCGCGCACCTGCAGGCGCGCATTGCAGACGTGCCCGGCGGGAACTTCACGGTCGGCGCCTTCCAGGGCGACGCGCTGCGCGGCATGGCCACCTTCATCCGCCACACGGCGCGGAACACGCGGCATTCCGGCACGGTCGTCGGCGTGTACGTCGGCGCGGAACTGCGCGGGCAGGGCGTCGGCCGGCACCTGCTGACGCTCCTGCTGGACCGTCTGCGCACGTACGACGACCTGGAGCGGGTTACGCTGAGCGTCACGACCACGCAGACCGCCGCGCGCGCCCTGTACCGCACCCTCGGGTTCGTGCCGTACGGCCTGGAGCCCGGCGCGCTCAAGGTGAACGGCGTCCTGTTCGACGAGGAGCATCTGGTGCTGGCGCTGCGCTGAGCCGTCAGCGGCGCCGCGCGCGGTATCGCTCGATCATGCCCGCGTACAGGTCCGCGAGCGCCCGGGCGCGCGTGTGCACGTCGTACGGCGCGGCGCTGGCCCGCGCGCCGTCCCGCAGGGCCGGCAGGCGATCCGGGTGCAGGGTGTGCAGCAGGCCCTCCGCGAGCGCTGCGGGCGTCGCTTCCCGGACGGTGCCGTTCACGCCCTCCTGAATCAGGTCGAGGGCGGCGGGGCTGCGCGCGGCCACGAGCGGCGCGCCCGCGGCGAGCGCCTCGATCATGCTCATCGGCAGCACCTCGCTGGTGCTCGCCGTGACGAACGCGTCCGCGAGCGAGAGCGCCTCGGGCACGCGGGCGTACGGCACGGGCCCGGCGAAATGCACGCCGTCCGGCGCGTTCGCGGCGAGGTCCCGGCGGGACGGGCCGTCCCCGACCACCAGCAGGTGCAGGTCCGGCTGCGTGCGCCGCGCGCGCGTCACGGCGTCCAGCAGCACCTCCAGGTTCTTCTCCGGCGCGAGCCGCCCCAGGTACACCGCGAGCGGCACGCCCGCCGGGACGCCCCAGGCGGCACGGTCCACGCGGAGCGCCTGCCGGAACGCCTGCAGGTCCACCGGGTTCGGGAAGCGTGTAATGCGGCCGTCCACGCCGTACGAACGGAGCATGTCCTCCATGGCGCGCCCCGGCACCAGCACCTCATCGACGCGGCGCGCGAACGCACCCACGTGCGCGCGGACCAGGGCGCGGGACATGCGGCGCGGCATGCGCGCGTAGTGCGTGTACTCCTCGTACTGCGTGTGCGCCGTGAAGGCCAGCGGAACGCGTGCACGGTACGCCCAGCGCACCGCCAGCTGCCCGGCCAGGAACGGGTGCATGGTGTGCAGCACGTCCACGTCCCGCCACGGCAGTTTCGCCTCGATGGCGACGGACGGCACCAGCATCAGCGGGTAATCGGGCGGGGTGCCCCAGGTGGTGCTGGGCAGGCGGTACACGCCTGGCTCGGGCGCCCCGGCCACCTGCGCCGGGTGCGCGGGGGCGAACACGCGCACGTCATGGCCCGCGTCGCGCAGGCCGCGGGCGAGCAGCGCGGTGCTGGTGGCCACGCCATTCCGCGAGGGAAGGTACGTCGTGCTGACCAGGCCGATGCGCAGCGCCACAGTGGCGGCAGTCTACACCGACTGGCCCTGCGCGGTCGCGGCCCGCCGCGCTCGTCTGGCCTGCGCGCGCCGTGCGCGCGGGAAAGTCCGGTATGCTCCGCGCATGCCGCTCGTCATTCCTTGCGTGGACATTCAGGGGGGTCGCGCCGTTCGCCTGTACGAGGGCGACCCGGACCGCGAAACCGTGTACTTCGATCAGCCGGCGGACGCCGCGCGCCACTGGGTGAGCCTCGGCGCGGGCCTCGTGCACCTCGTGGACCTCGACGCCGCCACCGGCCGCGGCGAGAACCGCGCCGTGATCCGCGAGATCGCCGGGACGCTCGGCGTGCCCGTGGAGGTCGGCGGGGGCATCCGGGACCGCGCGGCCGCCGAGGAGCTGCTCGCGGCGGGCGTGGACCGCGTGGTCATAGGCACCGCGGCGGTCCGCCAACCGGAACTCGTGCGGGCACTGATCGAGGCGCACGGCGCGGAACGCGTCGTGGTGAGCGTGGACGCACGCGGCATGGACGTCGCCGTGAGCGGCTGGGCGGAAGGGAGCGGCGTGCACGTCGCGGACCTGACGGCGCGCCTTGCGGACGCCGGCCTGGAAACGCTGATTTTCACGGACGTGACGCGCGACGGAACACTGCGCGGCCTTGACCGCGACCTGATGACCGAGGTACGTCGTCTGTGGCTGAACACGCTGATCGTGGGCGGCGGCGTAGCGAACGTGGACGACGTGCGTCTGCTCGCGGACCTGAACATCGAGGGGGCCATCGTGGGCCGCGCCATCTACGAGGGGACCCTCCCCTACCCCGTGCCGGACCTGACGCCGCAGGCCTGAACGGCCCGCACTCCCCTTCCGGGGCGCTCCTGAGGTACACTGCAGGCAATTCGCGCCGCCTACGCGGCCGGCCACAGCGGCCATACGCTGACCGGGTGGAGTCTGTTCTAAACAGGCTCCACCCTTTTGCTTCAGGAGGTTTCATGGCAACCACTCCCTCTCCCTTCTCCCGGTTCGTGCGCAGCGAGGCGTTCGCGGGCCTGCTGCTGGTGTGCACCGCGGCGCTCGCGTTCGCGTGGGCGAACTCCCCCTGGCGGGAAGCGTACTTCACGCTGCAGCACACGCACCTGAGCGTCGCCCTGGGCGCCGCCACACTGGACTTTTCGCTGGAGCACTGGGTGAACGACGGCCTGATGGCGGTGTTCTTCCTGCTGGTCGGCCTGGAAATCAAACGGGAACTGCTGATCGGCGAGCTGGCGTCCCGGCGGCGCGCGGCCCTCGCGGTCGCGGCTGCGGTGGGCGGCATGCTGGTGCCCGCGGCGCTGTACGCCCTCCTGAACGGTGGCGGGCCCGGCCGGGCCGGCTGGGGCATTCCCATGGCAACCGACATTGCCTTCGCGCTGGGCGTGCTGGCGCTGCTCGGGCCACGGGTGCCGGTGGGCCTGAAAGTGTTCCTCACGGCGCTCGCCATCGTGGATGACCTGGGCGCGGTGCTGGTGATCGCGCTGTTCTACACCGAGCAGGTGCAGTGGGGCGCGCTGGGCCTCGCGGCGCTCACGTGGGGCGCCGCGCTGCTGGCAGGCTGGGGACGCCGCAAACCCAGCCTGAAGCTGTACGCCGTGCTGGGCCTGCTGCTGTGGCTGTTCGTGCTGCAGTCCGGGCTGCACGCGACCATCGCCGGGGTGCTGCTGGCGTTCGCCGTGCCCATCCGCCAACCGGACCTGTCCCTCTGCACACCCTCGCTGCTGACGGCCGCGCAGCCCGGCGAGGAAGAGGAGGTGGGCGCGCGCCTGCAGGACCTGGAGGACCTGCTGGAGCGCGCACAGAGCCCGCTGCACCGGCTGGAGCACGCACTGCATCCGGTCGTGACGTACGCGGTCCTGCCGCTGTTCGCGCTGATGAACGCCGGCGTGAGCGTCGGGAGCGGCGGGCTGGGGGTCGTGTCGTTCGGGGTGCTGCTGGGGCTGGTGCTCGGCAAGCCCCTCGGCGTGGTGGGCGGCGCGTGGCTGGCGACGCGCGCGGGCGTGGCGGCCCTGCCGCGGCACGTCACGTGGACGCACATGGTCGGTGCAGGCCTGCTGGCCGGCGTGGGCTTCACCATGAGTCTGTTCGTGGCGAACCTGGCGTTCGATGACGCGGCGCTGCTGACGCAGGCGAAACTGGGCGTGCTCGGCGCCTCCGTGGCGGCCGCGCTGCTGGGCGCCGTCTGGCTGCTGCGCACCACCCGCGCCCAGGCTGCCCACGCGGACTGACCACCAGCGAATGATGCCGAACAAAGGGCCCCGAGCAGATCGGGGCCCTTTGTTCGGGGTGGTCAGCGGAGCCGGAATCGGCGGGCCACGCGCAACGCCAGCACCGCCGGGACCGCCAACACCGCCAGCACGGCGTTCGTGAGCGCCGCCGTAATGCTGGGCACGGCCTCACGCGGGCGGGGCGGCGCCTTGGGGCGCTGGCGGCGCGGCAGGCGCGGGAAGCCGCGGCGTTTCGGGGCAGCCTGGCCGGCCTGCCCGCCCGCTTCGGGGGTGCGCGCCGCTTCCTGCTGCTCGCGCGGGCTGGCGTTCGGGTTGAGGTCGCTGCCCTTGTTGGCCAGGGCGGCCTTCTTGTCCGGGTTCTGCGCGCCGCCCGGCTGCGACCCGAACCGCTGCGCGTACGCCCACGTGACCTCCGCGCCGAAGAACACGATCATGCCGCTGTAGTAGATCCACAGCAGCAGCACCACCAGCGATCCGGCCGCGCCGAACACGCTGCCGGGGCTGACGCGCGCGAAGTACACGCTGATCAGCGTCTGCCCGACCGCGAACAGCACCGCGGTGACAGCCGCGCCCACCCACACGTCCCGCCACGACAGGCGGATGCTGGGCAGGAACCGGTACATGGCCGCGAACGCGAGCGTGAACATCCCGGCGGAGAGCAGCAGCGTCGCGAGGCGTACGAAGAACGCGCCCGCGCCGATCACGTCGCCGAGGCGTCCGGCAATGGCGGACAGGTAGGTGTTCACGCCGAGGAACGCGATGATGAGCGCGCCGAACAGCACCACCATCGCGAACGACACGAGGCGCGTGCGGATGACCTGCAGGATGCCGCCGCGCGGGGCGGGGTCGGCGCCCCACAGGCTGTTCAGGGCGTCCTGGAGTTGCACGAACAGGCCGGTGGCGCCCATGAACAGTGTCACGAAGCCGACGAGCGTAGCGATGCCGCTGCCTTTGCTGAGCTGGTTGTTGTCGCTGGCGAGCAGCCCCTTAACGAAGTCGGCCGTTTTGGCATCGAAGTACTGCGCGAGGAGGCCGGAGTGGCCGTTCGCGCCGAACAGCTGCTCCTGGAAAGCCGACTGCCCCAGGAAGTACCCGGCGATGGCCAGCAGAAAGAACAGCAGCGGCGCGAGGGAGAACATGGTGTAGTACGCGAACGCGGCCGCCAGCCTCGGCGCGCGGTCCTGCCCGAACGCCATGAAGGCGTCGCGCAGCACGGGCAACAGGTCCTTGGCTTTCACGCGGCCAGTGTACGAGCCGCGTTTGCACACCGGGTACGGCGGGCACCCCGGATCGTTTACCGTCCCTACACGAAGTTCCGCGGCCTGGCCCGTCGGGTGAGGCGCGCAGCGCACGGCCCCCGGCGGGATGCCGGGGACCGTGCGCGGAAGTCAGGAGGTGGGGGCCGCGCGGGCGTTCAGGGGATGCGCGCCTGGAAGCAGGTGCGGCCCGCTTCGCCGACAGCGAGGGTCCCGAGAGCGACGTTCAGGCCCGCCGCGTCGAGCTGGCCGTTGTCGGCGTCGGCGAAGCTGGTGAGGTAGCTGGTGGTGCCGCCGCGCGTGAGCTGCACGCCGAAGCCTGCACCGCCCGCGGCTGCGTCGTACGCGCCGGGCAGCGCGGCGCTGCCGGTAGGGACCGGGTCGAGCACGGTGAAGTTCGGGAGGGCCGCGCCGCCCGCGTTGCGGAAGTCGATGCAGTACTCCAGCACGTCGTTCGGCTGGCCGGTGGCGGTCACGCCGAACGGGCCGGCGCGGGTGACGTTGCGGACCTGCTTGGTGAGCTGCGCGTACACGAGTTGCGCGCTGCTGCTGTCGGTGTTGTTGGCGGTGGTGCTTTCGCTCTGGGCGACGCTCACGGTGCCGGTGGTGGTGAGGGTGGTGACGCCGTTCGCGTTGATGAAGGTGGCGTTCGGGGCGGTGAGCGTGAGGGTGAGCGTGCGGGTTTCAGTGGGCGCGAGCGCGCCGAGCGTCCAGGTGACGGTGCCGCCGCTGACGCTGCCGCCAGCGCTGGCGCTCACGAAGGTGGTGCCGGCGGGCAGAGGCACAGTGACGGTCGTGCCGGTGACGTTGGTGCCGCCGTTCGTGACCACGAGCGTGTACGTGACCGGCTGTCCGGGCGAGGCGAATGCCGGGCCGGTGAGGCTGAGGGCCACGTCCGTGTTGGCGGGCACGCTGACGGTGATGGTGGCGGGCGCGCTGACCTGCCCGAGGTTGTCGCGGACGGTGTAGCCGGTGGTGAGGGTGCCGCTGGTGAAGCCGGCGGCGGGCGTGAAGGTGACCGTGCCGTCCGCGTTGGCGCTCAGGGTGCCGACGCCCGGGGTGGTGAGGGTTTTACCGTCCGGGCTGAGCGTGCTGCCCGCCGGGGGGTTCACGAACACGACGCTCGCCGGGTCGACCGTGCCGGGGGCCGTGTCAGTGTCGTTCGCGGTGACGCTGAACGTCACGGGCACGCCCGGGTTGGTGCTGGCCACGTCGTTCTGCGCGACGGGCGGGGCGTCCACCGGGATGGTGTACGTGGCGGGCGCGCTGGTGGCGCCGTTGTCGTCGGTGACGGTGAACTGGAAGGCGGCGTTGCCGCTGAAGGTGGCGGCCGGGTCGAAGGTGAGCTGCCCGGGCGCGCACGAGGTCGGGACGGTGGTGATGGGCGTTCCGCCGCATGCGAGGGTGCCGCTGCCGGCGGGCGGGAGGGTGGTGACCGTGAAGGTCGTGATGGTGCCGTCCGGGTCGGTGCCGCTCAGGCCGGGCGTGAGGGCGGTCGGGCCGGCGCTGGCCGGCAGCGTGGCGTTCGTGGCGGCGGTCGCGGTCGGCGTCTGGTTCGTGACGGTGACGGTGAGCGTCGCGGCGTTGCTGCGGTTCCCGGCCGTATCGGCGACGGTATACGTGGCCGTGGCCGTGCCCGCGAAGCCCGCGGCAGGCGCGAACGTGACGGTGCCGTTGGCGTTGGCGGTGAAGGTGCCGCCCGTGACGCTCAGCGTCGTCTGCTGCCCAGCGGTGCCGGGGTCGAGGTCGACGGTGGCGGGCGCGATGGGCAGCGTGCCGGGCGTATCGTTCGTCGCGCCGGGCAGCGTGACGGACGTGCCTTTGGGGGTGCTGGCGGCGTCGTTCGTGGCGGTCGGCGCGGTGATGCTGCTGACCGTGATGGTGAGCGTCGCGGGGTTGCTGATGGTGCCGGCGGCGTCGGTGACGGTGTAACTGACGGGCGTGGTGGTGCCCGTGAAGCCGAGCGCGGGCGTGAAGGTGACGCTGCCGTCCGGCTGGACCTGGTAGGTGCCCTGCGCGTTCGTGAGGGTCTTGCCGCCGTTCGTGACGGTGCTGCCGGCGGGGGCGTTCACGAACACGACGCTGCCGGGCTGCAGGCCGGTGCCGACGTCATTGTTCAAGACGGGCACGTTGACGCTCGCGCTCGGCGCAGTGCTGGCCGTGTCATTCACGGCGCGCGGGGTGACGGTCACGGTGATGGTGGCGGCGTTGCTGGTGAAGCCCTGGTTGTCCTGCACGGTGTACGTGCGCGTGACGATGCCGCTGAAGCCCGCGACGGGCGTGAACGTGACCTGCCCGGCGGTGTTGACGGTGAAGGTGCCCTGGTTCGGGACGGTGAAGGTCGTGTCGAGGGCGGCGGTGCTGGGGTTGAGGTCGACGGTGGCGGCATTGACCGTGCCGGGCGCCGTGTCGGTGTCGTTGGCGGTGACGCTAAACGTCACGGGGCTGCCGGCGGGCGTGCTGGCCGCGTCGTTGTTCGCGACGGGCGGCTGGTTCACGGGCGTGACGTTCGGGTCGTTCGCCGTGGCCGTACCGGGGTCGTCGGTGAGCGTGGTCTGCGTGCCGACGTCACTGTAGGTGGTCGTCCCCTGCGCGCTGACGCTGGTGGTGCCGGTGCCGACGACCACGCGGAAGCGCACGACGGCTTCGCGGTCCAGGACGCCGGGCGTCGTGTCGGGGCTGAGCACGCCAGCGGTCTGGCCAGGGGTGTTCACGCTGCCTGCCGTCGTGAACGGCATGGCGCCGCCCGCGTCGGTGACGGCGGTGCCGTTCAGGGTGGTGGTGCCAGGCACGTACGTCGTGCCGGCGGGGATGGCTTCCTGGAAGGTCGTCTGTCCAGCAGCGATGTTGCCGCTGTTGCGAATCACGACGGTGTATTCGAGGGTGTCGCCCGGGCGGACGTCGGTGCCGGTGCTGCCGGCGACTTTCGTGACGGTCTGCGTGGCCGTGACGGTGCGCGTGAAGGTCGGGTACGTGCACGACGCGAGGTCGGTGCTGCCGGGCGTGACGTCCGTGCCGATCTGCGTGACGGTGAGGTTCGCGAGGTCCACCTGAATCAGGCGGCCCGTGCCGCTGCGGCCGAAGATGCCGTTGGGCGTGGCGGCGAACCCGCCGAACACAGTGTTGATGACGGTGGCGTTCGTGATGCGCCCGAGGTACTGGGCGGTACTGGTGGACGCGAACAGTTCGTAGAGGTCCACGTACGTGGAGTTCGCGGCGGTGCTGAGCAGGTACAGCCGTCCGAGGCTGTCGACGATGAAGTCGCCGCTCCCGCCGAACGCGGGCGCGCCGGCTGAAGTGATGGTCAGGGTGCGCGGGCCGCTCGTGACGGGGTACGGCGCGGTGGTGCTGAAGGTGTAGAAGGACCCGGCGCCGTCCATGGCGTAGCCGGTGCCGTCCGGACCGATGGCCATGCGCACCAGGCGGCCGGCGGTGGCGCCGGCGGTGAAGGCGCCGCCCTGCGTCCATGTGCCGGTGGCGGGATCGAGGACCTGCAGGGTGCGGTCAGAGTCGCGCGCCGCGAAGAACCGTCCGCCGTACACGGCGAGCGTGGCGCTGGCGCTGGCGGTGGTGCCCTGGTCGGGGATGGTGCCGATCAGGCTGCCGACCGTGTTCGTTTCGGTGACGCTGCGCAGTTCGCGGCCGGTGCCGAACGTGCCGTACAGGGTACTGCACTGCACCGTCGCGGTGACGGTGGTGGAGGTGCTGGCGCTGTTGTTGGTGGTGCTGCTCTCGGTGAAGCCGCCGGGGGCGGTCACGGTGGCGGTGTTGGTGAGGCTGCCGGTGCTGGTGGCCGTGCCGGTGATGGTGAAGGTGACGTAGTTGGTGTCGGCGGTGGCGGCGCTGCCCGTGTCGGTCGTGAGGGCGCCGAGCGTGGCGCTGATGGTGTTGCCGGTGCCGCTGGTGGTGGCGCCGCACGAGGCGCTGCCGGTGGCCGCGCACGTCCACGTGACGTTCGTAAGGGCGGCGGGAACAGTGTCGGTGAAGGTGGCGCCCGTGACGTCGCTGCCGTTGTTCCACACGCGGACGGTGTACGTGACGGTGCCGTCGAGGTTCGCGGTGGCCGGGCCGGTCTGGCTGACGGCGAGGTCCACGGGCGTGCCGGTGTTCGTGAAGGTGCACGTGAGGTCGTCACCGAAGGTGGGCGTGACCGTGAAGCTCACGCCGGCACCGCCGGGCAGGGTGGTCGAGGATCCGCCTGTGGCGTTGGTGCAGGTCATGGTGCTGGCGTACGCCGACAGGGTGCTGCCGCTGCCCGCCGCGAGCGCTTCACTGAGGGTGTAGGTGGTGCCGCTCGCCACGGTGACCGCGCCGGTGGTGGCGGTGGTGTTCGTGCCGGTGGTGGTGGCGCTCGCGACCGTCGTGCCGCCGCTGCTGATCTGCACGGTGAACTGGTCGTTGGTGTTTACGCGCCCCGGCGCGGCGATGGTCTTGTTGAGCGTGAGGGTGGGCTGGCGGCGCACCGTGATCGTCGTGGGGCTCACGGCGGCCGTCTGCGTCTGGGGGACGCTGCCGGCGGGCGGCGCGGCGAACCCGGTCGCGCCTGTAACGGAGGGCGGGAAGGCGGTGGTGGCGTCCACGTTGTCGCTGAGGACGTTCGTGGCGCCGCTGCCACTGCCACTCGCCTGGTTGCTGAGGACGGTGTTGTCGCTGGTGACGGCGCCGACCACCACGGGGATGTCAACGCTGATGGTGCCGTTCGCGGGGAGCGTCTGCCCGGCGGCGAGCAGGGTGGTGTTCGCGCCGGTGCCGGTGTAGGCGGTATTGCGTGCGGCGGCGGTGACGGTGCCGTTGAGGCGGACGGTCTGCGCGCCAGCGGTGGTGGTCACGCCGCTCGGGAGGGCGTCGGTGATCTGAAAGCCGGTGCTGGCGGTGTTGCCGGTGTTCACGTACGTGACGGTGTACGTGACAGTGTCGCCGGGGGTGATGGCGCCGTTGCCGTCCGCGTCGGTGGTGAGGCGGGCGCTCTTGAAGCCGTTGACGTCCGTTTGCAGGACCACCGAGTCAGCGACGTAGAAGTCAAAGGCCGTGAGGCGCTCGCAGGTGGCGCCACTGCAGGCGGTGCCGCCAGTGTTCGCGCCGTACACGAGGCGGACGCTGGCGGCGTTCGTGTAGGTGGCGCTCGCCTTGTAGATCGGGTCGGTGCTGATGCCGCTGACGCCGGTGGTGCCGGACTGGTACGCGACCCCGCCGTCCACGGCCGCGCGTGAGGTGAGGGTGGTGCCGCTGGACAGGGCAGTCGTGGCGGGCGCCACGTACTCCACGAATTCCCGCAGAGGGTTGGCGGCGTCCGTGTCGAAGCTGGTCACGTGGAACGTGCCGGGCAGGGCGGCGTTGCCGGCGCCCACTGCGGGCACGGCAGCGCCGCGCGCGATGAAGTCGATGGTGAATTCCGCCCAGCCGGTGCCGGTGCCCGCCGACGAGACGTCCACGGTCGGCGAGAAGAAGTCCTGCGCGGACGCCGCCGGCGCCGTCCCCGTGAGGGTCGGCGCGGGGTTGTCGAGGTCGGAGTTCGGCGCGGCGACGCTGGAGTTGTTGATGGCCGCGTTCGTGAGCTTGCTGATGGTGATGATGGCGTCGCGCTGGTACGGGCCGGTGCCGGCACCCACGACGACGCTGTTGAAACGGCAGCGGCTGTTCAGGGCGGTGGCGCAGGTGCTGCCCGTGGTGACGTCCACGCCGCCGGCGAAGCTGAGGTTGAAGGTGACGGCGTGCGCGGGTGCCCACGTGAGGCCGAGCAGGGCCGCGAGGGTGAGCAGGGTGCGGATCAGGGCCGGGGTTGTCCGGGTCGCGGGGTGCACGGCGCTCCTTTCAGGGGGTGTGGGCATCATTTACCGACGCTTTCGTCGAGGGTGAGGTCGAGGCGCAGGTACGCGCCGGGGCGGGTGTAGGTGTTGCCGAGGCCGTCGAAGCCGAGCAGGTTGTACCCGACGGTGAACCACGTGCCGGGCAGGACGCGCGCGGTGCCTTCCACGCCGAAGCCGTATTGGGCGCTCTGCAGGCCGGGCTGCAGGAGCGCGCGGCCCCACGCGCCGACGCCGAGGTCATCGGTGACGTAGTACGTGGCGCCCAGGGTGGGCTGGTACGTGAAGCTGTTCGGGTCGTTCGGGCGGGCGCGCAGGTCCAGGCCGCCGCGCACGGCGTAGCGGGGTTGGTGGTACTCGGCGGCGGCGCCGGCGAGCAGTTCGGGCTGCCCGGCGCTGAGGCTGCCGGTCTGGTAGCGGGCGTACGCGAGGGCATTGAGGGGGCCGTTGCGGTACGCGGCGCCGAGCGCGAAGCGGGCGCCGACGCGTGCGCCGAACTCGGCGGTGCCGTCGGCGGTGAGGGTCAGGTTCCGGGTGAGGCTGCCAGTCACGCCGCCGCGCACGACGGTGGTGAGGGCGCCGGCGCGCCAAGCGAGGTCGGTGCCGAGCGTGGCGCTGAGCGTGTCGGACTTGTAGCGGAGGTCGGCGCCGCCGCTCGCTTCGAACGCGCCAGCGTTGAGGTCGCGGATCAGGGCGGCGCGCACGCCGACACTGAACTGGTTGTTCAGCGGCAATTCGGTGGTCACGCCGAAGCGGGCGCGGTTCCCGGCGCCGCTCGCGGTGGGCAGGTCGTACGCGACGCTGAAGTTCGTGTTGCCGAGGCGGCTGTCGAGGCTGACGGTGGCGGTGTGGCCGGTGCGCCAGTTGACAGTGTCGCGCACGGCGAGCGCGACACTGTCCGTGAGGGCCACGCGGGCGGTGAAGTCCGTGGTGGGGTCGAGGGTGCCGGTGATCGGCTGGGTGTGCACGACGTCCACGTCGAGGGGGTTGCGGTGGTAGCCGGCGGACACGATGGCGCCCAGGCCACTCTGCGTGCCGTAGGCGTACTTCAGGCCGGCGCCGACGCTGAACGGTTTCAGGCGCACCTCGGCGCGGGCGCTGACGTTGCCGCTGTACAGGCCCGGCTGGTCGCGGTGCTCGGCGTCGGCGATCAGGGCGACGTTTGGGGTGACACGCAGGCGCGCGGCGGCGTTCAGGGCCAGGCCGGGCGTGAAGGGGTTTAACCCGGCGTACGTAGCGCTCTGGTAGCGGGCGCGGGCGCTCGCGGTGAAGGCGTCCGTGCGGTAGTCGAGGTCGGCGCTGGCCTGCACGCCGCCTGCGTACGCGACGCGGACGTCGGCGTTGAGCGGGCCGGTGTTCACGGTGCCGCGCACGCCGGTGGTGAGCTGCCCGTCGAGACTGACGGCGGCAATACCGAGCGTGTAGCCGGCGCCCACCTGCTGGAGCTGCACACCGAACGCCAGGTCGCGGTTGCTACCGGCGTTGAGGAGGCGGTACGACACCTGCAGTTCCACGTCGTTGAGGTCCGCGTCGATCCGGTCGAGGGCGCGGGTGAGGGTCAGGACGCCCGTTTCCGTGTCGAGGGTGTAGTCGACGAGGCGCACGAGGGTGCGGCGCGCGAGTTCCTTGCCGGTGCCGCGTTCCAGCGTGACGACCTCGACGGTTTCACTGCCGGGCGCGACGGGGAAGCGCGTGAGGCGCGCGAGGCGCGTGCCGTTCGGCGTGAGGCGGTCGCGGACGCGGTCCTCGGGCACGAGCGCCACGAAGCCGGACACGCTGGGGTTGGTTTTGCTGCGCGCGGTGAGGGCCGTGAGGCGTTCGCCGAGCGGGAGGACCTCGATGGGCACGGTCGTCTGGCGGTACTGCACGCGGAACGCCGGGTGGTCGAAGTCGAACGCGAACGGGTCGAGGCCCTGCAGGGGGACCTGTTCGGTGCTGGCGTCACCGAACACGGGCGCGCGGGTGTTCGGGTCGCTGTCGGTGGGGAGGCCGTCCTTGTCGGCGGCGACGTACAGCTTCCCGCCCGCGAGGGGCGTTTCCAGGTACGCGCGCGCCTGCGTGCGCACGTCCACGCCGTCACCGGGGAAGCCGAGCGTGACGCTGACGACGCCCACGCCGACCCGCCCGTCATCGGGGCGGACGTCGAAGGTGCGGCGTTCCACGCGGCCCGCGATGAGCGTGTCGATGGTGAGGGTGGTGGGGGACGCCTGCGGCGCGAGGACCAGTTCGCCCTCGCCGTCCACGAGGCGCACCTGGTAGCCGGCCTCGCCGGGGTTCGCGTCGGGCGTGCGGGGCTCCAGGCTGGGGCGGAGCGTGAGGAACGGCTGGGCGGTGCCGACGCCGCGTTCGTCGAGCGCGCGGACGCGCAGGCGCAGCGGCGTGCTGCCGTCGGCGACGACGCTGACGGGCGTGATGTCCACGCGCGCGGTCGGGCCGGCGTACGTGACGGTGACGGTGTCGCGGCCGAGCGCGAGGGCGTTCTCGCCGACGCGCAGGGGCACGGCGACGTACGTGAGGCGTTGCGTGCCGCGCGCGGGGTCGTTGACGCGGCCGCCGAGGCGCGCTTCGGGGATGGGTTCGCCGTTGATGGTGGGCGTGAGTGTCGCGCCAATGGGGCCTTCCACGACGACGGTGACGCGGTCGCGGTCGCGGTACACAGTGCCGCTGAGCGGCAGTTTCAGCGCGCCGGCGTTCTCGGTGGCGGCGGGCGTGGCGGGGCGGGCGGTGGCACCCGCGTAATCCCCGGCGTCGAAGGTGCCCTGGAGGGTCTCGGCGCGCTCGCGGGGGTACAGGGCGCGCAGCGCCGGCTGTTGCAGGGCGGGCAGGGCGCCCGTGTGGGTGACGTCGTACGTGAGGGTGCCGCGGCGCTGCCCGGGCACCGTCCAGTACGCGCGGCCGGACGTGCCGATGATCGGGTCGGGCAGGGCGGCGCCGTTCAGGCGGCTGCTGCCGGGCACGTACGTCGCGCCGGTCGGGAAGGTGTGCGCGAGGATCAGCGTGGTCGCTTCGGCGGGGGCGTCGAAGGGCAGGCGGATCTCGCTGGTGCGGGTGGCGTCCGGTGCGGGGCGCGCGGCGGGCGTCGGTGTGGGCGTCGCGGCGACGGGCGCGGGCGGCGCCTGCACGGGGAGGGTGCCGGCGACGGCCTGCGGGGCGCCGCACCCTTCGGCGCGCAGGGTGGCGCTGAGGGGCACGTCGGTGGTGGCGCTCACGCGGGCGCGGTACGTGAACGCACGCGTTTCGCCGGGCGCGAGCGTGCCGGTGAAGCTGGTGGGCTCCAGGGGGGTGAGGCCGGGCGCGGGCGCGTCCGCGAGGGCGAACGGCACGGGCGCGCTGCCGGTGTTGGTGGCGCTGAGCGTGACCGTCACCTCGCTGCCGGGCGCGGCGGCGCTCAGGGGCGCGCGGCGCAGCTGGACGGTCGTGGCGTCCGCGCGGACGGTGACGTTCGCGGCGGCCTGTTTCGCCCAGGGGTCAAGGGTGGCGTTCGCGCTGAGCGGGCCTGGGCGCTGCGCGCGGACCTCCACGCGGGTGACGGCGGGCGTCGCGGCGCTCACGGTGGTGGGCGCCGCCGACTCGGCGGTGGGCGTGACGCCGTCTGGCAGGGCGAGGCGCAGGTTCACGGGGAGGTCGCCGGCGTACGCGGTGCGGGCGGTGGCGGTGAACGTGACGACGTCGCCGACGCACACCTCCTGCCGGTCCGCAGTGACGTTCAGGGTCACGTCCGGTTTCACCTGCACGCGCACCTGGCCGGTGCCGCCGCGCGGGACGGTCACGGTGGCGGCGCTCGCGGCGACGGTCGCGCCCGCCACGGGCGCGACGCGCACCGGGTACGTGCCGGCGTTCACGGCCTGCGTGGCGCTGCCGTCCACGTGCAGGGTCGCGTCGCCGACGCGCACGTCGGCGACGGTGGGGACCGCACCGCCCGGCAGGAGCAGTTCGGCGTCCACGCGCAGGGTGCCGGTGGTGTCTACGCGCGTGAGGGTGAGGTCGGCGGCGCTGCCCGCGCGGGTGAGCGTGAACGCGACGGTGTTGCTGTACTGCCGGGCGGTGGTGGGCTGGCGCAGCTCCACGCTGTACGCGCCGGGCGTGCTCGGCAGGGGGATCTCGACCCAGCCGAGCTGCGCACTGACCGGAATGGGCGTGGTGCGCCCGTCGGGGCCGCGCAGTCGCGCTTCGAGTTCGGTGGGGCCGTCACCGTCGTACAGGCGCAGGACGTCGCCGGCGCCGTCGGTGGTGACGTTCACGACCGGCACCCAGTCGCGCGCGTGGACGTTCACGGCCACGCGGTTAGCGCGCACCGCCGCCTGCACGCCGGTCAGGCGCAGTGCGAAGGTGTTCTTGCCGTTACCGGCGGTGACGGCTTCCAAGTGGTAGGTGCCGGCGGGGAGGTCCTGGTCGATCAGGGTGCGCCAGCTGTGCGCGCCGGCCGGGAAGGTGGCGCGCGTGACGACGTTGCCAGCAGCGTCAATGACGGCGAACGTCGTTTCGACGGGGCCGGCGTCGTAGCGTTCGTCGCCGAAGTACGTGTCGCTGCGGTAGTCCTGCGGGTCGAATTCGGCGCTGTACAGTTCCAGCCGGACGCGGCCGGCGATGGGGACGTCGAGGGTGAGTTGTTGGTCGCCGACGCTCCACAGCAGGCGGTTGCCGACGCTGGTGAGGGGCAGGCTGGTGCTGAGTTCCTGCGCGGACGCGGGAGCGCCCGCGAGGAGCAGCGCGGTGAGCAGGGTCAGGGCGGACTTCACGTCAGTACCTCCAGGAGACCGTCGGGTCGGTGGTGGCGGCGCGCGGCTCGCCGGTCCACGTGAAGCGGTAGGTGAGGGTGGTCTCCCCCGCGCTCAGGTCACGGGTGAGGGTGTTCTGGCCGCTCTGGAGGGTCGCGCCGGCGGGCAGGGGGTCTTGCAGCGTGAAGCCCGGCAGGGCCTGCGTGGCGCGCAGCGTGAGGCGCACGGTGTACACGCCGCTGGCGAACGTCAGGTCCTTCTGCACGGTGAGCGGTCCGGTCGTGAGGGTGGTGCGGCGCAGCGCCTCGATGTCGCCGGCGAGCGGCGCGAGCGGGAAGTCCACGGCGGTGAGGCCACGGGCGTACACGGTGCGTGTGCCGGGCAGGTCGCCGTCTTCGGGCAGGTCGAGCGGGGCGTACGGGACGCTGTTCGGGTCGAGGCGCAGGGCCTGCGCGCCGATGGGCACGCCGCGGAAGTGGTAGCGGCCGTCGCGGTCCGTGAGGGCGATGCGGCCCCCGGCGAGGATTACGCGGGCGCGTTCGAGGGGGAGGTCCACGTCCTGCTGGTACACGCCGTCGCGGTTGCGGTCGACGTAGACGACGCCCACGAGGTCCGTGAGGGGCGCGAAGCCCTGCGGGGTGAGGCGGGTGCGGGCGGTGGCGCGGTTGCTGGCGAGGCCGGTGGCGTTCCCGCCGGCACCCTGGACGACGACGGTGTTCACGAGGTCCTCGGTGGCCTCGGCGGTGACGCGCGTGGCGTACGTGAGGCGCACGTCGCTGCTGGCCGGCAGCGTGCCGACCCGCCAGATCAGGTCACGGCCGCGCACTTCCGGGTCGGGGAACGGCTGGCCCTGCAGGGTGGTCGTGCCGGGAATGTAGGTGAGTCCGGCGGGCAGGGTGTCGGTGATGATGGCGTCCGTGACGGCGGTGGTCGGGGAGGTGTTGCGGATGGTGAGGGTGTAGTTTAGGCGGTCGCCGTAGTTGGCGGTGGCGCTGTCCACGTCCTTCTGGAGGATCAGGCGCGCGCTCCACACGGGCGTGACGACTTCGTTGCTGGTCGTGGGCGCGGGCGTTTCGGCGCTGGTGAGCGTGAAGGTGTTGCGGAGGGCGGCGCCGTCGGGGGTGCCGGCGGCGACCTTCACCGCGAGTGTGAAGCTGACGGTGGTGTTCGCGCCGATGCTGGCGCGCGTCCAGGTGACGGTGCGGCCCGCGAGGGTGCCGCCGTCGCTGGCGCTCACGAACTGCACGGCCGGGTCGAGGTCATCGCGGACGGTGACGTTCGTGAGGGCGCGCGGGTACGGGTTGCGGACGGTGAGGGTGTACGTGACCGTGTCGCCCGCGCCGACGGTGCCGGTGGCGTCCGCAGTTTTGGTGAGTTCCGGCAGGCCGCTCACGACGTTCGGGAGCAGGTCGGTGGTGGCGTTCGTGGTGCCGCGCGCGCCGGTGGCGGTGATGGTCGCGCTGATGGGCGCGGCGGTGGTGGGGGTGTAGCACACGCGCACGGTGATGCTCGCGCCCGGCGCGAGGCGCACGGGCTGCGCGAGCGGCTGGCCGTCCGCGCCGAGCAGGGTCGTGGTGGCCGCGCCGGAAGTGAGGGCGACCTGGAGCGTGAAGTCGTCGGTGACGTCGCCGGTGTTCTGCAGGGTGTGGTCGAGGCAGGTGGCCTGCCCGACCAGCGCGAACGGGGCGGTGCTGGTGTCGGCGGACGTCCCTTCGGGCGCGGTGGGGTTGCCGACCGGGCCGAGGGCGACGGCGGGGCTGTACTGCACGCGCAGGTCCGCGGTGACGGGGACGTCCTGCGGGCCGCCCGTGAGGGTGGCGGTGTTGGTGATGGTGCGCCCCTCGGCGCTCGGCGCGGCGCGGAGGCTGAAGGTGAGGGTGGCGGTCGCGCCGGGCGCGAGGCTGGCGGTGCGCAGGCGGATGCCGGTCACGGGCGCCGTCTCGGTGGTGGTCCACGTGACGCCGTCCGACGTGAATTCGGCGGTGCCGCCCGTGGCGACCGCGCTGCCGGTCACGTAGGTGAGGCCCTGCGCCGCGAGCGGCCCGAGCGGGTCCGTGAAGGTCAGTTCGCGGGCCGCGCCGGTGCCGTCGTTGCGGGCGGTGAGGGTGACGGTGGTGGTCGCGCCGGGCGCGATGGTGGCGGGCGTGAAGGTCTTCGTGCCGCTCAGCGCGGGCGGCTCGCCGACGCTGACGCGCGCGACGTTGTTCGCGTCGCGGCTGGTGCCGTCCGTGCAGGCGGCGACGAGGTTCACGAATGCGTCGCCGCGCGCGGCGGTCGTGGTGTCCGCGATAAGCAGCAGGTTGGCGCTGGCGTCCGCGTCGAGGGTGACGGTGGTGACGTCGCTCTCGTTCGCGTCGGGCGTGCCGTTCCCGTTGGCGTCGACGACGACGCGTAGGGCGGGGGTGTGCGCGCTGCCGCTCTCGACGGTGCCGCTCACATTGAAGGTGCTGGGGGTGTTGCCGACGTTCACGGCGCGGTACGGGAACACGGCGCGTTCGCCGGGGAGCACGGTCGCGGCCTGACCGGGCGCGGCCACCGTGCCGTCCGGCGTGACGCTCACGGCACACACGGGCTGCACGGTGGCCTGCACGATGTTGGAGACGCTCACGACGGGCGGACCGCCGGGCGTGAAGGGATCGGCCTGCCCGCTGGCCTGGTTGGTGATGCTGGTGCCGGCGGGCGTGCCGACCGCGCCTGCGAGGGCGCTGAGCGCGAGCGCCAGCGTGGCGATGAAGTGGGGAACCCGGCTCACGTTGCCTCCTGTGGGGTCGGGGCTGGCCTGTGGGGAAGGGCGGCAGAAAACGGTATTGGGGCGTCTGGCATTGTGGAGTCTGTGTTATGGGGCGCCCCGCGGGGCGGGGCGCCGGGAAAAAGCCTGCGTTACTTCACGGTGACAGTGAACGTGACGTTGATCTGGGCGCCCTGCGGGAGGACGTCGCCGGCGTCCATGGTGGCGTTGCCGTTGCTGTCCACGCCGACGTCCACGCGGGTGACGCTGGTGGCGGGCAGCCCGGCGGGCAGGGTGGGGCTGGTCTGCCACGCGCCGCCGTTGAAGCGGTACAGGACCGTGCCGGGCGCGGTGGTGGTGGCGCCCACCGCCGCGAAGGTGGTGTACGTGAACAGGTTGGTGTTCGCGCCGTTCGTTTCCGTGAGCACGAAGTTGTTCACGGCGGTGTTGAAGCCGTTCACGGCGTTCACGGTGTACACGAGGTTCCCGCCGGGCTGCGCGCCGGAGGCGTTCACGCTCTTGCTGATGGCGACCACGCCGGTCGGGGCGATGCTGAGGGTGTCGTTGGGGTCGGTGCGGACGATGCCGCTGGTGACGCCCGTGGCGGTCTGCGTGACCGGCAGGGGCGTGTTGACGCCGCCGGTGTTGGTGGAGGCCGCGTTCGCGGGAACGTTCACGACGCCGTACACCTTCAGTTCGGTGCCGGGGTTAACGGTCGGCGTGATGAAGGCGCCGCTGCCGTCCTGCGTGAGCAGCGTGTCGGGCGCGCCGTCGCCGTTGGTGTCGAGGTAGTACTGGACGCTCACGGGGGTGCTGCCGCCACCCACGAGCGGCACGGTGACGGTGCCGGTCAGGCGGTAGCTTTCCGGGTACCCGCCGAGGTTGGCGAGGTCCATGGGATAGATGCCCTGGCTGTCGGTGATGTCGCCGGGCTGCAGCGTGCCGGGCGCGCCGGGCACGGTGATCTGGTCCACGATGGGCTGCGGGGACGTGCCGAGCGCGGGCGTGGCGTCGCCGAAGCTCAGAGCCGGCGGGAACACGCGGTCGATGGCGGTGTCCTCGGGGGTGGTGTCGGCGTCGCTGGTGGAGTCCACGCCGACCGTGACCACGATGGGCAGGGCGGGGCTGGTGATGGCCGTGGGGGTGTCGGTATCGGGGTACGTGACGACCACGCGGAAGTTCACGGTCTGGCCGGGCGCGACGTTCTGCAGCACCGGGAAGCCGTTCACGATGGGCAGCGGGTTGCCGGCCTCGTCGAGGAACGTGACGGTCACGCCGGCGGGCAGGTTGGTGGGGGGCAGCAGGTTGAAGCTGTCGGTCTGCGCGCTGCCGTTGGTGACGCTGTTCAGGAACGTCACGCGGTCATTGGCCGTGTCGGGGTCGGCGGGCGGGTACGCGTTCTGCTCGTCGCCGATCACTTCGATGCGGGTGGGCGCGGCGGGCACGAGCGGGTTGGGGTCGGTGTAGGTGGGGGGCGTGGCGGGGTTGGGCGGGGTGGGGTCCTGCTGGCCGGGCGTGGCGGGGTCGGCGTCGACGGGGTCCACGCTGGCGGTCGGCGTGAACACCAGCACGCGGTTGAAGTTGTCCGCGTCGGTGAGCAGGCCGGTGCCGGTGGTGGGGTTCGGGATGGGCGTGGTGGGGGTGGCGGTCCCGCCGGGCGTGAAGTTCGGGTCGTACTGGCCGCTCGCGTTGGGTGACGCGCCGAAGAACGTGCCGGGCGTGGCGTTCGCGGGGACGGTGTACACCTGCAGGATGCGCACGGTCTGGTCGGGTTGGAGCAGGCCGGTGTCGGGCACGCCGTTGCCGTCGGTGTCGGTGAGGGGCGTGTCGGTGCCGGGGGTGAACAGGCCGTCGGCGTTCACGTCGAGGTAGTACGTGGGGGCCTGCACGGTCGTGTCGGTGCGGTTGAGGGTCCGCAGGTCCACGAGGACGGGGGTGTTGCCGGTGTTGGTGACGGTGTACCCGAACGCCTGCTGGCTGCCGGGCAGGACGCCCACGCGGTCGTACTGCGGGATGGGCGCGTCCTGGTCGGGCTGGCCGGGCGTGCCGAGGTCGTTGGGCGTGACCGTGAAGTCCGGGCGGGGCAGCACGGTGGCCTGCACGGTGTTGGAGGTGGCGGTGCCGCTTGGGCCGCCGGGGTTGGCCGGGTCCGTGAAGGTCGCGGTGGCGGTGTTGGTGATGGTGGTGCCGGCGGGCGTGCCGGCAGCGAGGGCCTGGGCGGCGGCGAGTGCGACCATGAGGGCGAGGGTGCGGGTACGGTTCACGGGTCCTCCTGAGGGGCGAGTGGCGGGCAGCGGCGGGCGGAGTTACTTGACGGTGATGCGGTAGCTGAGCTGGACGCTCTGGCCGGCGGTGAGCGCGGGGAGCGTCCAGCGGACGTCGGTGTATTCGTTGGGGTTGACGGTGACTTCACGCGTGACGGACTGGCCGTTTTCGGTGACGGTGATGCGGCGCTTGAGCGGGGCCGTGCCGAACGTCTTGGCGTTGTCGAAGCTGAACTGCGCGGTGGCGCCTTCGGCGTTGCGGAGCGCGCCGGCGTATACGGCGTTCTTGGGGACGGGCAGGCGAACGACGGCGCCGCGCAGGGTGCGCGTGCTGGTGTTCGTGACGGTGAGCGTCTGCTGGACGAGCGCGCCGGGCAGCACGCTGCGGGGGTTGGGCGTGAGGCGCTCCTCGGTGCGGCCGTTCTGGGTGACGGTCGTGACCAGGCTGGTGCTGAGCACGAGCTTGAGCGGGGAGGGCGTCTGGGCGGCGGCGAACGCGAGCAGCAGGGGCAGCGTGGCGAGCAGGCGACGGTTCACGTGAACTCCTTGGCGTGAGTGGTGCGAGACGACGGGCTCAGCGGAATGGGGCACGGCCCTCAGAATTGAGGGTAGGCCCCTTCATCAACAACCGGTTTTTTGTCATGAAGTGGCTTGCATGGAGCAACGCTCAACGTCTCATGAGCTACGATGAAGGCTTCGGCGCAAAAAGCCCGCAAAAGCGTAGGAGGCACTACACTCCTCACGTCCTCATGTCTGACCAGTTGGCGGCCCCGTGAAGACACGTCTTCATCGCTTGACGCGGGCGCATCAGGCATCACAAAGTCCGCGCCGGGATTGCGGCATCCTGAAACGCAGACCCGGAGGTGCAAGCATGCGCGTCACCCGTTACAGCCGTTTCGAGGGCGAACTCGACCAGATCGAAAGCGCCGAACTGATGCAGATGATTCAGGAAGCCCTGCTCGGCCAGGGCCTGAACGACCCGTACGACCCGGACCCGGACGCGCGCCCCAGCATGGACGACCTGTTCGACGCGATCCTCGAAGCGCTCGTCGAGCGCAACATGATCCCCGAAGAACTGCTCGCCGAAGCCATGAACGCCGAAGGAGACATCCGTGAGACGACCCTCGGGCAGCAGATCGAACGGGCCATCGAACGCCTCCAGCAGGACGGCTTCATCCGCCGCGAAGGCGAGGAAGGCGGGCAGGGCGGTGCCGGCGCGAGCGGCGAAAGCCGCTTCCAACTGACCGACAAGAGCGTCGACTTCCTCGGCTACAACAGCCTTCGGGAACTCATGGGCGGTCTGGGCCGCAGCAGCGCCGGCAACCACGACACCCGCGACTACGCCAGCGGCATCGACGTGAGCGGCGAACTGAAGAACTACGAGTTCGGCGATACCCTGAACCTCGACACCACCGCCACGCTCAGCAACGTCATCACCAAAGGTTTCGAGAACGCCAGCGAAGACGACCTGGTGATCCGGCAGGCGGAGTACAGCAGCAGCGCCGCGACGGTCGTGCTGCTGGACTGCTCGCACAGCATGATCCTGTACGGCGAGGACCGCTTCACGCCGGCGAAGCAGGTCGCGCTCGCGCTCGCGCACCTGATCCGCACCAGCTACCCCGGCGACAGCCTGCGCTTCGTGCTGTTCCACGACTCCGCCGAGGAAGTGCCGCTCGGGCGCCTCGCGCAGGCGCAGATCGGCCCGTACCACACGAACACGGCCGGAGGCCTGCGACTCGCGCAGCAGCTGCTGAAACGCGAGAACAAGGACATGAAGCAGATCGTCATGATCACCGACGGCAAACCATCGGCACTGACCCTGCCGGATGGACGCATCTACAAGAACAGTTACGGCCTGGACCCGTACGTGCTGGGCGCGACGCTGCGGGAAGTCGCGAACTGCCGCCGCAGCGGCATTCAGATCAACACGTTCATGCTCGCGCGCGACGCGGAACTGATCGGGTTCGTGCGGCGCGTGACCGAGATGACGCGCGGCAAAGCGTACTTCACGACGCCGTACAACATCGGGCAGTACGTGCTGATGGACTACATGCAGAACAAGACCAAGGTTGTGAACTGACCCAGAGGCCAAGGGGGCCCCGACGCGCGTCGGGACCCCCTTGGCCTGCTGCGGTTACTGCAGCTGCAGTTGCGCCTGCAATTTCTTGCCGGTGGCTTTGGGGTCGTAACCGCACGCGAACGGCGTGGGGCGCACGATGCCGGGCGCGACCAGGTTGACTTCGCTCTGGAGGTACCAGCCGCCCGCGTTGGGGTTCTCGCCGGTGGCCTGCACAAGGCGCGAGGCGTTGAACTCCGGGGTGATGTTCAGGGTCTGTTTCCCCCCGGACTGAGCGTTCGCGTTCTTCTCGATTTCGCTGATCTGCTGGTGGATTTCGTCTTTGCAGTCCTCAATGAAGCGGTACTTGCTGATGCCGTTGCGTTCGGCATTGCTGTACAGCGGGTTGGCTTTGGTGATGGCGATGGTGCCGGCGGTCGCACCGACGAACGAGGCGAGCAGCACGAACCACAGGACGGGGCGGCCCCGGCCACCGCCGCTGCGTTGGGGTTTGGGTCTGGGGTCGGTCATGGCCCGTTCAGGATAACGCGCGCCGGGCTGGCGGTGCTGTAACCCCGGCAGTTTGCCCTTGCATTCCTATGGCCATAGACATACGATGCCATCAGGCAAAGGAAACCGATGCCGGAAGGGACGCCCATGGACCATAGCGACGCCAACCTCCTCAAAGGCCACCTCGACCTGCTGCTCCTCGCCACCCTCGAACGCGACCCCAAATACGGCGGCCAGATCATCGCCGACATCCAGGCGCAAACCAACGGCCACTTCACCCTCCGCGAAGGCAGCCTCTACCCCGCCCTGCACCGCCTCGAAAAACACGGCTGGATCGCCGGCACCTTCCAGACCCTCCCGCGCGGCGGCAGCCCCGTCAAGGTCTACCACCTCACCCCCACCGGCCAGCACGCCCTGCGCGACAAACGCGAACAGTACGAACGCTTCAGCGCCGCCGTGCGCGGCATCCTCGGAGGCCCCGCATGAACGCCGACACGTACATCCGCCGCGCCACCCTCACCCTCACCGGCCGCGCCCGCCGCGACGCCGCCACCGAACTCCGCGGCGCCATCGACGACAAACTCCACCGCTACGCCCTGCTCGGCCTGAACGAACACGACGCCCTCACCCGCACCCTCGCGGACCTCGGCGACCCCCGCGCCCTCAGCGCCCAGTACGCCCACGTGCACACCCTCCCCGCCGTCACCCGCGCCCTCGCGCTCGGCGCCCTCCTCACCGCCACCACGCTCACGCTTGGTGCCGTCGCCCAGAACACCGTCCTGCACCCGGTGCCCTACCAGAACCAAAACATCGACTGCGACTACAGTGACGCGGCCCTCGCGCAGCGGCCCGCCGCCGAAGCCGCCCGCATCCGCGCCGCCTTCCAGCAACAGGGCGGACGCGCCACCGTCGAAGCCACCTGCCGAACGTACCGCGAACACAGCCACCAGTACCTCCGCTTCACCGACGTCACCCGCGCCCTGCACGCCACCGGCCTGCACATCCAGCAGGACGCCACCAGCCTGACCATCCAGAACGCCACCGTGGCCGCCGAACGCTTCGGCGACGAAGCGTACCTCCACACCGACGCCCTTATCTTCGCCCTGCTGAACGGCACCGACCTCCCCATCAGCATCAGCGGCGACCGCACACCTACCCTGCAGGTCGGCCAGGCCACCCTCGTGCTCGGGACCCCCGATGCGCCCGTCTTCACCAGTGACCTCTACAGCATGGCCATCAGCACCACCCTGCAACGCGCGCTCCAGGCCGCCGGGCTCGACGCCGCTGCCCATTTCACCACCGCCAACGACGAAGGCGCCATGGGCGCCCCACCGCGACTCCAGGTTCAGACGCCCAAAGACGGCCAGTACGTCGTCATCACGGCATACGCTCAAGCCACGCCCGTCTGCCACTGCACCTTCACCGCCCGCGTCCGCACTGCACGGTCCAAGCAGTTCACGCTCCTCAGCGGCCCAACCGCCACCCAGCCCCACCGCGTGGTGAGCACCTTCACGGACCTCGTACGCGCGCAGCGCGCCGGTCAGCAGGCCCTGCTGGTTCTGCAACTCAACCCCAGCAGCGACCTACGCACCGTCATCAGCACCGCCGCGGACTATCCCCTGCCCGCCGCGCAGGTGAAACTCAGCGTTCAGCCGGCACCGCAACGTCCGGCGTGAACTCCCGCACGCGCTCCAGCAGATCCGTCGCCGTCAACTGCAACCGCACCGGCGTGACACTCACGCACCCATCCTGAATGGCGCCATAATCCGTGTCATCCGCGTACTCCGCCTTCGGCGTACCACTCACCCAGTAGTACTCCCGGCCTTCCGGGTCCTGCCGCGTCAGCACCGTGTCCTCATATCGGTGATCACTCAGACGCGTCACCCGCACCCCCCGGAACGGCGTCGGCGGGAAGTTCACGTTCAGCAACGTCCGCGGCGGCAGCCCCCCACACTCCAGGACCTGCCGCGTCAGGCGCGCCGCGTACTGCGCGCTCTCCTCAAACGCGTACTCCCCGCCCGGCCCGCTCAACTGACTGAACGCAATCGCCGGCAACCCCAAGGACACCCCCTCGATCGCTGCAGCGACCGTCCCCGAGTGCGTCAGGTCGTCTCCCAGGTTCGGCCCGAGGTTGATGCCGCTCACCACGATGTCCGGCCGGCCCCGAAGGTTCACACCCAGCACCACGCAGTCCGCCGGCGTGCCGTCCACCCGGAACGCCGGGATATCCCCGAACCCGGCCGCCTTCGTGTGCTTGAAGCGCAACGGTCGGCGGAACGTGATTCCATGCCCGACGCCACTCTGCTCGACATCGGGCGCCACGACCGTCACATCTGCGAACTCCGCGATCGCGAACGCCAGCGCCTTGATGCCCGGCGCAAAAATACCATCGTCGTTCGCAATCAGAACTTTGGGGCGTGCGGGAAGGTTCGACATGCGGTTCAGCCTACCGCAGCGTTGCCAGAAGCAGTGCAGAACTCAACGGTTGATTGGTTGTTGCACCGTCCTTGGGCTTACTTGTCGGGTAGGCCGAGGATCTTCGACAAACTGCTCAGGAGCTATCAGGTGTTGTTGAAGCTTCTGGCCACTTAAGTTGAGCTGCGTAACGCATTTAAATCTGCTCTATCGTATGCTCCCGAATTTATTTTCAGGAATCATCTCTGAGAGTAAATGTCGAATTTTGTGTTCATCGTTTTTCTGCGCAGCAGAACGTAATGCTTGCACGTTATCGATGATCTGATACTCGTTGACCTGCGCCAGTCGAGCACTGAATATTTCGCTGTGCGTCGTGGCGTCTGCGCCTTCGCTCGTGGTCAGTAACTCCTCATAAAGTTTCTCGCCCGGACGGATACCGCTGTAGACCACGTCGACATTCCACGCACCGCTCAGTCGGATCACGTCATGGGCCAGGTCCGCGATCTTGACTGGCTCACCCATATCCAGGACGTACACTTTTCCGTTTTCCGCCAGGCCACCTGCCTGCAAGACCAGCCGCGCGGCTTCTGGAATGGTCATGAAGTACCTCACCATCTCGGGGTGGGTGACGGTAATGGGTCCGCCAGCACGGATCTGCGCCATAAAGGTCGGCACGACACTCCCTCGGCTGCCCAGAACGTTCCCGAACCTCACCGAAACGAACGCCTGGGCGTCCCGCGCGCGCGCCGCCCCTGCGGAAACGACCATTTCGGCCACGCGCTTGGACGCTCCCATCACGCTGGTCGGGTTGACGGCCTTATCCGTCGAGATGTTCACCAGACGGCTCACACCGAACTCCAGGCACAGGTCGACGACGTTCTGCGTACCGATGACGTTGTTCAGGATGGCTTCGGAAGGCGCTTCCTCCATCAGAGGCACATGCTTGTGCGCTGCGGCGTGGAAGACGACTTCGGGGCGGTAGCGTTCGAATACGGCGCGGAGGCGCGCGGCGTCACGGACGTCCCCAATCAGGCCGACCTGCTCAATTTCGGGCCATGTCCGCAGCAGCTCCTGTTGAATCGAGAAGATGCTGTTTTCACCACGTCCGAACAGCAAAACGGTCGAGGGACCGAAAACGGCCAGTTGGCGGATGATCTCGGAACCGATACTGCCGCCCGCGCCGGTCACCAGAATCACCCGTCCTTTGAGGTAACTGGCGATTTCTGCGGTGTTGAGCCGGACGGGTGGGCGGCGCAGGAGATCTTCGAGGTTGACGTCGCGGATCTGGCTGATGGTGACGTCACTGCTGAGAATCTCGAACATGCCGGGAATAATGCGGTAGCGCAGACCGGTATCGCGCGCCAGACTGACCACGCGGCGGACGAACTGACCGTCCGCGGAGGGCACGGCAATGAGGATCTCCTGCGCCTGCTCGCGTTTGGCGACGGTGACAAGGTCGTCTATGGGGCCGAAAACTGGGAGGCCCACCACGCGCCCCCGGATTTTTCGGGGTTCGTCGTCCAAGAAACCGATGGGTTCGAGGCCCGCTTCCGGGTGGCGCTGCATCTCGCGCGCAATCAGGCTGCCGGCGTCGCCCGCGCCGACAATCAGGACCCGTTGGCGTTGAGGTGCCGCCTGCAGGCGGACGCGCTCGCTGGTCAAGCGTGCGACCAACCGGATTCCCCCCATCAAGAGCAGGCCGAGCACGCCGGCCATCACGGGCACACTCCGGGGAAGTTGGAGCCAGGTCTGAAGAATGAACCCTAGGGCGAACATCACCAGGGTGGCGAGAGTGACGGCGCGGCCCAGAAGCTGCAGGTCCAGGATGCCGACGCGCTGCCATGATTGCCGGTGGAGGCTGTAGTACGTTTCCAGAGCGGCCATGACCAGCAAGCTGAGCAGCAGGTACCCGAGGACGTTGCTGGGCACGCCGCGACTCAGGAGTTCCGGCTTGCGGAATCCGTAGGCCAGCAGTCCAGCGGCGCTCCAGAGGGCGAGATCGATCAGGAACTTACTGGTGGTCGGCTTCATTTGGTTCCGGTCCCTTGGATGATGGAGCGTAACGTCATGGTGACAATCCGGAGGTCCATGGTGAGGCTCAGGCTTTCAAGATATTCGGCGTCGCGCTTGACCTTTTCGGCATCTGTGAGGTCGTCGCGGCCGGTGACCTGAGCATACCCGGTGATGCCGGGCGCCAGCGCGTCGACGCCGGCGGCTTCACGGAGGGTCAGGACGGGGGTTTGCGTCATCAGGGCGGGGCGGGGTCCAATCAGGCTCATTTCGCCCTTGAGAACGTTCAGGAGTTGCGGCAGCTCATCCAGGCTGGTGCGTCGCAGGAATGCACCAATGCGGGTGATGGGGTTCAGGCCGGACCGCTCCATGTCTTCCGTGGAGAGGTTGGGCGTGCCGGTGCGCATGGTGCGGAACTTGTAGATGACGAAAGCGCGATGCTTGCGCCCCGCCCGTTCTTGGAGGAACAGGATCGGTCCGGGCGAATCGAGACGGATCAGCACGCCGATCAGCACGAGCAGCGGGCTGATCAGCAGCAGCACCAGGGCGGCCACCAGGCGTTCCATGGGTGAGCGGACGCGCAAGTAGAGCTTCTGCGTCCATGTCAGCTGCCGTGAAGTGCGCGGCGTCGGTGGGGTGCGCAGGCTCGCGCCGGTTCGACCGAGCGCCTGCCAGACGGGAAAGGGCGGGGTCCAGCCCAGAAGGTGCCGGGCCTTGTCACTGCTGACCTGCAGGGAACCCAGCAGGCGCGCGGTGACTGCCGGACGCCGAACCACCTGGCCAGCGAGACGCAGCAGGGCTGGTGGCACGGCCGGAAGCCAGGGTTGTCGCCCCTGGGCTTCCGCGAGACCGCGGGTCAGTTCCGCTGTCGAGAGGTCCTGACCGTCCGTGGCGAAAAACACCTGTCCCGGCGCGGCTGGATGACTGAGTGTCAGGATGATGAGGTCCACCAGGTTCTCGACGTACACCAGGCTTCGGCGGTTGCGAACGGCGCCGAGAGGCAGGGGGACGCCCCGGCCGGCGGCCCGCGCGAGGGCCATGAAGTTGGCTTTGACGCCCGGTCCGTAGACCAGCGGCGGGCGAAGCACCACCACCTGCAGGCCAGTGGCGGCAGAAAGTTCGAAGAGGGCCTGCTCCGCTTCCAATTTACTGACGCCGTAGGGGTCGACGGGCGCCGGAGGCGTCTGTTCCGTGAACGGTTCGGCGCTGGACTCGCCGTTCACCTTAACGGAGCTGAGGTACACGAAGCGCTGGAGGCCCTGCTGTGCTGCGGCAGCAGCGAGCGAGCGCGGCGCGTCCCGGTTCACGGCGCGGTAGGCCGCGAGGGGGTCCGGGTGCGTGTCGTTCATGACGTGTACGCGCGCAGCGAGGTAAATGACCCGGTCCACACCGACCAGGAGCGGTTCCCAGTTCAGCCCGGCTTGCGTGAGGTCGGGAAGCGGAACAAAGTGGACTCCTTCGGGGAGGCCGTCGGGACGACGGGCGGCGGCGTGCACACGCTCGCCGCGCCGCACGAGCTCCTGGCAGAGGGCGCGGCCCACGAACCCGCTGGCACCCACGACGAGGACTGCTCCTGTCATTTCGTGCTCCGGAGGGCCATCAGCGTCTCTTCGAGTTGCGTGAGCAGCTGCTCGCGCTCGAAGTGCGCCTCGAAATAGGCGCGCCCCTGTTGCCCCATCGTTTCGCGGGCTTCGCTGGGCAGCGCCTGAAGCGTCCGGACCGCCTCAGCCAGGGCGGCGCCGTCCTGCGGTGGGCAGGTCACCCCAGCGTGCGCTTCCCGGACGATCTCCGCGCCTTCACCGGCCAGGGACGCCAGGATCGGCCGTCCGCACGCAAGGTAGGACTGGATTTTCGCAGGAACCGTCAGCGCGAACAGATCGTCGCGGGTCAGGGACACCAGCAGGGCGTCTGCTTGCGCGAAGAACTGGGGCATCTCCTGCGCGGGGTGGCTTCCCAGGAAGTACACCCGGGTCAGCCCACGCTCTCTGGCCTGGGCTTCGAGTTGTTGACGAACGCTGCCGTCGCCCACGAAAACCCAGTTCACGTTCTGGTCCCGCAGGCGTTCGGCCGCGTCCAGAACAGTAAAGAGGTCCTGAGCGACACCCATGTTGCCCGCGAACATGACCGTAAAGCCTTCCGGGATGCCCTGCGCCTGTGCCCAGCGTGGGTCACGTGGGCGCGGTGCGTAGAAGCTCTCCGCGTACTGCGGGTAGTAGCTGATGCGTTCAGCGGGTACACCCAGACGCTGCACGCGCGGAATGAACGCGCGGGACGTCACCAGAATCTGGTCGCACGCCTTGTAGATGCCGCGCACCATCCACTCGACAGCCTTGAGAGCCACGGGGTTCTTCACGAACCCCGTGGCCGACAGGCTCTCCGGCCAGAGGTCCTGAATGTAGAACGCGATCGGCCGGCCACTCAGGCGTTTCAGGGTCATGGCCGGGAACCCCACTGTCATCGGGGAGGGTTCATAGACGAAGATGGCGTCGTACCGGTCACGTGCCAGGCGTGCGCCCAGCACGCTGCCGGACAGCGCGAACGACAGGTAGTTCAGCATCAACCTGGCGCCGCTGCCCTGTCCGCGGGCCAGCATGGGCACACGGAGGACGCGGATGCCTCCGAACTGCTCCTCGACCACCTGCCGTCCGGTGTACCCGTGCGTGAATCTGCCGGATGGGTAATTGGGGTGCCCGGTGAGGACCGTGATGCGGTGCCCGCGTTGGTGCAGGCCCTCCACGAGGTCATTGATTCGGAAGTTTTCTGGCCAGAAGTACTGCGTGACGATGAGCAGGTGCATTACATGTCTTTCCGCCAGACCACGCGGTTCACGTAGTCCGTGTAACTCAGGATCAGCCGCACGACCTTGTCGGAAACGTTCGGCATGGCGTAGTCCTCCACCAGCCGCAGCAACCGGTCGTCACCGCGAGGCTGGCGTTCCAGGATGGTCAGCCCCTGCAGGACGCGTTCCACCTGCAGCCCCGTCATCATGACGGCCGCCTCTTCCATTCCTTCAGGCCGCTCATGGGCCTCGCGGATGTTGAGGGCCGGGAAATTGAGGATGCTCGATTCCTCCGTGATCGTGCCCGAGTCTGAGAGCACCGCCCGGGCGTGCATCTGAAGGTGAACGTAGTCGTGGAAGCCGAGCGGCTTCAGCAACTCCACGTTTTCGTGGAAGCTCAGGCCAGCCGCATCAATGCGTTTCTGGGTGCGCGGGTGCGTGGAGACAATCACGCGCTGGCCGAAGTGGTCAGCCACGGCGTTCAGGGTCTCGTGGAGCCGGCGCAGGTTCTTGTCGGAATCGACGTTCTCTTCGCGGTGCGCACTCACCACGAAGTACGCTCCGGGATGCAGACCCAGCCGCGTCAGCACGTCAGATGCGTCGATCTGAGGGCGGTAGTGGTGCAGGACCTCGAACATCGGGCTGCCCGTCTTGATGACGCGCGCAGGATCCAGACCTTCGCGCAGCAGGTATTCGCGGGCAATCGAGCTGTACGTCAGGTTGATGTCGCTGGTGTGGTCGACGATCTTCCGGTTGGTTTCCTCCGGGACGCGCTGGTCGAAGCAGCGGTTCCCGGCCTCCATATGAAAGATGGGGATCTTGCGCCGTTTGGCGTTGATGGCCGCCAGGCAGCTGTTGGTGTCCCCGAGGATGAGCAGGGCGTCCGGCTGCTCCTGCGCCAGCACCGGATCCATGCGGATCAGGATCTGACCGATCGTTTCAGCGGCGCTGCTGCCCGCCGCTTCCAGGAAATGATCCGGTTGCCGCACACCCAGATCATTGAAGAAGACGCCGTTGAGTTCATAGTCGTAGTTCTGCCCCGTGTGAACCAGCACATGATCGGTGTACTCATCCAGACGAGCGAGCACTCGGGAAAGACGGATGATTTCCGGGCGGGTACCGACGACGGTCATGACTTTCAGGCGGCGGGTTGGGGGCAGGGTCATGCAGGCTCCACAAGTTCAGGGTAGGTGTCCGGGTGCTGAGGGTCGAAAAGCTCGTGGGTCCAGAACAACGTGGTCAGCACGCCGGAGCCGACGTTGGTGATGTTATGGGTGTGCAGCGTTGGGATGTCGATGTACACGGGGGTGTCCCCACGCACGCGGAAGGTCTGCACTTCAGCGCGGGTAACATGCCGGAGCTTGATTTCGGCTTCTCCGCCTGTAACCAGGAAACGCTCGATCTTGCGCGTGTGGTAGTGGTTGCCGCGGGTGATGCCCGGGTGCGTGGTCGACAAGAACGCCTGCCCGCCATTCGGACTCTTGATGGCTTCGAACAGGCTGCCGCGCGCATCCGTGTGGAGCGTCAGGGCCACAGGGTAACGCTGCGGGTACAAGTACGACCGGTACGTGTTGAACAGGTCCCGGTCGAAGTCCTGCCGTACGTCAGGGATGATGTGCGCTGCGTACAGGCTGTGGAACTGCTGCAGGCGGGCGAGCAGATCCCCGACGGTCAGCTGTTCTCCGGTGACACGCACGTCTCCGGTGGTCCCCTCCAGGATCAGGTGATGCAGTTGGCGCGCCACCTCCTGCGCATGAATCTGTTCGACGACAGCGTCCGCGTTGACGCTCGGGGATTCGCCGTTGGCCACCTGAAAGCAGAAGGTCGAAACGACCGAATTGTAAAACGGCTTCCCGCCCTCCCCGAAGACCCCCGGCAGGATCAGGTTGGTAAAGGGCGCTCCGGTTCGCTCTGCCCATGCGCGCAGCACGCTCGTCGCGTGACGCTTCGAGACCCCATATGCGCTGTCACGTTCAATATGCGTAGACGACGAAAACAGCAGGTGCGGTCGCGCACGCTCCGCGGTCAGAGCCGCGATCAATTGCTCGCAGAGCAGCACGTTGGTGCTGGCGATGTCCGCGTCCTCTCCCCTGTTCATCCCGGCGAGGTGAATGATGGCGTCGCACCCCCGCACGAAAGTCTGCAGTGTTTCAGCCGTGCCAAACACCTCGCGCCCGCCTGCCACCACCTCGGTGTCAGGCTGCCCCTTCAGATAAGCGTGGAGGTGAGTACCAAGCAGCCCACGCGCGCCCGTAATGCCGATGCGTTTCAACGTGCGCCCTGGAAGTTGGCCAGCTCACGTTGCACGTCCGGCAGGCTCAACAGCAGTTCCTCCACCTGCGCCACGCTGAGACGCTCGGTGTTGTGCGACGTGTAATCATCCACCAACGCCTCTTCCGGTTCGCCCTCCGTGAAGTACTTGGCGTAGTTGAGGTCGCGGTCGTCCATCGTGATCCGCAGGTAGTCACCCATGTCCTGCGACTTCACAAGTTCACCGGAAGTCGCGAGCGTCTCGAAGAGCTTTTCGGCGTGACGGGTGCCGATGATCTCGATGGGCACGTCCGAACGGAAGATGTTCTTGAGCGCCTGCGCCAGGTCCGCCACGGTGGAGGCGGGGGCCTTGCGAACGAAGATGTCGCCCTGCTGCGCGTGTTCGAAGGCAAACAGCACCAAGTCGATCGCGCTTCGCAGCGAAAGAAGGAAACGTGTCATGTTGGGGTCCGTGACGGTCAGAGGGCGCCCCTGCTTGATCTGCTCAATAAACAGTGGGATGACGGAACCGCGGGAGTACATCACGTTCCCGTAACGGACCGTGGAGATCATGGTGTCACCCTCGCCCAGTCGGCGGGCAGCAGCGGTCGCGACCTTTTCCATCAGGCCTTTGGTCATGCCCATGGCGTTCACCGGGAACACGGCCTTGTCCGTGCTCAGGCACACCAGGGAAGCCACGCGGTGGGCGATGGCCGCTTCGATCACGTTGTGGCTGCCCACGATGTTGGTCATGACCGCTTGCATGGGGAAGAACTCACACGACGGCACCTGCTTGAGCGCGGCCGCGTGGAAGACCAGATCGACCCCGGCCATGGCCTGATCAATGCTTTGTCGGTCCCGAATGTCCCCGATATAGAACTTGACTTTGGGGTTTTTCATGCGGACACGCATCTGTTCCTGCTTGAGCTCATCACGGCTGAAGACGCGGACCTCCGCGACGCCGGAGTCCTTGACCAATTGAAGCAGCTCATTTCCGAAAGAGCCGGTACCGCCCGTAATCAGAATGGTTTTACCTGTCAAATTTTGCATGTTGCTTCCTCTTGGAGAGTGGTCAGTTCAGTTGTGGGACGGTGCAGGGCGTGCGGGAAGAGGTGGAGGTTGCTGGCGCGGACGAGGGGATCATGGGCGGTGCGGCGCGCGTACGCCACGCAGCGGTCCCGGCGGGCCTGCAGGGCGTCGTCCGGGGTGGCCAGCAGGGCCTCGAGGGCGCGCAGGAACTGTTCAGGGTGGTGCAGGTCGCACACCCAGCCCACCCCCTCGGCGTCCAGGTCCTGCCACGGCGTCTGGTCACTCAGCACCACCGGGCAGCCGGCGCCCAGCGCCTCCAGAATCACGTGCCCGAAGTTCTCCCCCTGCGTCGGAAACAGGAACCCGTCGTACTGCCCGAACACCGTGTGGACCTCGGCGTGGTCGACCACGCCCCGGTAGGTGACCTGCACGTGCTCGGGCAGGTGCCGCATCGCTGCGCGGCAGGCTTCCCAGTACGCGCGGTCCTCCAGCGGGCCGTACACGTCGAGCGCCAACGGGGTGGGCCACTGCGCCAGCAGCTTCAGCAGGTACAGCAGGTTTTTCATGGGCGTGATGCGCGACAGGAACACCAAGCGCGGCACGGCGCCCCGCGTGAAGCGGGGCGCGCGGGTGTCGTCCACCGCGTCCGGAATATCTGGGGCGATCTGAACGTGGACGGGCCCGAGCTGTCGGCGGATGTCGCACTCCTCCAGGAAGGCGGACGCCTGGAAGACGTCCACGACTCGATCGAGGCGCAGGCGGCGGAAGAACGTCAGGTACAGCTGCTTCTTGGCGCGTTTGAGCTGCAGGGCGCCCGGGGAGAACTCGCCGCGTGGGGCGAGCACCACCTTCAGGGGGGGGCGCGTGCGGCGCAGGTACAGCAGCAGGCGGATCACCGTAGGCGAGAAGAAGCTGTTCAGGTACAGGTACTGCGCGCCCAGGTCCAGCGCGCGCTGCACGATGTGGGCGGCGGTGAAGTGCGCGTCGTCCAGGTAGAGGTTGTGGGAGTGGGGCGTCTGGATCAGGGTGTTGGGGGTGAGGTCGGCGTAGACCTGCCCGTCGATGTCCTTGTTGCGGGTGATGACGAGGAAGTCCAGCTCGCCGCTCAGGGCGGCGGTCATGTTCGCCAGGGTGGTGACGGGGCCGCCGGCGAGTCGGCCGGGCAGGTAGGCGTCCATGACGGCGGCGATCCGCCCGGGGGCCGGTGGGGTGTGCGGAGGTGGGGGCAGCGGGTGGGAGCTCGTCATGCGGCGTGCTCCAAGCTTACTGAG
The DNA here is from genome assembly GCF_000186385.1 of Deinococcus maricopensis DSM 21211. Lineage (NCBI taxonomy): Bacteria > Thermotogati > Deinococcota > Deinococci > Deinococcales > Deinococcaceae > Deinococcus > Deinococcus maricopensis. The sequence goes on from NC_014958.1 coordinate 3,143,377, forward strand.
GCGGGCCCTTCACGCGACCTTCTGGTTTCGTTTAGACGCAGCGCCGCCACCACCAGCACCCACTGCAAAAGGCCTGTTCCACCCATGCTGAACATCGTCATCTCTCCAAGGTTGCTGCTCAGAAAATACGCAAGGAGCGGTAACCCCATGTAATTTCTGCTGCGTATTGCATAAACGGCCAAGGCAAAGAACATGAGAATCAAGGCCGTCGTACCTACGATCCCCTGTTCCTCAAGAGCAGCCGAGAGCCATACCCCTTTCTCGAGCGCAATTCCAATAGGGACATCGATGACCGGGACGTAAGTGATTTTTGCACTGGCAACATCAGATGGGACCCCAAATCCGATTCCCAGTACAGGATGTTCGCGGAAGTTCGCCAGGCTACGGTCCACCAGGAATCCGCGGGAAGTTTGTGCAGCATCCAGAAAATTGGACGCATTGGATCTCTTAAAGATGAAACTTTCCAGAGCAGCGCCGTTATGTGACCCAATGACCGTGCCAATAATGACAGTTAATGCCATTAAAAGGCGAAGTCCGAATTTTTTCGGGCTTCGGAAAATGACCACTAGCCATGTGGTGACTGCGGCGATCGCGAAGCTCAGTAATGCTGTCCGGGCTTCGGACAGGATGATGCTGCCCAGCAAACCACCTAATGTCAGAATGGATAAGACTGGCGGCAGGGCTGTCATACCTGTCCACCAGCGGTACAAGAGCCAAGTGGCGCCCAGAGCCATCCATATTCCGAAGACTTGAGGCTGATTAGTAAGCCCCTGAAAACCAAGACCGTTGACATTAAAGCCAATGGCTGGAACAAATAAAGCAGGAAGGCTAAATAATAGATAAAAGGGTATAAAACGATCCACCCTCCCAGCAAATCCTTTCCAGTCCACTCGTGGCGTGTTAAATAGATTCCAAACTGTTAAAGAAAAGAGTAAGGCTTTGAAGAAAGATATGGTTGGTAGAGCTGAAACCATAACAACATTAAAAAAGAGCAGTGCTCCACAAGCAAAAATTGTCCAACCCACCCACATATCTGTCAGCCTGAGTTTTGGCCAGAGCAGCAGTAAGCCCAGTAGCAGGGGCAGATACCGCAGAAAACCCATGATGTCCACTTGAAACACCGCAGGGTTAGCCAATGTCAGCAGGACTGTGCCCGCCAGCCCATCAGGGAGGCGTTTATTGCACAGCAGGATGACCAAACACACCACCGAGAGAAAAACCCCACCCGGAAAAATTGAGGCAGCCAGAGCGAGCGGCAGGAGCAGGTCGAGCAGCGACACACTTAGAGCAGCGCGACGTGGCGCAGCAAAAATCATAAATTCACTTTACTCGCCGCGGTCGGCATCCCTTTGGAAGGGATGCCGACCGCGTCAAGAAGGCGCTGAGCTGCCGCTTGGCCAGACCAGTGCATGCGGATGTGTTGAGCAATAGTTTCACGCTCCACCTCTGAGGGTGGTCCACTGACGATCTGCTTTTCGAGTGCAGCGCGCAGACTCGGTACGTCAGGGGCCACCACCTGACCACAATGCACGTTGCCCTGCAACATATCTTTCGCGCCGGTCAGCGTCGTACAGATAACTGGAGTTCCCTGAAAGAGAGCTTCATTGACGACAACGCCCCAGCCCTCGTCTGCTGTGTTAGGAAGGACCAAGGCAGTAGCGTTCGCCATGCGTTGTGCAATTGCATAGGGCGGTTCAAAATTCTCAAAAGTTACTCGATCAGCAATGCCGTTTTGAAGGGCTTGCGCCTCCCACCTTGCTCGCTCAGGGCCTTCTGTTATGAATGTCGCGTGCCAGGGAAGAAATCTGAGATGACTCAGGGTTTCCAGCAGGAGAGAACCCCCTTTATACGGTACAGACCGTCCCACAAACAGAAGTTCGACTTCCACCCGAGGTCGCTGAAGAGGAATCCGTGGAGGTTCCACAAAGTAGGCGAAAGGGGTAAGCAGATTGGGAGAATAACCAACGCGGCGGTACCATTGCACGCCGAGATCTCCTATAGCCAGAATGCGCTGGATATTGCTTCTATACCGTGCTCGCAGCAGATAGTGCTTGAGGAGCCTGAGATATTTGGCTTTGCCGTGGCCATTCCAGTCTCCGGCTTCTGCCATAACTACTACTTTTATGCCTTGCTCGCGGCATAGCTCGATGGCGATTGTTCCCGTCTTATTGCTACGAAGCCCGGAGAAAATATGTATGGAGGTGTCTCGCTGTTGCGAAATTAAAAGGTCGATCAATGCTGGAGAAGGCTGAGTGTAAACCGTAACGTTTTGGTAGTTCGGTGCATTCCAATGCATGTTACGTCGCTGTTCGGATAGCTCATTTTGATCAAGGACCAGTTCAACAGTGTGCCCGCCTGGGTGGCGCGATAAAGCGTCCAAAAGTGCATATTGATGTGGGCTGTGAAACTGCTGCCAGAAAACGAACCTCATGACCAATACTCTAAGGGCTGATGTGCCTACTCCGCTGACTGGCGGTTTTCCTGATGGTCAGCTGCTTGGCAGGGCCTGCTCAGACCAATAAGTATTATTAAGGAGAAATGTGTATTATGAAAAAAAATATTATGGTTCTCATACAGGACGCCACCCTCCTCAGAGGGACTGAGCGAGCAGCAATCTCGCTGGCAAACGCTCTCGCTGATTTCGGCCACACTGTGTCGGTGATCAGTGTCTTTTCAAACGACCAAACTCTGGCGTATCCTCTAAGCGACGGTGTAGAGGTACGCCACTTGGGTATCAAGCGCGAGGTTCAAGGGAGCCACTTAAAACGCGTCTTCAAGCTCATAGGGGTTATTAGGGCACTGCACCCACTCTTTCCTAGAAGAGCGATAGTGATTGCCTCGGAGGACATGCTTGCCCTCGCAGCGCTTTTTGCCAGGCAAAGCTCCTCATTACAGATAATTGCTTGGGAACATCTTCTCCATTGGGATACTGCACGTCTCGTCCTTCTCTTGCGCAAATTATTCTTTCGCTTTATGTCAGCCGTGGTCGTCCTTAATAGAGATGACATGACTTACTTTAAAGGCATAGGCGTCAAAAATGTTTATATCATCCCTAATATAAACTCTTTTCCCGATATTATCAAAACAAGCGCTGTTCATCGGCGCTTGATCGCTGTCGGAGCACATGTACAAGATAAAGGCTTCGCACGCCTTATACAGCATGCTGCGCCAGTACTTCGTAATTATCCGGATTGGAAACTCACCATTGTTGGTCGGGATGTCCCCGGTTCCGAGCTGACGGAAATCGTCAAGGCAGAAGGTGTACACAATCAAACTGAGCTTCTTGGCCCAACTCGTGATATTTCTGCAATTTATTTACAGTCTTCCATTTGCGTGGTCACTTCTTACCGAGAAAGTTTCAGCCTCGTTATTACAGAAGCCAAATCCCGGGGACTGCCCACTCTCGCTTACGATTGTCCAGCGGGGCCCCGAGAGTTGATCTCCGATGGGATTGACGGTTACCTCGTCAATGACGGCGACGTTCTTACTTTTAGAAACAGACTTCACACCCTAATATCTGATCAAAATCTACGCAATGAAATGAGTCAAGCAGCCGCTCTTTCCGCCGAAAACTATACGGCTAAGCAGGTATATCAGCTATGGAAACCACTGCTTTAAAAAACAAACACGTAATTTAAGCAAGAGAGCTAAAAGATCCATACCGTCATACGCCTGATTCAATAAATAATATTTTTAAATGACTCCGCAAAAAACACTTTAAATCCAGCTTGAATCTGTTATTAACACTTAAGCAACTGCCGTTGGTTTAGCGGCTTGTCGACGTCGCCAGAACCACCATGCAGCGACAGCCAAAGCAAAGAGGTCAAGGACGGCCAAAACGAGACTCCACCGTAGGGAAGGAGCAACCCAGAGGTGCACGCCTACAAGCACAACAGCGCCCAGAGTGACCAGCCATAACCGCCCCGGGAGTGCTATACCGACGTTCTGACGAAAAGCATAAACACTGCCGAACAAGTAAACGGCGTAAGCACCTACGTACGCCCATCCCACGGCTGTAAAATCGCCTGTTCGGGAGAAAAGCCACAGCAGGACGAGGTATATGACGCTCCACAGCAGTTCGAGCAGGAACATATACAACTTCGCCTGCCGTGCCAGCAACGTGAACCCGATGGCCCAGGCCGCCAGCTTGAAGATGTCACCCATGAATTGCTGTCTGGCCAGAAGGGCCGCTGGCCTGAACTCTGGACTGTAGAGCAGTGTGACAACGTACTCGCTGCAGAGTACCAAAAGGCAAATGGCCGGCAGGGCGAGCGTCACGGTGAGGGTGATCTGTTGACTGACCATCCGGGTCAGTTCAGCAGGACTGGACTGTTCAGCTGCTTTGCTGATGCGCGGAAAAAATTCTGTGGACATGGCCGTGAGCAGCACGCCCAGGTACAACATGGTGAGGGCCCAGGCGGCCTGGTACTGGCCGAGGGCGACGCTGCCGAACCTCTGTTCGATGTACCATCTGGCGCCGTATTGACCGAGGGTGGCCAGGCCGGCTCCCGCAGAGAACACCACCCCCAGACTGAGCATGGCGCGCAGTTGCGTCCGTAAGGCGTCTGCAGAGATGCCTGTAGCGGGGGCGCGGTGGGGGCGCTGCATCAGGACCGCCATGACCGTGGTGATGAGCAGCGGGGCGAGCAGGGCTGTGTAGAGCCCCCAGTTTGGCATCAGCCAGAGCACGAGCAAGGTACAGATGGTCCCCAGCACGGCGCCGAGACCATTGACCCACGCGATGGTGTGTAACTGTCCGAGGCCGTTGAGGACCGCGATCTGGCCTGCCGAAGTGATGGTGAGCATGACTGCGAGGGCGGTTGCCCAGCGGTCCGGGCCCGTCGGTGTAATGCCGAAGTATGGCGCCAGCATCGCCGTCAGAATGCCGGCGAGCACACCGAGGATGGCGGTGCCGACCGTCAGGCTGCGTTGCGCGGCACCAGCGTCCGGGGTGTGCTGCGTGACCGTCACGCGCTGAACGCCACTGGTGGAGAGGCCCAGTCCACCCAGCGTCGCGGCAGCTCCTGCGAGCGTCATGAGCAGACCAAGATGCCCGACACCCACCGCGCCGATCTCGAGCGCGAGCATCTTCTGCCGTACCATGCCGGCCACGATGGTGATCAGGGATGAGGAGAGCAGGACGGCGAGAACACGAACGATGTTTTTCAAGTCAACCCAGACGGCCAAAGGCGTTGACCGCTTCGATAACCTGGTCTTCTTGCTCTGCTGTCAGGTGTGGCCCGATCGGCAGGCTCAGGACGGAGCGGTGGATGCTTTCAGCAATGGGGAAGCGACCCTCCGGCCAGCCCAGGCTCGCGTACGCGCCTTGTCGGTGGGGTGGGATGGGGTAGTGGATCAGGGTCTGAATGCCCCGGTCCGCCAGAAACTGTTGCAGTTCGTCCCGGCGCTGATGCTGAATCACGTAGAGGTGCCAGACAGGTTCCGCGGCGGGATGAACGGCGGGCGTCTGGACGCCTTCCAGATGGGCGGTGTACTTTTCAGCCGTCGCGCGTCGCTGCTGATTCCAGTCGTCCAGGTGGCGCAGCTTGACGCGCAGGAATGCGGCCTGCAGTTCATCCAGGCGGCTGTTGACGCCGGCCACCTCGTGGATGTACTTGGTTTTGGAGCCGTAGTTCCGGAGGGCGCGCAGGCGTTCGGCAAGTTCATCGTCGTTCGTCGTGATGGCCCCGGCATCGCCCAGAGCGCCCAGGTTCTTGCCGGGGTAGAAGCTCCAGCAGGCCGCATTGGTGCGGGCGCCGACGCGCTGACCGGCGTAACGTGCGCCCTGTGCCTGCGCGGCGTCCTCGATGACAAACAGGCCGTGCCTTGCGGCCAACGCCTGAATTTCCGTCAGTTCGGCTGGCTGGCCATAGAGGTGGACGGGAACGATGGCCTTCGTTTTGTCAGTGATGGCGGCTTCGATCTGTTGGGCGGTGATGTTGTACGTGGATGGGTCAGGTTCCACGGGAACGATGGTGGCGCCTGCATAGGAGACGGCCAGCCACGTAGCGATGAACGTGTTACTCGGAACGATGACCTCGTCGCCCGCACCAACGCCCAGGGCCTTGAGCGTCAGGGTGATCGCGTCCAGGCCGTTGCCCACGCCGATGCAGTGCTGCGCGTCCACGTACGCGGCGTACTCCTGCTCAAAACGTTCGACTTCCGGTCCACCAATGTACCAGCCGCTCTTGATGACGCGCGCACTGGCCTCCATCAGGTCCGGTTGGATCAAAGCGTTGATTTTTTCAAGGTCAAGGAAAGGAATCTTCACTGTTTAATCTCCATAGGTCTGCCTGAATTCGTCGTAATCCCTGATGTAGTCCTCCTCGGAAAAGTGCATGGAGGCCAGCACGAAGCACACGGCACCTTCGGAAAAGTTGGTCAGGTCACGCCACAACCCTGGCGGTACGTAGAGTCCCTGATCAGGCCGGTCGAGGCGGAACGTCTTTTTCTGGCGGCCATCATCGAACTCGATTTCGAAGGAGCCAGCCAGGCAGATGAACACCTGCTGCAGGGCTTTGTGCGCATGTGCGCCGCGACTCTCTCCTGCGGTCACGTCATAAAGGTAGTAGCAGCGTTTGATGTCGAAGGGGATGTGTTCGCCCACCTCGACGAAGCTCACACTTCCGCGGTGGTCGGTGCGGCGGGGAATGGGGAAGGTATAGACCAAACTGAGGCTCATGCCTCGCTGTCCTCTGCCGGGCGACGCTCACGGATTTTCGCGGGCATGCCGAAGACCAGCGCGCCGTCAGGCACCACTTTCGTGACCACGGCGCCCGCCGCGACCGTGGCGTTTCTGCCGACCTTCACGTTCGGCAGCAGCATGGCTCCGCCACCAATAGACGCGCCGGCCTGAATGTGCGGCCCGATGATCTCGCCTGGGCGGTAGCTGCGAAGAGACATCTTGTTGTCGTTCATGGTGCCGACCATGGTGCTGATGAACACGTCATCTTCAACGACGGCGTTGCCCGTGACGTGCGTAAGGTCCATGACCTTCACACGGTCGCCTATCGTGGTGTTGTAGTTCACCGTAACGTACCGGCTGATGATGCAGGAGTTCCCCACGCGGCACTGCTCGCGAATCGACGCGCCGTCGCCGATCAGGGTGCCTTCCCCGATGGTAACGTCGTAAAAAATGACCGCATGCGGACCGATGGATGTGCCGGCACCGATGCGGATGTGGCGCTCGTAGACGGGCTGCCGGGCCGTCGCACCAGCACCTTTGGGTGGCTTCCCGATTACGGCGCCATGCCAGACTTCCACATCGTCCTCAAGGACCACGCCCGCACCGATAAACGCGTGCGGATGGATCACGACGTTTCGGCCGAGGCGCGCGCCTTCTTCTACGACGGCAAAAGGGCCGATGGTGGTTCCTTCGCCGATCTGGCTGCTCTCGACGTGGGCTTTGGGGGAGATCTGCGTATTTGCTTGGTTCATAGGTCCTCCAGTCAGGAACACTGACGTAGCACAGGGGGATGGCCTTACACCTGATGACTGACCAGGGACAGCAGGTATTCCCCGTACTGGTTCTTGGCCAGCGACCGGGCCTGCTCGGCCAGTTGTTCAGTCGAGATCCATCCACTGCGCCAGGCGATCTCTTCGGGGCTGGCGACCTTCAGCCCCTGACGTCGTTCAATCGTCTGAATGAACAGGCTGGCTTCCAGCATGCTTTCGTGGGTGCCTGTATCCAGCCAGGCGAAGCCACGGCGCATCCTTTGGACGCTCAGCAGCCCTTCGCGGAGGTAGGCGGCGTTCAACTCGGTGATTTCCAGTTCCCCACGAGCGGACGGCTTCAAGGTCCGCACGACATCAACCACGTGCGGATCGTAGTAGTACAGTCCGGTGATTGCAAAGTCCGACTTGGGCTGAGTGGGTTTTTCCTCCAGGGAGATCGCGCGTCCTTCGGGATCGAACTCCACGACGCCGTAGCGCTCAGGGTCGCTGACCTGATAGGCGAACACCGTGGCGCCGGTCCGCGTCCGGTCAGCCTGTTCCAGCAGGTCCACCAGGCCGTGACCGTAGAAGATGTTATCGCCGAGAATCAGGGCGCTGTGGTGCCCCCGGATGAAGTCTTCACCAATCAGAAACGCCTGAGCGAGCCCTTCGGGCTGTGGCTGCACGGCGTACTCCAGCTGCAGCCCCCACTGGCGTCCATCGCCGAGCAGTTGCTGGAACCGCGGCGTGTCCTGCGGCGTCGAGATGATCAGGATTTCCCGCATGCCGCCCAGCATCAGGGTCGTCAGCGGGTAGTAGATCATGGGCTTGTCGTAGATGGGCAGCAGTTGCTTGGAGACGGCCAGCGTGGCCGGGTACAACCGGGTACCGCTTCCACCAGCCAGGATGATGCCGCGCCGGTTCGTTTGCAGGCTCATGCCGTGTGTCCTGCCAGGCGGTCACGGTACTGGCGCTCGTAGTATTCCCGGAACGCGCCGCTGCGGATCGGTTCCCACCACCAGCGGTTCTCGGCGTACCAGCGGGCCGCTTCGGCGACGGCCTGTCGGGGGTGGAACGCTGGCGTCCAGCCCAGATTCCGCATTTTGCTGATGTTCATGGAGTAGCGCCGGTCGTGGCCTGGACGGTCCTGCACGTGGCGGATGAGGCTGGGGTTCCCGTTCAATTCCTGAAGGACGATGTCAACCATTTCCAGGTTGGTCATTTCCTCGCCAGTGCCGACGTTGTAGACCTCGCCGGGCTGACCACGAAGCAGGACGGCTTCGATCCCGGAGCAGTGGTCAATGACGTGGGTGTAGTCACGCATCTGCAGACCGTCTCCGTATACGGGCAGGGGTTCGCCCAACAGGACATTCGTGGAGAACAGCGGCACGGCTTTTTCCGGGTACTGAAAGGGACCGACGTTGTTGGAGCCCCGCGTAATCGTGACTGGCAGGCCATACGTGATGTGGTAGGCCTGCACCAGCTGGTCAGCGGCAGCTTTGCTCGCGGCGTAGGGGCTGCGGGGAAGCAGGGGATCTTCCTCCGTGCTCTGATGTTGGTCCTCGATATGCCCGTAGACCTCATCGGTGCTGATGTGGTGGAACCTGATTCCGAGTTCGCGGGCGACTTCGAGCAGGACGTGCGTGCCCCGAACATTGGTGTCCGTGAAAACCAGCGGACCCGCGATGCTCTGGTCAACATGGGTTTCAGCGGCGAAATTGACGATCAATTCGGTCTGATGTTCAAGACAGGCTCGGCGCACTGCGCTCATCTCAGCAATGTCGCCCTGCAAGAAACTGATCTGCTCGTTTTCCCACAAATCATGCAGGTTTTCTTTTCGGGCGGCGTAGGTCATCTTGTCGTATACCAGAAGGTGATCTTCTGGATGCCGAGTATGCCAGTAGCGAACGAAATTGCTGCCAATGAAGCCGCAGCCTCCTGTAACCATGATCTTCATTTCTTCACCCTTTCAATATCTGCGGAAGGCGTTTCATCAGCTGAGTTATATAACGCGATGCCTGGGAGGCTCGCCCTTGCCGAGCCTCCAACAGCCAATTGAGGGCCCATATTGACGCCCTCGGAGATTTCAGAATCAGAGGAAGCATCTTTTGCAGAGATATTCTCTTGCTTCGCCACTCCATCAAAGCCAGTCGCGCCTGGAAGCGGTCAATAGATTCCCGGAGGTCGGGCATCTCTTTTCGCATCAGCTCAACAGCGTTCCAGTTGTCGGCATTGTTGGAAAAGTTGGTAACGTTGTTTGAGTGTCTTCTGTAATAGGCGTATACTCCTGGGAAGTACAAGATACTGCCCGATGAGCTGCGCAGAATGTCGATAAAAAAGTACCAATCACTGGCGATTGGAATTTCTTCTCTAAATTTAACTTGTCGAGATTGGGTCATTTTTGCCATAGCACCAATAGGCAGAAAGAACATTCCATTTTCGATTAGGTCTTTTGAATAACCCTCTATGAAATGAGTCGTGAAGAAATATAAATGCTTTCTTGAAGAAGATTCGAACGCTTCAACTTGATGGTAACTCACAGAGCACTCTGGATGACAAAGCATGAATTCAAGTTGATGCTTTATTTTTCCAGGGGCAAGGATATCATCTCCACCCATGAAGCACAGATATTCTCCATCACATTCACTCAAAGCTACATTACAGTTTTGAGCGAGACCTACGTTCTTCTCAAGAAGAATTAATTTTAAACGGTCTGGATAGTCCCTCAATAGCTTTTGAAGTATTTCTGGAGTTTCGTCGCTCGAACCATCATCAGAAACGACAACTTCAATATTAGGGTAGTCTTGATGAAGAGCACTAAGAACGGCTTCTTCAATAAAGTCCGCCTGATTATAAGTAATAATTCCAATTGAAACTTTAGGTAGCTCTTTCATTTCCCTCCAGAACAAATGTGGATTCCCCACGTCTGATTCTGTTTATAATAATTTATATCTCCTAAAAAAATGCTTAATCTTTGCTTATAAAAAATTGTCGTGTTTAGCACCTCCAAGTGGACTCTGACCGTTCTCACGAGGGAACGAAGAGCCCGGTATAGTTCCCTCTATGCGCAGCGCCCCTGAAACGCTCTCTCCTCTTCCAGGTTGGATCAAGCCGTGGCTCGCTGCCCTTCCGGCGCTCTACTTCCTGTCACCCCTGGCCTTACTGGGCCTCTTTGCCCTACGGAATTTACCCCGACCCGTCCTGTGGCTGCTTATCTTCTACGCGCTCAGCCAACTTCTCCCCGCCCTTCTAACACCAGAACCCTTGTTGGCCCTGGCGCTCGCGAGCCTCAGGACACTGCTCCTTTTCGGGTTGCTTGGCCTTGGCCAACGACTACAGACCCCCAAACAACTCCGCCCCGCACTCATTGGCCTAAGCGCGGTGTATCTCACAGCCCTGCTCTTCAGCTCGCTCCAAGGCGTTGACCTTCTCACGACACGTCTTACCCATCCCTACATGACGTCCATCACTTTGGGGCTTGTCAGTGCGTACGGTATATGGCTCTGCATATTTCTGCCAGGACGATGGCTTTGGCGCCTCCCTATCGGGCTCCTTGCACTCACGGTCCTACTGCTGTCAGGCAGCCGAGGTCCCCTGCTGGTCATGGGTATAGGCCTGCTGACCGGGTTTCTGGTTAACCAGGGCCGAAAGTGGCTTGTCGGCACCCTGTTGGCGGGTGCCATCATCCTTGCTGGTGGAGTTTCCTTCCTTGGGCAGCGCACACAACTGGCCGCCCTTAACCGGCTGGAGCAGCTTGACCTCACTGGCCGGCAGTTCATCTGGCAGAACACACTCAGCATCATCCAGAACGCGCCACTGAGCGGCGTCGGCAGTTACCGACTCGGCCACTCTCTGGCGTCCCCCAGTGAGTGCTACACGTTTACCCGTCCAAACGAACGCAACGCATGCCCCGCATGGGCCCGCGCGCTCGGCCAGCCCTGGTTGATCGCCCACAACGCAACTCTTCAACAGTGGGCCGAGACTGGCCCCTTGGGCACACTTGGCCTGTTCCTCCTCCTGGGAGCCGCCCTCTGGATCAGTGTGACGCGCCGTGACCCTCTGGCCAGTGCGTTTCTGACCGGCGTCCTGCTCCTTAACGTGACGGACAACACCCTCCTCGTGCCTGGTCCCTTTATCGGCGAAATGTTCTGGATTGTTGTCGGCCTGCAACTCCGCCAGTTCCGCCTGCCCGACCTTGGCGGCGCTGGCATGACGGGCGCCGGCCTTCTACTCCTGCTGTCCATACCCATCATTGCCATGAGCCTGCCTGGACGTAACGAGCAGGCCGTTTCGCTGCAACTTCAGTTCTTTGCTGCGGACCCTCATCCTGCACGGGCCGATCCATACGGGATTGTGGCGCAATTTAAAGGCCGCCCGGGACGGTATACCGTCTCATTCAATACGTGCTTTGAGGGCTGCCGCGCATTACAAACAGCGGCCCTGACCGTCCAGGACAACCGGGGGGTCTTGGCTGTACCAGATTTAAAACTTAGCCCCATCCCTGAGCAACGCGTCGAGCTCAGGATCTACCCCGCTGAAGGCATCACCCTGCGGCCTATAGCCACATACAGTTGGCCGGTCAGCCTAACCTCCATTGCTGCCGCAGACCCGGACTGATCAGCGCGGAGTCCAGCTCACGCGGTTGAGGACCAGGTTCCGGTCCTCAGTCTCACGGGCGTACGGGTTGATGAACTGAAGGGTCACTAGTCCTGCACGGACAGGCACCTTGAAGACCCGCCACTCGGCCGAAGCCGTGAATTTTGCGAGGGTTTTCCCCTCCTGTCGCGCCTCAACAATGGGAAAGCTCCCATTACCCGGATGGCCCATCATTCTGAAGCTCAAGGCTCCTGCGCCACACGCCTGATACGCCACAGGTTCAGGCTGGAACAGCGCCAGCAGGTCGCTTTGCGGGACATACACGTTTTGCGGGTCGCTCAGAGGCTTGGCGGGCGTCAGCAGCTGACAACCCAGCACATTTGTACGGACTTCTCGAATTTCGACCGAGCGTACGTCAGCTCGGTAGTAATCATTCAAGTAAGCGAGTTGCAAGGCGCCTGCGTGCGGGACCTCTATCGTCACTGTTCTGCGCGTGGGTGCAAAATACCGTCCGAGTTGTTGTCCATCAAGCAGAACAGTCAACGCCGGAGCTCCCGGGCCACCATCAGGCTGCATGTCGACGACCAGTGTGCCACCCTGACAGACATGGGTGCCCAACGCCGAAGCTCCCTCCACAAACCAACCATCCGCCATACGTCGCAGTGCGCCTGGTTCGGAGAGGAACACGGGGTTCCACTCCGCAGAAGGAGTACACGAGGACTGTTCAAACGCCAGACGCGGTGGTGGCGGTGAACGCAGGATAAAGAAGGCAAGGGCCAGTAGCGCCAGGAATAACGCTACCGCCCCGCCCACAATAGACATCACGAATAATGGTGTCGACCGCATATGCTCCACCTTCAATAAGCGAGGGGGACCTCAAAACTCAACGCGGCGACGCAGAACCGACCGTCTCAGCCAGCAACGCTCAGGCCTTGACTCTGGTGTTTACAGAGTAGTTGTACGCATACCCATAGCTGTTGCCTTCGCGTGCGTTGGATTTGTTGATCACGAAGCCCAGGATATTCAGGCCTGCACGTTCGGCGCGGCGCAGAGCAGCGCGCACCGACTGGACGTTCGTCCGCCCGTATTCCGTTACCATCAATACCGCGTCGGTATGCGCGCCAATGACCAGACCGTCGGCGAGGGCCAATAACGGCGCGCTGTCGATGAGGACAATGTCATACTTCTTGCGCCACAGCGCCAGCGCCTCGGTGATGTCAGCCTGGTTGAATACACCCAGGCTGTCATGAACGCCTGGTCCAGCCGGGAGCATATCGACGCCGTCCTCCACCTGAATGACTTGCACATTCCGGGGGTTGGCGAGGGCTTCACGGGTGGTTCTGACGCCGTTCTCGCCCGTCAACTGATGCCAGCGCCCGCCCTCGTCGTACTTTTTCCAGACTGCCGCCTGTGTGCCGCGGCGCAAATCGGCGTCAATGATCAACACGCGCTGACCACTGGAAGCAAAACCGTCCGCCAGAGTGGCCGTCACGCTGCTTTTGCCCTCACCGGGCGCAGTGCTCGTCACCATGACAACGGGATGAGGTTTACTGGCCAGATTGGTGAGGAGGTTGACGCGCAGGAACCCGATGGCCTCATACAGGCCAGCCTGACGTGCAGCCCGCACAATGCCGGAGAAGACAATGTCACGCTGACGTAGTCGGGAAATTACCGCAAGGGTCGGAACGTTCAGCGCCAAGAGGTCGTCTTCGCTGCGGATCGTCCGGTCGAGGGTCGTCAGCAGCGCCACGATCCCCGTAGCGAGCAGCAGACTCAACAGACCCACCAGGACAGCGTTTCGCAGTGGCTTGGGGGCAACCGGAGCGAGGGGCTCCACGGCCGACGACAACGGGCTCAGAACCCCCGCCACCGAGTTCTGCAAGAGCTGAATCTGCGTTACGTTGCCCTGGATGTTGGCTCGACGCGTCAGGAGCGTTTGCCGTTCAATGGCGGGCAGGTCGTTGGCAGCTAATTGCTGGTCCACCTGAGCCAGCTGAGCCTGGAACCCTGCCCGTGACCGCTTCAGGCCTTCCAGGGCGCGGTTTCGGTCCCAAGTGAGGAGCGCGTCACTGCCCAGGTTCGCCAGTTCCTGCGCAGCTTTAGCAGTCCGGGCATGTGCACGCACAGTGTAAATACCGTTGCCACCTGGATCCAGCCGGGTGGAGAGGTTCACCGTCCCGAGGTTCTGCTGCCGGAGTTCACGGGCGAGAGCAGCGGTCAGCCGCGCACGTTCTTCGCTGGGAATGCCCGAGGCGCCGTTGATGGCCTGAATGAGCGGCTCAATCACCTGGATACTCTGGAGAGCCTGAGCGACCGCCCCTTCGGGGAGGGGTGGTGCCTTCACCACGGCGGCGGCCAGGGTGCCATCCTGGCTCTGGCTGTTCACGGCAATCAAGCTGGCACTGGCTTCATACACTGAAGGCTGTGAACGCGACCAGAAGAAGGTCGCCAGTGCCAGAAGGACGGAGACAGTCAGAATCCAGCCTAGGTAACGCCTTAGCCCACGCCACAGCACCGAAAGGTCGATTTCGGGCGTAATGTCTTGTCCAGTCATTGTTGATCTACCGCCTTCACATCACAATCGGAAAGTATCTTTTCAAAGGCAGACCCCCATCCAGAGGGCGTCACCACCAGGTGGCTTTGGCAAGCGCTCATCCGAGTCACTATAACTTCTGCTGAAGCAGTATTGGACTTTTTGTCGGTTAGGCATATGAGGGCGACGCGTTACAAGACCGACCATCGTCCGGTGCATGGCCATGGCCTTTGACGATTCATTACGTGGGACGTACTGGCTCATAACAAATTTGAGCTGTCGTCTCTGAAAAGATTCGTTTTCTATGGGACGTCGGGTTGATGGACGCAACACGCTGATCTGCTCCTACTCGCTATGACCATCCAGAGAATCTCCTTGAGCCAGCATCACAGCGGATGTGCTGAACTTTGTGGATGATGTGGAAAGCGTGGGTGGAGTGCGCAGTCATCGGCGTGTCGTTCGCGGTGCTGCTGGCGTTGGTGCCGGGAGAGCAT
Organism: Deinococcus maricopensis DSM 21211; assembly: GCF_000186385.1. Lineage (NCBI taxonomy): Bacteria > Thermotogati > Deinococcota > Deinococci > Deinococcales > Deinococcaceae > Deinococcus > Deinococcus maricopensis. Next base: position 3,158,434 of record NC_014958.1, read on the forward strand.
GTGACGGCGCTGCGACTGGCGCTGGTGATCGGGCTGTGCACGGTGTGCGCGGCGCATGGTGTGGCGCGCGCGGTGTTACGTGGGGCGTTCGTGGTGCAGGCGGTGTTGTGGGTGGCGGTGTTGTTCACGCCGGTGGTGCCGCGGTTGGTGGCGGTATTGACGTTGCGTGAGGTGCCGGTGCAGGCGGACGCGATTGTGGTGTTGGCGGCGGGGGTGCATTGTGGGCCGGGGGTGTTGGGGTCGAGCAGTCTGGACCGGTTGTTGCGGGGGGTGGCGTTGTGGCGTGCGGGGTTCGCGCCGGTGTTGACGGTGAGCAATCCGTCGTTTGCGTTCGGGCCGGCGTCGTGCCCGCGGGTGGGGGATGTGGAGCGCGCGTGGTTGAGGGAGATGTTCGGTGAGGCGGGGCCGCGGGTGCTGACGCTGGCGGAGGTGACGACGACGCAGGATGAGGCGGCGCGGGCGGCGGCGTTGGCGCGGGCGCGGGGGTGGAGGACGGTGCTGCTGGTGACGAGTCCGTCGCATAGTGCGCGGGCGGCGTTGTTGTTTCGGGCGGCGATGCGGCGCGCGGGGTTGGGGACGCGGGTGGTGAGCGTACCGAGTGCGGAGAGCGCGTTTGATGTGGAGGGCCGCACGGTGCATGACCGAGTGTTAGGGTTGCGGGTGGTGCTGTATGAGGCGCTCTCGCGCGTGAAGGCGCGCGTTTCGGGGGGGTGAGGTGTGGTGGGACCCCGGCCGTGGGGGCGGCCGGGGTCCGTTGGGGTGGGGTTATTCGCGGGCGGCGAGGGCGGCGCCGATGACGCCGGCGTCGGTGCCGAGCAGGGCGCGGCGGATGTGGATGGGCGCGAAGGCGTAGGCGTCGGCGGCGGTTTGGACGCGTTCGAAGAAGTAGTCGCCGACCATGGCGACGCCGCCGCCGATGACGAAGACGTCGGGGTCGATGAGTTTGCCGAGGTCGGCGATGGTGACGCCGATGTAGTCCATGGCCTGTTCGACGACGCGGCGGGCGATTTTGTCGCCGCGTTGGGCGAGCGCGAAGGCTTCGGCGGTGGTGACGTCGCGTTTGAGGGCGTAGCTGGCGTCGCGGGCGATGGCGGTGCCGCTGGCGACCGCTTCGAGGCTGCCGTCGAGGCCGGCGCCGCTGACGGTGCCGCCGGGGTTCACGCGGATGTGGCCGAGTTCGCCGGCGATGCCGTTCGCGCCGCGCCAGACTTTGCCGTTGATGACGATGCCGCTGCCGATGCCGGTGCTGACGGTGATGAACACGCAGGAGCTGCTGCCGCGGGCGGCGCCAACGGTGGCTTCGGCGAGGGCGGCGGCTTTGGCGTCGTTCTCGAGGTGGATGGGCAGGCCGAGGCGCTCGTGCAGGCCGTCGGTGATGGGCACGTCGGTGAAGCCGTAGATGTTGGGGGCGAACAGGACGCGTTTGCGGTCGGGGCTGATGGGGCCGGGGACGCCGACGCCGATGCCGGCGACGTCGGTGTGGGTGCAGGTGAGGTCGCGGACTTGCTGGGCGATGGTGTCGAGGACGCTGACCCAGCCGGTGGTGGGGGTGGATTGGACGTGCTTCTCGATGAGTTCGTCGCCGCGCAGGACGCCGACGGCGATTTTGGTGCCGCCGACGTCGACGCCGATGGTGGTGGTGGTGGCGGTGGGGTGGGGGGCGGTGGGGGTGGCTGGGTGGGTCATGCGTCGTCTCCTTCGAGCAGCGCGGCGGCGCGCTGGTGTTGCACTTCGGGTACGTATAGGGTGACGTCGCCCATGTACCCGCCGGTTTCAATTTCAATGACGGGAGTGTACGTCACCCACTGGAATGGCGTGCGGATGACGCTGACGACGCCGTGTTCGCCGAGGAGCCGGCGGTAGCTTTCGGCGATGAGGCGCGGCCAGCCGCCGACGGCGACCCAGGTGTCTCCCTGGTATTGGACGCGGGTGCCGTCAGCGTCCGGCATGGGCAGGCTCCGCAGCGGGGTCGGCGTGTTCGAGCAGGAAGGCGCGCAGGGCGTCGGGGAGGGGTTGGGCGCGCATGGTGGCGAGGTCCACGTGGACCTGGACGGTGTTGGCTTCGGCGCAGACGACGTCGTCGGCGAGGACGCGGTAGTGGTACGTCCAGCTGGTGCGGCCGAGGCGGGTGGTGAGGAGCTGGACGGTGACGCGCTGGCCGAGTTTGATTTCGCGGCGGTAGTCGAGTTCGAGGTGCGCGACGACGGTGGGAGCGTGGACGCCGCGCGCCTGGGCGCGGGCGATGACCTGCACGCGGGCCGTTTCGAGGTACGTGACGTAGACGGCGTTGTTGAGGTGGCCGAGCTGGTCGGCGTCACTGTACCGCTGTTGGATGTCGACGTGTTGTGCGCGGTTCCAGTCCATGGGCTTTAGTGTACCGCTGACGCTCAGAGGGGCGTGGGGTCGTCTGGGTGGGGTGTTGCGCGGTTCTCTCACGCGCGAGCCGCTAGACTGGCGGGGCAGGCGCGAGGCTGCGGGCATTCATGAGGTCGTTTCGTTTTCCCAGTTGGCAGCAGTGGCGGCGTCTGCCGCTCGCGATGGTGATCGCGAGTGTGCTGGCGGGCCTGGGTATCGTGCAGATGACGTTCCTGATCGGGCATACGGCGTACCGGTCGGTGACGTGGTCGAGGGAGGCGCGGCAGGCGCGCGCGGACGTGAAGGTGCTCCGTGAGGACATTCGGGTGCTTACGGAGGTGCAAACGCACGCGAACGATCCGGTGTACCTGGGGGCGCTCGCGCGCTGTCTGGGATTTGTGGGAGCGGAGGAACGCGTGGTCGTGGATGAGAACGCGGTCGAGCCGAAAAGCGGGAACTGCGAGCCGGTGCGCTTGCCGTAGGCGCCGATCAACGCGGAGGGCCCGGACCGAGGTGGTCCGGGCCCTCCGCGTTGTGGGGTTCAGGCGTTCGTGCCGGGTTGGGGCTGGTCGGTGGCGTCCGTGCGGGGTGTGAAGGTGGCGCAGGCGGCGTGGGCGCCGTCCATGCTGACCTCGATCTGCCCGGCGGTGCAGCGTTGCGCTTCGTTGTAGCGGCAGTGTTCGGCGGTGCAGGTGCCGACGATGCTGGTGGTGTCGTTGGTCATGCGTGCACTGTAAAACAATCAGGTTTTCAAAGAAGTAAGCGGGCGCATATAAGATTAAGCGTGTCTTTTTGATCAATCTGAGCGTTTCAATCGGTTTTGTCCGGTTGTGCTCTTGCCACTCAGGGGCGCGCGTGAACAGGCACGGGGCGCCCCTCCTCGTACGGAGAGCGCGCCCCATGGGGTGCGCGGGCCTCAGGGGGCGCTGGCGTTCTGGCGGGGCACGAGGACGATGGCGTTCGGCACGGGTCGGCTCCACACGGTGTTCAGGTAGCCGCCGGCGACAAACACTGTGGCGCTGCTGCCGCTGTCGAGCCGGACCGCGTCGGTGACCCCCGCGGCCGCGAGTGCGCGCGCGAAGGCGTCGGGCGTGCCGCTCTCCAGGTACGCAATGGTGGGTTGCCCGCCATACACCGCGAACGCCACCTGCCGCGTCGCGCGCCAGATGCTGGCATTCGTGTTGAACCCTTCTGCCTGGGGGTTCAGGGCCACGCGTCCGCCGGCCACGAGGACCGGGCCGGCGCTGAGCGCCTCCCGCGTGCCCGTCCAGGCGGGTGCCTGCCAGGTGAGGGCGGCGCCGAGCGCCGCGCCGGGCGTGCGCGGCAGCTGCGGGTACTTGTCCGCGTTGTACGTGACGGTGAGGGTGCCCGCGGCGGGCACGAACGGCGTGTTGTACGCGTCGAGGACGCGCGTGCCGTCGAGGGTCAGGGTGGTGAGGCCCGGCCCGCCGACGCCGGTGCGGCCATCGCCGACGAACGCGGTCAGCAGCGCCGGGTTGCCTTTGGCGCTGACGGTGTTCACGGTGAGGGTACCGAACGCGCCGGTGAGGACGTAGCGGGGGCGAGGCACGCCGAAGCGGACGTTGCCGAGCGCGTCGAAGCCGATGGTGCCGCGCCGTTCCAGACTGGGGGCGAGCATCAGGCCGCCCTGCGCGACGAGGTCCACGGGGAGGTTGCTGGCCGGGTCGAAGTACCCCCCGTTCACGCCGGCGACGCCGCCGACGCGGCGGATGTGGTCCGCGAGGGGGCTGGCGGTGCCGAGCGGCGCGGTGACGACGCGCGGCACGAACCGGGCGGGGTCGAAGCTGAGGAGGTGCAGGGCGCCGACCTGGCGGCGGGTGACGCCGTCGGGAAGGTGCGTGTAGTCGGGGGGTGGGGGGACGTTCGGGTTGATGTTCGTGACGGTGTCCACGACCACGCGGAAGGGGTCCTGAAGCGTGAACAGTTCACTGGTGCCGCCGCGCGTTTCGAGGCGGACGCTCAGCCCGGTCGCGGTGAGGGCCACGCCGAGGGTGTCGCCGGATTCGAGTTTCTGCGTGGCGGGCTGGCCGGTCGTGCCGGGCAGGGTGACGGTCAGGCCCGTCTTGTCGCGCGTCACCTGGTAGGGGGTGGTGCCGCTGAACTCGAGCACGACGCGTTGCGTTTCGAGGTTGCGGTTCAGGGTGCGGCTGGAGCGGACGCTGGCGAGCTGCGCGCCTGCGGCGGGGGGTGGGGTGGGCGCGCTTGGTGTGGGTGTGGGCGTGCTCGTGACGGGCCGCGTGGGCGCCGGGGTGGTCGTGGGGGTGGGCATGCCGGGTACGGTGGCGGCCAGGTCGAGGACGTCGGGCGCGTCGGCGAGGACGGGCACGCCGAGGGCGCGCAGGACGTCGAGGGGGACGTGCAGGCTGCCGCCGAACAGTTCCGGGGCGCTCAGGCCGGTTGTGGCGGCGCGGGTGCCGCGCCAGCCGGCGGGGGTGTACTGGAGCGTGCGGGGGCCGAAGGTGAGCTGCAGGTCGTCGGGGGCGTTGTGGACGCTCACGCCGAGGCGGGCGAGGAACCACACCGGCAGGCCTTCACGGCCGGACGGCAGGGTCTTGGTTTCGATGATGGGGTGCAGCACTTCGCCCGCGATGGCGACGGGGCGGGCATGCGCGACGCTCATGGCGAGCGCGAGGAAGAGGGCGGCGCGGCGCTTCACGCCCGGCAGTGTAGAGGGCGCACATCAGTGCCTTGTGAGAAGTGTGCGCGCTTTGTGAAGTAGTTCGCTCGCCATGCATCCCGCTGCACTTTTCATGCAGTTATCACCCTATACTATGGACACGATGATTGAACCGTCACTCGCACTGTACGGCGAGGCATTCGAACGCGTGGAGCAGCACCTCGATGAGCTGCTGACGGCCACGGGCGTCCGGTACTGCCTGCTGGTTGACCGCAAGGGTTTCGTAATCTCGCACAAGGAGGCGCTGTGGGCGCCTCGTCCCCCCGCCCTTGACTCGGTCGCGACCCTGATTGCCAGCAACGCTGCGGCGACGGGCGCGCTGGCGAGCATGCTCGGCGAGCGCGCGTTCAACGAGCAGATCCACCAGGGTGAGAACGTCACCCTGTACGTGGAAGCGGCCGGCGACAACGCCCTGCTTGGCCTGATCTTCGACAACAGCGTTCCCCTCGGGCGCGTGAAGGTCTACACCAAGAAGAGCCTCGCGCAGATCACCGACCTGCTGAAAGTCGTTCAGGACGCCCCCGCCGTCAAGTTCGACGACGAGTTCGCCAGCAGTGCTGGTGCGCTGCTCGACGACCTGCTGGGCTAAGCCCCCCAGCTCCGCACGCCGCCTCCCGCCAGCAAAGGACCAACGTGAGCACCATCAACTTCGCGGCCCGCGAAATCAACTGCAAGATCGTCTACTACGGTCCCGGCATGTCCGGCAAGACCACCAACCTCAAACACGTCTTCACGAAGATCCCCGGGCACCTGCGCGGCGAAATGGTCAGCCTGGCCACCGAAGACGAGCGCACGCTGTTCTTCGACTTCCTGCCACTGGACCTCGGCAGCGTCCAGGGCTTCAAGACGCGCTTCCACCTGTACACCGTGCCCGGCCAGGTGTTCTACAACGCCAGCCGCAAGCTGATCCTGCGTGGCGTGGACGGCATCGTGTTCGTGGCGGACAGCGCCCCGAACCGCCTGCGTGCCAACGCGGAAAGCATGCGCAACCTGCGCGAGAACCTCATCGAGCACGGCATCGACGTGCGCGAAGTGCCGATGATCCTGCAGGTCAACAAACGCGACCTGCCCGACGCCCTGCCCATCGAGATGATCCGCGCCGTCGTCGACCCCAAACAGGAACTGATGATGTTCGAAGCGGTCGCCGACCAGGGCAAAGGCGTGTTCGAGGCGCTGAAAGCCGTCAGCAAGATGGTGCTCGACCGCCTCTCGCAGCCCAAGTAATCCCCTCGACCGTACAGAAGAGGCGCAGGCCGGGAGAACCCTGGCCTGCGCCTCTTTTACCGCCCGGCGGGACGCTATCATTGCGCGGATGCCCGATCCGCACCTGTTTGCCCTGCCCTGCGGCCTCACGCTCGTGTTCGAGGCGCGGTCCGGGCCGGGATTCGCGCTGGAATTGCGCGTGCCGGTCGGCGCGGCCCACGACCAGCACGGCCGCGAAGGCGCGGCGGGCGTGCTGGAAGAATGGCTGTTCAAGGGGGCGGACGGCCTGGACGCGCGCGGCCTCGCGGACGCCTTCGACGACCTGGGCGTGCGGCGCGGCGGGGGCGTGACCGCCGAGGCGACGCGTTTCACGCTCAGCGGCCTTGCCGGGGACCTCGGCGAGGCGCTCACGCTGCTCGCGCGCGTGCTGCGCGCACCGCACCTGCACGACGACGAGTTCGACGTGCTCGTGGACCTCGCGCAGCAGGACCTGGAAGGCTTGCAGGACAGCCCGGCGGACCGGCTCGCGCTCGCCATGCGCGCCGCGACGTTCGGCAACGGGTACGGGCACCCGGTGAGCGGCACGCCCGAAGGCCTGAGCGCCCTCACGCCCGACGACGTGCGCGACGTGTACGCCCGGTTCGGCGCGCACGGGGCGGTGCTGGCGCTCGTGGCGCCCCTCGCGCCCGAGGAGGCGCGCGCGCTCACACAGCGCATCTTTGGCGACTGGGCGCCCGGCAGCGGCGCGCGCGTACCCGTGGAGGTCCGTGAGGGCGTCCGCGCGCACATCCCCGACGACAGCGAACAGACGCACATGACCGTGTGCGCGCGCGGCATCGCGCCGCGCGACCCGGACTGGCTCGCGTGGCACCTCGCGCTGACGGTCCTGTCCGGCGGGAGCGCTAGTCGCCTGTTTCACGAGGTCCGCGAGGAACGCGGCCTCGCGTACAGCGTCTCGGCCGGCGCGCAGATCATCGGGGACGCCGCGGTGCTCGGCGCGTACGCGGGCACCACCCCGGACCGCGCGCAGGAGACCCTCGACGTGCTGCGCGCCGCGCTGGCCGGCCTGCGCGGCGGCGTCACGCCCGAGGAGTACATGCGCGCCCGCGAAGCGCTCGTGAGCAGCACCGTGTTCAGCTCCGAAAGCCTGCGCTCACGCGCCGCGAACCTCGCGCGCGACTGGTGGCTGTTCGGCGAGACGCGCACCCCGCAGCAGCTGCGCGCCCAAGTGGAAGCCGTAACGCTCCCGCAGGTGAACGCCTTCCTGGACCGCTACGACCTGGGGCCGCTCGGCGTGCTGACGCTCGGCCAGGAGGCCCTCGTATGACCCGCACCGGCCTGAAGTTCCTCACCGCCACCCTCCCGAACGGCCTGACCGTGCTGGGCGAACCCGACGTGGACGCGCAGACGATCGCCATGGGGTACTTCGTGAAGACCGGCGCGCGCGACGAGGACCCCCGCGACCTCGGCGCGTCGCACTTCCTGGAGCACATGCTGTTCAAGGGCAGCGCGCACGTGAGCGCCGCCGAACTGAACGCCCGCCTGGACGCCCTGGGCGGCAACGTCAACGCGTTCACCAGCGAGGAGGCGACCGTGTACCACGCCGCCGCGCTGCCGGAACGCGCGCCAGACCTGCTCGCGGCCCTCACGGAACTGATGACGCCCGCCATGCGCGAAAGCGACCTGGAACCAGAACGGGGCGTGATTCTCGAGGAGATCGCCATGTACGCGGACCAGCCGGGCGTGCGCGTGTTCGAGGCGCTGCGCGACGCGTACTGGCGCACCGCAGCAGGCGAGGCGCACCCGCTCGGGCATAACGTGCTCGGCACGAACGAGACGGTAGGCCGCCTGAATGCAGAGACGCTGCGCGCGCACTTCCAGGCGCGCTACGGCACGGGCCGCGTGACCCTGGTGGTCGTCGGGAAGTTCGACTGGAACGACCTACTGGCGCAGACCGAAGCCCTCACGCGCGCGTGGCCGCGCACGTCGTTCGAGCGGACGCTCGGCGGCCACGCGCCCCGCCCAGGCCTGCTGACCCTGCAGGACGACACCCTGAACCGCGCGCACTTCGCGGTGTGCACGCCCGGCCTCGCCGCGAACGACCCAGCGCGCGAGGCGGCGCTGGTGCTGGCGGACATCGTCGGCGGCGAGAACGGCCGCCTGTACTGGGCACTCGTGGACAGTGGCCTCGCGGACAGCGCGGACCTGTCGCACACGGAGTTCGAGGAGACGGGCGCGTTCGAGGGTGGCTGGTCGTGCGACCCGGACCGCGCCGCTGAAACGCTCGCGATCTTCCGGTCGGTGCTCGCGGACGTCCGCGAGCACGGCGTCACGGAAGCAGAGGTGCGCCGCGCCCGCAAGCGTCTCGCCGTGAGCACCCTGCTGCGCGGGGAAACACCGTCGAACCGGTTGTTCGCGCTCGGCATGGACCACCTGTACCTGGGGCGGGCGTTCACGCTGGCGGAAAGCGTCGCGCGGTGCGAAGCGGTCACGCCCGCGGACGTGCAGGGCGTCCTGAACCGCGACCCGTTCGGCACGGTGTTCGTGGCGGCGCTCGGGCCGGCAGAGACCGTCCGTCAGTTGCAGCTGCCCGCCTGAAGCGCCGCCGCTGAGCGCGCCGGGGCCTTGCGGTTCCGGCGCGCTCAGCGGCCGGAAGCGTCCGCCTGCTCCTGCAGCAGGTACTCCAGGCGTGTCTGGGCGTTCTCCTGACTGCCGTACAGGCTGCGCAGCAATTCGCCGCCCACACCGAAGCCCGGCGCTACGGTGCCTCAGGCTTCCGCGCCGTCGCCGCTCAGGTCCAGGGCGACGGGGAAGGACAGTTTTGCGACACCAGGGTCGGCTCGACGACCTCGCGGGGCAGGCGGCGGTGCCCGCACGCCGTGTGAATGGCGAGGAGCGTCACGCAGCCCCCGAACTCGGCGTGCAGGCGCTTCATAAACGGAATACCGCGTAACACGCAGCCGGGGCGCTCCAGTTTGAAGACTCACGCGGCGTTCTTCCTGGAGTGCTGAGGTGTTCAGGGGGATGCCGTACCGTGGGGGCATGACCCTCTGGCCCTCTATCGATACCTTCGTGCACGGCACGCCTGTGCCCTCGCCTGAGCAGGTGAATCGGCCCATGCTCGTCATGTTTTTCAACCTGGAGTGTGCGGGCTGCGTGTCGAGGGGCATCCCCTTCATGAAGCGCCTGCACGCGGAGTTCGGGGAGGCCGTACAGATGCTCGTGATTCACACGGCCCATGGGCACCGCCAGTTGCCCCGCCAGGACGTCGAGCCGACCCTGGTGCGTTTCGCGCAGTCTTTTGCCAAGCTCCCCTTTCCCGTGGCCCTGGACCTTGATGGCGAGATCGCGCAGGCGTGGAGGACCGAGGGCACGCCGCACTGGCTAGTCTTTGGTGCGGGCGGCGAGCTGCTGCGGAGCCTGTACGGCAGTCAGGAGAATGCCCAGACACGCCTGGAGTACCTTTTAGCAGAGCTGGCTACGTCTTCTTGATGTCGGTCAAAGTTGAGGCGGTGCGTGCAGGGATGACCTGAAGCATCATCCTGCTGGTGCTGGACACCATCCTACGTGCCAACCGCCCTGACTTACACCGATAGCAGTAAAGCGTACTCCTGATTAACCTACAGGCCTTCCCAGGAGGGAGCACACAAATTTTTCAGTTGTTTGCTACCCCAGCTGGAGAACGGCGTCTCTCTCCTTTGCTTCAGTTACGGCTGTGCCTTCACGATCTTCATGTTTCATAGTGCATGTGTATTTAACTTTCAATTTCATAATTCCTTTTTTATTATTAGGCAAGCTCTATTCATCTTCTTCCAAGCCTGCGAACCGTTAAGATTAAATATACTTTTAAAATAATGCACAATAGATTCTACTGCACTATAGTAATAAAACCCAGTTGTAGATAATTCGATTAACGCCATTCTTAATAATGAAAATGCATTCAGAAAATATCTATTACTACGTATATTTTCATGCATTAGATCAGAAAATAAAAATTTTGATTGATTTTTAAAGTATGATCTATTATCTATAAATTCCACATGAGTTAATTCATCTCGCATACAATTTATAGAGTCTGTCTCGATAAAAAACGGCACGCCAGAGATAAAGGTCCTGATTCATTTAATATATAAGTATTACTAATAACAAAATTTCTAACAACACCGAAACATTGAATTTTTATTTATTTTCGAAATCCATCCAAAAGATAACTCTGTTCTTTTCTTATCCCAAAGGCGCCCTTCAGACCTAGCAGCTCAATATTTGCCGTATAAGCGAAACCAACATTCACCATTAACTCATAAGAAAATGGGTGAACAATGCCATCAATCAAGTAGGTTACTCCCTAGGGTCTGTGCGCCTGAGCCCCGCAGGCCGGTGTTCGGGGTGGTTTCTACATCGGATTGCGCGTTCAATCACCGGATTTCGACGCGATGTTCTGTGGCTTCGCCCCTTCAAAGGACATCCCAGCCCTTCATCCGCGTTCAGGCGCACAGACCCTAACAGCCGTACTTCCAGGAACGATTTCAGGCGCAGGCATTTCCCCAATTGTGGGCCTCTTCGAAACCCATACATGTATGCCTGCTGCATCCCCTCCCGCCGTACACTCGCTGGCATTCTGCGGACGCCTTGAGTCACCACAATCTCTTGTGGGTCAGCCTCTCCCCTATCGGTACGCTGGAGCGTTCAAAAACTGTACGAGCGGCGGACGTGGGCGGGCGAAGGGACGTCACCATGCACGAAGTCCTGCGGGGCGGGCCAGGCAGCCGGGTGGAGCGTCATGGCTTCAATACAGCACGCGTTTGGTCGCGTGCGGGCAAGGCGGCGGTGAGTGTGGCAGTACGGGGCGGACGGCGTCAGGGGTGTGGAGCACCTGCAGGCGCGGTTCGTGCGGCACGCGTTCACGCTGTGCGTGGATGAAACGTACACGGTCGGGCCTGCCGGCGGCACTGGAGGTGGGGTTCGCGGATCAGGCGCACCTGACGCGAGCGGAAGTCACGCCTGCCGCGCACGCGCGGGCCGCGCGCTGCTGACGCGCACGCTCGTTCAAGACGGACGTGCGTGCGGGCGGGTACACTCTCGCGCATGAGTATGGGTGACTTGAAGTCCGGGGCGGCGTTTCGGGCGGGGTTCGTGGCGATGCTGCCGCTGTGGCTGGGGGTGGCGCCGTTCGCGGCGGCGTACGCGGTGACGGCGCGCGCGGGCGGCCTGAGTGTGCTGGAGACGATGCTGATGAGCCTGACGGTGTTCGCTGGGAGCGCGCAGGTGAGCGCGGCGGGGCTGTTCGGGCAGGGGGCGGGTGCGGTGGGGGTGCTGGGCACGACGTTGCTGCTGAACGTGCGGCACGTGCTGTATGGCCTGAGTCTCGGGCGGGAGCTGCCGATGACGGGGTGGCGGCGGGTGGTCGCGGCGCAGTTCCTGACGGACGAGGCGTACGGGATCGTGCTAGCGAGCGGCGTACGGCGCTTCGCGTTCCTGCTGGGCGCGGAGCTCAGCCTGTACGTCGTGTGGAATGTCTGCACGCTGCTGGGGGCGCTGGCGGGCGCGTGGGTGCCGGACCCGGAACGGCTGGGGGTGGGGTTCGTGTTTCCGCTGGCGTTCCTGGGGCTGCTGCTGCCGCTGCTGCGTTCGCGCATGACGGTGCTGGTCGCGGTCGTGGCGGGTGGGGCGGCGCTGGCGTTGTCACGGGTACTGCCGGGCGGCCTGACGACGCTGCTCGCGTCGGTGGGGGCGGCGCTGTTGGGGGCGCTGCTGGTGACGCGGGGGCGCGCGTGAGTGCCGTGTGGATCATCCTGGGCATGTGGGCCATTACGTTCGCGACGCGCTTTGTGGGCCTGCGCCTGAGTGGGTGGTCGCTCACGCCGTTCTGGCGGGCGTTTCTGGAGTTCGTGCCGCCGAGTGTGTTCGCGGCGCTGGTCGTGCCGAGCAGCGTGAACGCGCCGGACTGGCCGGTGCGGCTCGTGGCGCTCGCGCTGGCGGGCGTGGCGTTGTGGCGCACGGGGGCGTTGTGGGTGGGGCTCCTGGTGGGCATGGGCGCGTACTGGGCGCTGCGGGCCGTCCTGTAAAGGGGGGGCGGCCCACTGGGCCGCCCCCCGGCCACGTTGGCGTTACAGCTTCACGAACATGCCGGGTTTGAGGCCGATCATGCGGGCCATCATCCACACCTGACCCTTGTGGTGCGCTTCGTGCTGGATGATGAAGTCCACGAGGGCGCGCACGGGCATCTCCCGCCCGCCGAACGCGGGGATGACGCGCCGCAGGTCCTCGTCGGTCATGCCGCGCAGGGCCTGGACGGTCGCGTCGGTGGTGCGTTCGAGGTGCTGGCGGGCTTCCGCGAGGGTGGCGCTGGTCGGCGCGGGCTGGGGCGGTTGGCCGCGCATCATGCTGAACAGGCGCGCGCTGCTGCCGCTGAGGTGGTCGGCGAGGCCGATGAAGCTCATGCCGCCGTCCCACGCGGCGAAGCTGCCCTGATTGTCGGGGATCTGCGCGAGGAGGTCCTGGAGGGCCTGGCGGTGCATCAGGAAGTTGCGGACGTACCCTTCGGTGCTCATGCGCGCAGCATACCGGGGGCGCGCCTGGCCGAGTCCCGGAGGTGCCGCGCTCATGCGGGCCTGTCACACTAAGCAGCGATGAGCGCCGGTCCGGTCAAGTTCGCCTGGGGGCTCGTGGCCGTGCTGCTGGCGGTGTGGGCCCTGACGACGTTCGTGGCGGAGCGGACCGTGCCGACGCTGCTGCTCACGTATTTCGTGCTGCCGCAGGTGTGGCTGGTGCCGACCGTGGCGGCGTTGCTGTTGGGCGCATGGCGGCGCGACGGGCGCGCGGTGCTGGGCGGCGCGGTGGCCACGGCACTCGCGCTGCTGCTGGTGGGGTGGGAGGTGCCATCGCCGTCGCCGGGCTCGCGGTCGTTTCGGCTGATGACGTACAACATCGCGCGCGGGACGGGCGGCGCGGCGGAACTGGCGCGCGTGATCTCGCGGGCGGAGCCGGACGTGGTGTGCTTGCAGGAAACGAACACGGTCCTGCCCGGGGTGCTGCGGGATCTGGAGCGTCGCCTGCCGGGGTACGCGGCGGCGCGGTCCCGGGAGGTCGTGGTCCTCTCGCGGTTCCCGGTGACGGGCGTGCAGGACCGGGCGTTGCCGGACACCACGCGGCGACTGCTGCGCGCGACGGTGCGGGTGCGTGGGCAGCCGGTGACGCTGCTGAACCTGCATTTCACGACGGTGCTGTGGCGGGGGGGCTGGGCGGGTGCGCGGGACCGGCGGGCCGCGCAGGTGCGCGCGGTGCTGCAGGTGGCGCGGCAGACGCGCGGGCCGGTCGTGGCGTGCGGGGACTTCAATACGCCCCCGCGTGGCCTCGTGGACGCCGCGCTGCGCGAACAGTTCAGCAATGCGTTCGCGCAGGCCGGGGCGGGGTTCGGGTACACCTTCCCGGCGCGCGCGCCGCTGGTGCGCATCGATCACGTGTGGTTGCGGCGTGCGTCGGCGGTGGCGGCGTTCGTGCCGGACGCCCGCGCGTCGGACCACCGGCCGTTGGTGGTGGACGTCACGCTGCGGCGCTGACGGGCCGGGACGTGGTGGTGCCGGGTGGGTCAGCGCCGCTCGCGGAGCAGGTCGCGGATTTCCGCGAGCAGCTTTTCCTGGTTGCTCGGTTCGGCCTTGGCGGGCTTGTCAGCCTGCTTGAAGCGCTCGCTGAGGCGGTTCATGGGGGTCACGACGAACACGTACACGACGACGGCCGTGAGCAGGAACGTGATGAGCGCCGTAAGGAACGCGCCGTACTCGATGGTGATGGCGTTCGGGCCGCTGCCCGCGAGGATCAGCCGCCCACCGAAGTTTACGCCGCCCGTGACGAGCTTGATGATCGGGTCGAGGAACGCCCGCGTGAACGCGGTGACGAGGCCGTTGAAGGCCGCGCCGATGACGACGCCGACGGCGAGGTCTACGACGTTGCCGCGCAGGATGAAGTTCCGGAAGCCTTGAATCATAGAGGGTCCCCCTGGCTCGCGTCGGGCGAGCTCAGGGGGATTGTGGCATGCGCGGCGCGGGGGCGCCGCTCAATTGCTGAGGTCGTGCCCCTGGCGTTCCTTGACGGCGTGGGCGCTCATGCCGAACTGCGGGCCGCTGCTCTGCCCTTCCTGCAGGAGCACGCGCGCGAGTTCGCCGAGGGTGCTGCCGCCGGGGCGCACCGGCATGCGGAACTGCTCGCCGAGTTCCGTGAGGCTGACGTTGTCGAGCATCAGTTCGGTGCCGTAGCGCAGGGTGGTGGGCGGGACGATCAGCAGGTCCGCCTCGCCGGGCTTGATGGCGTGGCGCAGGCAGCGGCCGGTGAGGAGGCCCGCGACGGTCGTGGCCTTGCCGAAGGTTTTGTTCTCGACCGCGCGCACCTCGATGCTGAGGCCGTCGATGGCGCGCAGCGGCTCGACGGCGGCGTCGAGGCTCTCGGCGAACAGCGCGCCGGTGGCGAGGATCACGCGTTTGGGCTCGGGCAGGCGCGCGGGCAGCGTATCCGGCATGGGTTCGTTCAGGAAGTCGCGGATCATGCCGACGCCGTTCTCGAGCATGGGGAAGCCCTCGTACGCGTCCTCGTCGGGCAGGGGCTCGCCGGCGAGCAGGTAGAACTCGTCGGACGGGAAGATGAAGCGCGTGCCGCGCTCCTCGAGCATCTGCGCGCGCCAGCGTTCCGCGCGGCGCAGGACGTCGCGGGCTTCGTCGCGCGTGAAGGTGCGTACCTCCGCGAGGTTCGTGCGGTGGTCCGTGAGGCCCACGGGCACGCAGGCGACCGAGATGACGTTCGGGCGGCTCGCGAGGTACTCCAGCGTCTCGTCGAAGTGCTCACCGTCGTTGCGACCCGGCAGCAGCACCACCTGGGTGTATAGGTCGATGCTTTCGAGGCGCTCGATCATGTCGCGGATCTGCGTGGCCTTCTCGTCCTTGACCTTCAGCTTCCACCACTTCATCATGTCGGCGCGCAGGTCCTGGTTGGCGGTGTGGACGCTGACGTACAGCGGGCTGAGGTTCTCGTTCAGGATGCGGTTCACGTCCTGCTCGGTCAGGTTGGTGAGCGTGACGAATGAGCCGTACAGGAACGACAGGCGGTAGTCGTCGTCCATGATGTACAGGCTCTTGCGGAAGCCGCGCGGCATCTGGTGGACGTAGCAGAAGTCGCACTTGTTCGCGCACTTCTTGATGCCGTCGAACAGGACCTCCTCGAATTCCAGACCGGGGTCCTCCCAGTCCACGTCGAAGGTGAGGGTGACGTCCGCGTCGTCCGCGCGGACCGTGTGGTGGTCCTGCGGGACGGCGTGCAGCACGACCTGGCGGGGGCGGCTGACTTCGAGGGTGACGTGCCCGGCCTCCAGCAGGTGGCGGTACATCAGGATGTCGGTGACGCCCTGGCCGTTGACGCGCATGAGGAGGTCGCCGGGACGGACGCCCGCACGTTCGGCGGGACTGCCGCTTTCCACGCTTTTGATTTGCGCCGGGTATACCGGGGCGCCCATGATCTGCCGTGCTGCTTCCGTCACCGCTGCATCCTCCTGAGGCGGACTGGCGTCCACGCCCGAACTCCGAGGCGGGCACGGCCCTGCCCGTGCGTCCCGGAACCCATCAGGCCCACACTCTGGGGGCCCACAAGCAGAGTATTTTACCACGTCCGCGCGGGGCGTTTCCCGCCTGGCTCACGCTTCGGCGTACGTTCTCCTACAGGTCGCCTGCGTGGCCACTGCTACATTGAGCGCGTGACTTCCCGCTCGCCCCTGGACGCCCGCGCCACCGAACTGACGCGCAAGGCGCGACCGGCCTCCGAGTGGGCCGCGGAGCGGATGTTCCGGCCGCTCGCGCAGCGCCTGCTCGGGCCGGTGGCGCGCACGCGCGTGCGGCCGACGACGGTGGTGCTCGGCCATACGCTGCTGGGCGTGATTGCCGCGCGCCTGATCGCGCGGGGCGGCACCTGGACGCCCGCGCTGCTGCTGCAGATCAAGACGGTCCTCGACAACCTCGACGGGCAGCTGGCGCGCGCCACCGGGCAGACGACCGAGACGGGCCGCTACCTCGACACCAACATGGACGTCGTCGTGAACGCGGCCGTGTTCATGGCCATCAGCCGGCGGGCGGGGCTGCCTGCCACGGTGCTGCTCAGCCTGATTCTGACGACGGATTTCCTGTGGGAGCGCGCGTACCGTGAGGCGCGCGGCGAGGTGTTCCGTGACGCGCCGCGCCAGACGGGGGATCATCCGTGGGTGCTGGGCGCGCTGCGCGGCGCGTACGCCCTGTACTTCGTGCCGCAGGAGCGCCTGCTGGGCGCGCTGTTCGA